>JAFYWY010000095.1 GCA_017546455.1 Opitutales bacterium
ATGTTGAAGCGGCTCTGTCGCGCCTGCAGCCGCGGGCGCCGAGCAACGCTTTTTTTGAAAAAGTCGCCACGGCTTTGGCGGAAGACGAAAATAAGAACGAAGTCGTCTTTGAAAAACCGGCGGCCCGCGGGCGCTTTATGCGTTTCCCGCGTTGGCTTGCCGCCTCCGCGACCGCCGCAAGCGCCGCCTGTGCTTTAGCTGTGGGGATTCATTTCGCGAGTAGCGAAGGTCACTTCCCCTGCTACGAGCTGGTCAGCACGGAAAAGCAATTGTGCAATGTCGAAGAATTGCCGATTGAGACGCGGGATGACGGGACTCTCATTCGTCCAATCCGCTATATTTATACCCACATGAAACGTTGGCGGGATCCCCGCACGGAAAGCAGTTTCGTCGAATACCTCCCGTTCGAAGAGACCGTTCCGACTGTCGTTGCCGTTTACTAAACGAAGTTTTAATCCGATAGAAAGGAAGCCTGAATGCACGTTTTCAAAAAAGTTAAATTGCTTGTTCCGCTGTTTTTTACTGCGGGAATCGTCCCCGTTTGGGCCGATACGCCCGCTGCCGAATCGCCGGCTTCCGCTCAAGTGGAAGTGAACTCGAGCCAAGCGGAAATTTGCAAGCGCTCACTTCCGATTTTGGGTGTCGCCTTCGGTAACAACGTCGATCCGCGGGTCCGCGCGATTTCCAGATTCGGGCTTCCCGTCGTTTACGTGAAGAAAGACTCGCCCGCCGAACAGGCCGGAATGAAAGTCGGAGACTTGCTACTTACCCTCGACGGACAAAAACTCTTTTTTCCGAGCCAGTTTGCGGCGCTCCTGCGAACTTATGAGCCCGGCGACTTGGTGGAATTGCGCTTCCTGCGCGGAAAGGAAACCTTTAATTCGAAAGTGACTTTGGGCGTTCGGGACGGCCATGCACTGAATCGCACGGCTGAAGGCGAACCTGCTGCTCCGGCCGCACAGGAGCGTGACGACATTCGCATCGTCGTCAACGGCCGGGAAATCTCGCTTTCCAAGAATGCGGACCTCAAAAACCGGATCGCGCTGACCGCCGACGGCATCATCATCCGCACGCAGCTCGACAACAATGTTCCCGATGAACTGCGCCGTGTCGTCGAGCGCTTCCGTAAAGTTTTGGACCTTCCGCAACGTATTGAGCGCGGGTTTGCCCGAAAGCTTGCCGATTTGCCCGTGAATACGACTTCTTCCCAAGTTTTTTCGAACAATGATAATACGGTCGTTTTCACGCGGGAAAACAACAAGCGGGAAGTGATTGTCCGTACGCGCAAAGACGGTGAAATCTTCCGCGGCCCCTGCGCCACGCAGGAAGAAATCGACGCAATTCCTTCGGATGTTGCAGCTATCATCCGCGGGATGACCCACCTGCGTCCGCTCGCCTCCGCCGAAAAAAAAGCGAATCCGGAAGAAAAAACGGAAAACGCAGACAAAAAATAAAATCGGCTGCGCTTTATTTATGTTTTTGGGTTAGATAGAGAAGTTAGAGTTAGTAGAGATAGAAAACAGACGGACGGTTCCGAGAGGTGCCGTCCGTCCTTGTTTTTTAGTTCGATGTGGTGATTCGCTAATAAAAATCCCGCCTTTTAAGGCGGGATTTTTAAGCTTCGCTTTTTCGTAGCGGACGACATTCCAGCGGAAATGTAATCGACTCCGCACGATCGTAATAATTTAGCGCAGCTTCTGTTGCTGCTCGTACAAGCGTCGCCATCGGTACTCCTGTTTCATCTTCAAATTTTTTGATGCGAGAGATGAACTCATCGTCTACGCGAATACTCATCTGAGCGTTTTTTTTCGGCTTCATGCAGGCTATTGTCGTGCAAAACACTACAAAGCGAAACAAAAGGCTTGAAACTTTTTGTATTTAGTGCAACTCTTTGTAATGCAAAGAGGGGCGTTTGCCCTTCTCAAACGCGAACCCCATTACCCCTAACTAACACAATCATGAATTTGATCCAAAAATCTGTTTTACTTAGCGCGAGTGCTCTTCTGTTTGCACTCCCCGATGTCTGCGCAATTTCGGAATCGGAAGCCATTAACAAAACCATTTGGTTGAATACCGGAGGACTCCGCGGCTCACTTCCGGCAAAGCAACCTAAAAAAACGGATTATGCGCAGAAGCCGGTTTCTATCGATGGAAAAACAAAAGGAGCTAAGCAGGTACAGACAAAGAAAGCTATTGTTGAGGCAGAGGAGATTCAAAATGACAGTTCGTTCTGGTCAAATTTTGATCTTCAGCACGATGAGGAAGAGGCAGAGTGGAAACTTTTCATGGAGGCGGAGATTCTTTCCGTGTCGCCTACTAAAGACATGCTTTATGGCACATCTGCCGATATGGTTGGTCTTAATTTAAAATTTGGGGGCAACCAATCGCTTTCTGAAGATCTTTCTTGTGATTTGTACTGTCTCTGTGGTTACTCATATGGGGAAGGTGAATATTTGCATCATGGTTCGTGGTGGATTTCTTTCAGTGAATATAGTGCTTTTCTGGCGGAAATCTCGTTTGGAATGAATGTTCGTTGGCACATTAATGATTGCTTTTCTGTTTATGCAGGGGGGCGTATTGGCGGGAGCGTATTCTTGATTGAAGATGCGGCTTATACTTCTGATCCCGGTTTTGGTCTGGCTTACGGACTTGGTGTCGGGTTGGAATGGGCGTTTAATGAACGCCATGCAATAACGTTCGGATACACATTCTTTGGGAGCACGGCCGAGTCGAAAATTGATACATTTGTGAACGAGAGCCTCTCGGTAGGGCAACAGAGCTTTAGCGCATTTTCTCTCGGGTATAAATACACGTATTAATAGGATTTTTTCGTCCGCTGCCAAATTTAACGCACAGTATCAATTTCATTGGTATGAAACATTGTCGCAATGCAATTTTGAAATGCTTTCCTCCTCTTGCTTTTTGTGGGATGTTGAGTGGGTGTGCTGCAATGATTAGTGGTCCTGCCCAAGAAGTGGAAATTTCATCATTCCCGCTGGGAGCATCGGTGTATGCGAACGGCAAATTCGTTGGGAATACGCCCACGACTGTCGAAATGAATCGGGACTCGCATCCTCTCGTCGTTTTAAAAAAAGATGGCTATGCCGATACGCGTCTTGAGATCGAGACAGAGTGGAATGAAACAACCCTTTTGAATCTGGGATTGGTGCCTTTTTTTGCTCTTGGATTCCCGCTTACGGGGTGGATTATTGATGCTCGAAGCGGTGCGACGAATGAGTATACGGAAGACAATGTTGTTGTTCCGCTACTAAGCGAAAATTTGATTCAATTGCGCTGCTACAAGGGGAATGTGAAGTTGTCTAATCTGAATCCTACGGATGAAGGGCGGGCGCAGTTGGAGGGGATGCGCAACGCACTTATCGAAGAAGCTTCAAATCATATCGTTCCGGTTTTCAGATATGTCTACGATTCAGTTACGAACATTCGGAGAGGTGTTAGGGTTGTAGGAACTGCTTGGATAAGGGTAGATATTGATGCAAATGGGCGCATAGTGTCGTATGTTCTCGAACGGGCGGAAGGAGTCGGCGTCGGGCAAGAAGCGTTGACGGTTTTGGGTGAAGTCTCAAAGAGCTTTGAGGCTCCGGAGGAGCTCCTGCCAATTTGCCCTTTGTCGATTACCGTTCCTGTTGAATACAAAAACCAGTGAAAGGATTGAGATGAAAAATAGTTGTTTGAGCTTAATCTTAGGGATACTCGTTAGTTTACTTCATTGCGGATGTGCAACAATTATTACAGGGACGTTTCAGAGTGTTGATTTTGAATCATCCCCGTCGGGTGCAGAAGTTTTTGTGAACGGGGATTTTACGGGGACAACCCCCTGTACGATTGCTTTAGACCAGAATACGGAACCGTATATTGTGCTGAAGAAGGAAGGCTATGCGGATACGTGTGTGGAGTTGAAAAAAGGGGTGAATGGATGGCTCTTTCTTGACGTTTTTACCGGGATTGTGCCCGGGCTGATTGTGGATAGTCGGGCCGGTGCCTCAAGGTCGTTTAAGGAAGACGATGTTTGTATTCCTCTGCTTTTAGCCGACGAGAAGCAAATGAGTTTTTGCGGAGGGAATGTTGTTTTGAGCAATGTTTCTGCTGTCGGAGAAGCAGATTAAATACTTTCTAACTTAATTAGCGAAGGGTGTTTATGATTTCTAATGTGATACGGAAAGGAATTTTGCCATTGATGTTGGCTTGTTTTGCGGGGACGGTGCTTTCCGGAACCGAGGAAACAGCGCAAGAGGCGATGGCGGGAAAAGAATCTGCTCAGCGCGAGCTTGCCGCACGTTATGCGAGTGGGAACGACGTGGTAAAAGATGCATTGCTTTCGGAGCAGTGGATGCTTCGGGCAGACTCGAAGATGAGCGCGCGGAGTGGCGGAGAAGCGCTTGCGGCGCTTCGTAAAAAGCAGGGAAGTGCTTTGGGACAAGCGGAGAGAGAGACGGCGCTTCGGGATGTCCGGCAATCTCCGAAAAAAGTGAAGGCGGTTCATAAAAAACCGGATTTGGCCCCCAAAACCGGTTCCTCGAAGGCTCCTGCTCCGGAGGCGAGGGTGGCAAATGTTACTCGCGGGAAAGAGACGGTGGCGCATAGAGGCGTTGAGCTTGATGATTTCCAAGTGCTTCTGCGTGCGGCGTCGCAAGGAAATCGGATGGCGCTCGAAAAATTTCGGACGGATTTGACGATGAGAAATCGTTTACAGAGCTATGCCAAAAGCCCGTCCGGGAAGCGAGATCCCTTTGTTCCGGAAGTGCTGAAGCGTCTTAAAAGCAAATAGTTTATAGATAGGAGACTGTTCGATGAAAAATTTTAAAACGATTGTTTTTACCAGTATTGCCTTAGCTGCTTTTGTCCTACCGATGGGCTGTCAGGTGCCGAGAAAATCGCCGCCGCGTAAGGCCATTGCCGTTGCGAAGCCAAGGCCGGAGGAGAACATTGATTTGAAATTGCTCAAGGCTGCGCACGGGAAGGATTTGGATACCGTTAAAAACTGTGTTAAAAAAGGCGGGAACGTGAATGTGAAGGATCCTTCCGGTTGGTCGGCGGCAATGTGGGCTGTTTGGCATTGGTTCGACGACAAAGCGCTTTGCGCCTATATCATGCATAGTGGCGGAAGTTTTTCTCAGCATGAAAAAGATAACCTTTTGGAGCGTGCCGCGCGAAGCGGAGACTGTGAACGGGCGGCGTTTTTTCTTCGCTTCGGCGCCAATCCGAATTATGTGAATGCGTTCGGTGAAAATTGTGCAACGCTGGCCTTGCGTTATTTCCGAGGGCAATACGGCATCGCGGAAAATGATGCTGCGCTTCCGCGTTACGGAAATATTGAGGAGGTTAATGCGGCGGTGAAACTGAATGTTGAGGAGGCGGGCTTTGCGGAAAAGCGACTTGCCGAAGTCCAAAAGGTGGCTGCTGCTTACAAGGAGCGAGCGGAGATGTTTGCGAAGTCGCCTCAAGAGAATGCCGAGGCAATGGCGAAATTCGAAGCGCGAGAGCTTGAGCTTGCCCAAGCTTTTTATCGTGAGATTAAGGATTTGGGCGAGGATGCGGAGCTTCCCGAAAGTACTCTCACCGCAGCGCAGATTTATTCAAGTCTGACCTCGGAAGCGAGCGAGGCTAAGGATGCCGCAGAAAAGAACCTGCAGTATGTGAAATTTATCGCCCTCTTAAAAAACAGTGGCGCAAACATGCGCGTTTTGCTCGCCGGGGCCCAAGATGATTCCGGAAAGCAGAATGAATGGAAAGGGCAGCAGGACAAGTGGACAATGGATGCCCTTGCACGCCGAGGGGTGCGCGATACATTTCCGCATGTTGTCGATGGTTTGTGGGACGGGGAATTGGCGTTAATCCAGCTCATCGGTCGCGGGGAAAGTATTTTTAACGGTCAGATTCTTCGTTCGATTTTACCTCTTCCCAAGGAATATTTTTTTGAGTTCTTCTTGAAGAATTCAGAGCTTGATGCGGCTCGCACGCAAGGAGAGAAGGCTGTTTCGGAATTAATCCTTGCGAAAGCTAAGCAGTCTCGAACGGTGCGTTGGTCGCATGCGAGCGCACGTGCCGGAATGGTTTTTGGCGGTGCCGGAGCCGGAGATTATGCTACGGATTTCGGAGGCTGGCTTTTAGGCGCTTCGACTCGTTCCGGTTCACTTACATTTCATGAGGAAGCGACTCAGGAAGAGAAAGAGCGCGCGTTTCGACGCGGGGGCGCACAGGGCGAGGATGTCGGGCGTTATCTCGGAGCGATGGAGCTTGTGATGAACGGCGATGAATTGCTTGCTAAAATCAATGCGGGAATTGAGGCTCAAAATGCAATTGCGCGTGAACATAATGCCAAGCTTTGGGAGCTTTATGAAGAATTCCCGTTTGAGGGGGAACTTGCAGAAAAATGGAAGGGACTCTGGGAACGACGCGTGAAGCGGCAGGAGGTTCATCGAAAAGTGTTCTGCGAACGCGTGAAAGGCGTTTTAAGCGCGGAGGTTTTGCGTTTGGAGCGTTCGCTTGAAAAGGCTTCCGTATCAAATGTTTCCGGAGGCGCAGATGTTGTCCGAAGCTATCATGATGCCGAGGCCGATGCGGAACAGCGCTTTGAGGAGGAAACTGAGAGACTCGAAAAGATTCGAAGCTTTCTTGCTTCGGATTTCTTTCAAGAAACTTCGCTGGAAGAATTGTTGGCAAATCCGCCGCATCCGCGGGAAGCGGATCCGGAGTGGTATGCTCAAAATTGCTTAGGTAAGCTTAAAGATAATCAGGTGTTCACGGCTTCCGCCAAGGCACTTCTCGATTATGGCGTGGACGTGAATGCGCGGGCAAACGGTACGGATCATCCGGCGCTTGTTTGTGCGTATTTGTGGGATAAGCCGGAATTTGAAAAATTGCTTTTAGATTACGGAGCCGACAAGAAGCTGGCGCTGTTCCACATCTGTGAACGCAATGATTTTGACTTGTTGAAGAAGCTGCTTCCGCGGATTGATAGTCTTGCCGATGTGCCTGAAGACGGCTTCGGAAATACAATCCTCCATCGCGCAATCCTCGCGGGGCGGGCAGACATGATTCCCGAAATTGTTAAGCGAGGAGTTTATGTGGACTCCCGAAACAAGCATGGGGATACCGCGCTACACCTTGCGGCCGA
This sequence comes from Opitutales bacterium, assembly GCA_017546455.1. GTDB lineage: Bacteria > Verrucomicrobiota > Verrucomicrobiia > Opitutales > UBA953 > Spyradosoma. The sequence continues at coordinate 7,139 of JAFYWY010000095.1, forward strand.
GCGGGAGGATGAAGCTTGTATCATTGCGCTTCTCAAGCTTGGAGCCAGCGTTAACGCCAAGGACAAGGATTCGCGTATTCCGTCTCAGCGCTTTTGGTCCGTGCCCTCTCCGAAAATTACGCAGATTTTTGCGGAGGCGCACAAGCGGGATTAGGGCGCATTTTTACACTTGGCTGTCGGCAAGATTCTTATGTTGCGAAATGCCGCATAGGTTTACGCCATTCTCTTTGCCGAGAGCCCAGTTTTAATGTGGCAGGGCGCTATGCGTCCGGGGGCGAGATTTCCGGCATGGAGTCGGGAGCCCATTTTACGAGGAAGCGTGAGGCGTTTTTGCGGGAAAATTCGAGGATAAAGCTGCCTTTGTCGTCGCAGGGGAGGCGGCGTTCGAATCGGGCGTCTGACAGGAGGGAGAGCCACTGTTTCAGGGAGTGGAATGCGGGGCGTGTCCGCCATTGGTCGGGTGTTCCCGTGTCGTCGATCAGACCGTAGCCGCGGGCGTCGAGGCGCCACCAATAGAGTCGGGAAGCATGTCCGCCGGCGATTGTCAAAAGCCAGTAGCGGATCATGAATTTCGCGTAGTCGTCTTCGGAGACGCTTGGCGGGGATTCCCAGGGTCCGGAGTTCGGGAAAAGCAGGCCGACGGGAGACCAAGGACCGGTGTTGAGGAGTGGCCAGTTGACTTCGGAAATGATGATTTTTTCTTCGACGCAGCGATAGACGCGGGCGAATGCGCGGTGCAGGGCGCATTTGGCGACGCAGTCGAATTGCCCTTGGCGGTTTTCGGGGGCGCCGCGGCGATCGACGTAGAGGTGTTGGGAAAGGGCGCTGAACGTATTTTTCGGAATTTTTCCGAGTAGGGCGGGAAGGGAATGCAAATCGAAGTCGATGCAGGCCGGTCCCGTGAGGCGGATATGCGGGAAGCGTTGTTTTGCCTTGAGCGCAGGGGTTAGCAGGCGGGGATAGTCTCGAAAATCCCAAATACCCCATTTCCCGCGATTAACGGCGTGGCCGATTTCATAAAAATCCGCGAATGCGTGGGTGGCTTCGAAAACGTCGTCGAGCATTTTTTCCCAGGATTCCGGGCGTAGCAGAGCGTCGCTGCTTTGGACGAGTGCGAGGGCTACGGGATTGCCGCGGGAGTGCAACTCTCGGGCGCAGCGGATGACGCGTTCGTGGTGTTCGGAGCCTTTGTGATGATAAACGCGCAGGAGAACGGGGAGGCGGCGTTCGCCCTGAAGTTCGGCGAGATATGCCAATTGGGCGTCCATGGTCTCCGGATTTTCTTCAAGCGCGATTCCGAAAGTTCCCTCGAAGGGAACGGATTCGCTAAAGGATTTTCGGCTGAGTTCGCGGAAGGCTTTGTGGACGGAAAAGCCTCGGGAGAGGATTTGGAAAGCCGCGGAAATTACATTGCGTGCGGGCCGCAGGAGCCGGCGGTCTTTCGAGGCGAGCAGCGGAGCCGGCTGCGAGGAGCGTTCGTCCCAAACCCAGAGCTTGCGTTGCCGCCGGCGGATTGCGGCAAGGCGGAAGAGAGCGGGAAGCTTATCGGTATCCCCTTGTTCCCATGCGCGAATCGGGTGGCGAAGCAGGCGGAGCAATGCCTGTTTCGAGGCTTGTCGGCGTGCTTGGGTTTCCGCTTTCCGGCAGGCTTTGTTCGCGCCGTAGAGGACGAGAAATTCATTGAAGATGCCGGACGGAATGTCCAATGCGGCGAGGTCTCGGCCGCGCTGTTCGTTCGTCAGTGTTTGAGGCGGGAGGACGCGGGTATTATCTAAGCCGAGAAAGAAGAGGCGCCGGGAGCCGTCTGTGCGTCGGACGATTCCGATGTTCCGGTTGTTCAGATTGCCGTGGAGGATGCCGGCGTCGTGTAGCTTGCGGACGGTACGTGCAAGCTCCTCGATCAGCTTCATGAGGCTTTCGCAGTCGCGCTTTTCGTGGATTTCGTAAGCGAGCTCCCGACGGAAATCCGAAAGACCGGGAATGTATTCGCAGATGACGTGGCCTTCGATCAGCCGTCCGTTTTCCCGGCGTTCGACAAGGGCAATCGGGCGGGGCGTGGTCGCGCCGATTCGGGTAAGTGCGAGCGCGGCGTTAAAAGCCTGCTCCGCTCGTTCCGGATTTTCGCAGGTTCTGACGACACCTTCGCGTGTTGCGTTGCCGGGGAGCCGAAAGCGTTTGCCGCAGGACAGCATTGCCGGATCCGAAAGCAGGCTCGGCAAGTCCGCAAATTTGGGGGCGTCCCATTCCGCGGGCAGGCGGATCAGGTACGCGTTTCGGCTGTGTTGGCGTATGGAAATTTCCGGCATGAAGCGTGTCAGATGTTTTCCGTGACAGGTTTACTTGAGCAGGGACTCCATTCTTCCCTTGAGACGGGTGGTTGTCCACGAAAAACAGGCTTTCGCAATCGCGCTTGCTCTGCACCGAACGGAGACGGGAGGGCGTCGCTTACGTGCCTCCCGCAGTCTTTTTATTTTACCCGTTTTCGGAAATGGATTAGATTGGGGCGAAATTTATGTTCGGGTCTTTTTCGAGAGTTTTGGGCTTTGCCGTCGCGCTTATGAGTTGTGCGGGAATGAATGTGGCGTCCGCAGACGAAGTGCGTTTGGAGGACGGTTCGCTCATTCGCGGAAAAATTAAGAGCATTTCCGGCGGGACGCTCGTCATCGCTCCCGACTTTGCCAAGAGCGACTTTAAAATCGATATGGCAAAGATTGAAAATTTTTCGACGGATGAGGCGGTGTTTATGACGACGAATTCCGGAGCGACGTTCAACGGGACGGTCGTTCCCGGGTTCGGCAATACGATCAGCATCAGCTCATTGCACGGAATTGCTGCTGCGGGAACGGACGAAGTGGCCGATCTCTGGCGCGTGGGCGATCTCAGTCCTGCCGAGCGGGCGCTTCAGAAAAAAGACCGCCATTGGACCTTTACCTTCGAGGCCGGGTTTACGGGAACGTCCGGAACGACGGATTTTGCCCAGGGGCTTCTCGGGATGAATGCCTACAATGTCGGCGAATTCGACAAGCTTCACCTCGCCGCTAATTTCAATTACAGCGAAACGAACGGAGACCGCTCGCAGGACAATCTCCATCTTATCGCCGACTACGAAGACAAATTTTACGCCCCGCTCCAATGGTACGGGCGTACGGACAACGGCTACGACAAAATCGCGAAGCAGAACTTTTTTACGACTTCCGCGCTTGGTCTCGGTTACGGCATCATCGACCAAAGCAATTGGACGCTGAATATCCGTTGCGGTGCCGGTTTCCGTTACGAAAGCTACGAAGAAGACGCCGGAATTGAAGACGTCAGCACACCGACGGGCGACTTCGAAGTGAATCACCGCTACAGCGCGGACTTCGGCAAAATCGTCAATAAAATCAACTACGGCCCTTCGCTCGACAATCCGAGCGGCGACTACGTTATTTCCCACGAGTCCTACTTCGAAACCGCCTACTACGAAGACAAAGTCGGTATCCGCATCGGGATGAGCAATGTTTACAACAGCATCGTCGCCGTCGGCAACCGCCACTTGGACTCCACTTTTTACGTGAAACTCGTTTTCAAAATCAAATAAGGTCCTTTATGAACGATTCCCAGATCGATCTTAACCACGTTTCGGCGCTCGCGCGCATTGAGCTTTCCGACGCGGAAAAGCAGCAATTTGCCGGAGACTTCCAGACCATTCTCGGCTTTTTTGAAAAACTCAACGCCGTGGATGTTTCCGCCCTCGAACCCTGCGCCCACGCGTTTCCGGTTTACAATGTGCTCCGCGACGACGTTCCCGCAGAAACGCTTCCCGTCGAAGCGCTCCTCAAAAACGCTCCGGCCGCCCGTGAAGACCAAATCGTCGTCCCCCGAGTTGTAGACGACGGGGAATAAGCCACTGCGCGCTCACCTATCAGTTTTTCTTTATGAACGAAGTGAATTTTAAAACGGCAACCGAACTCGCGACGCTCCTCGCGGAAAAGAAGATTTCCGCGCGTGAACTCATGCAGGCTCAACTCGACCGCATCCGCGCCGCCGACGGCAAAATCCGCGCTTTTCTCTCCGTCGATGAAGCCGACGCCCTCGCTCAGGCTGATGCCGCAGACGCACGTCGTGCGGCGGGAACGACCCTCGGCGCCCTCGACGGTATCCCCGTTGCGATCAAGGACAATATTGCCGTTGCCGGACAACCTTGCACCTGCGCATCGAAAATGCTCGAGAACTTCGTTTCTCCCTACGATGCCACCGTCATCGCCAATTTGAAAAAATCCGGTGCTATCGTGTTCGGCCGTCTCAATATGGACGAATTTGCGATGGGCTCTTCGACGGAAAATTCGGCTTTTGCCAAGACCGCAAATCCGTGGAACACCGACTGTGTACCCGGCGGTTCTTCCGGCGGTTCTGCGGCTGCTGTCGCCGCGGGCATGACGCCGCTTGCGCTTGGTTCCGACACCGGCGGATCGATTCGCCAGCCCGCAAGTTTCTGCGGGATTGTCGGTTTTAAGCCGACTTACGGAACCGTTTCCCGTTATGGCGCGGTGGCGTTTGCTTCCTCGCTTGAACAGATCGGCCCGATGGCACGCAGCGTCGCCGATGTCGCGGCACTTTACGATGTGCTCGCGTCACCTTGCGCTCACGATTCGACGGCGCTTCCGGGCGCACGTACGCCGACCGTCCCGCAGCTTTCAGCCTCTGCGAAAAAACTTAAAATCGGTTTGCCGAAAGAATTTTTCGGCGGGGATGCCGTTATTGACGAATCCGTGAAAAAAGCTGCCGCGTGGTACGAATCGCAGGGCTGTGAAATCCGCGAAATCTCGCTTCCGTCAATCGAGCTTGCGATTCCGACCTATTACATTATCGCAACGGCGGAAGCCTCGTCCAACCTCGCACGATTCGACGGCATCCGCTATACGCATCGCAGCGCTCGTGCGACCGACGCAATCGATATCTTTGCGAAAAGCCGCGGCGAAGGCTTCGGCGAAGAAGTTAAACGTCGTATCCTGCTCGGCACTTACGTTCTTTCCGCCGGCTATTACGACGCGTATTACCTGCGTGCACAAAAGCTACGCTCGCTCATCCGCAACGAATTCGAAAAGGCCTTTGCGGACGTCGATCTGATTCTTTCGCCGACGACTCCCGAGACCGCGTTTTCGCAGGGCGGGAAAACGGCCGATCCGCTTAAAATGTATCTCGGCGACATCTGTACCGTCCCCGCGAATCTTACCGGCCTCCCCGCCGTTTCGCTCCCGTGCGGATTTGATGCCGCCGGTATGCCGATCGGACTTCAGCTTATCGGAAAAGCCCTTGCCGACGGTGAAGTGCTCGCCGCCGCGCATGCTTTCGAAAGCGCGCACGATTTTTCCGGCCGTATTCCTGCCGGCCTGTAAATCGGAATAAAGGCCGTTAGGCGTCGGCACCCGATTGCTTGCCGATGCCTGACGATTTCAAGCGCTTCATCCTTCTTTAATCTTTAATTTTAACTTCAGACCTTTCACACCATGGCAAAAAAATCTTCTTCGACGAAAAAAACGGCTGCTCGCAAAGAGCAGGCAACCTGGGGCGGACGTTTCTCGCAAGGCCCCGCCGAGCTGATGCTTAAATTCAGCGAAAGCGTTTCGTTTGACGCGCGCCTCGCTCCGTTTGATATTGCCGGAAGCAAGGCGCAGGCGAAGATGCTTGCTCACGTCGGCATTATTTCGAAGAAGGAATGCAATGATATCGTACGCGGGCTTGATGCTATTTTGAAGGAAATCGAAGCCGGAAAATTCGAATGGAATATTGCGCTTGAAGACGTGCACATGAACATTGAGCAGGCGCTGACGAAACGCGTTCCCGCGGCCGCCAAGCTCCATACCGCACGCTCTCGCAACGACCAGGTGGCAACCGACATGCGTCTGTTTTTCAAGGATGCGTCTGCGAAGATTTTTGAAAAGCTCGGCGCGCTGATCGGCACCTTGCTCGACGTCGCCGAAAGCAATCAGACGGTTTACATTCCCGGATTTACGCACCTCCAACGCGCACAGCCGGTTTCCGTCGCTCACCATTTGCTCGCCTACGTCGAAATGTTCTCTCGCGACCGCGAGCGTTTTGCCGCCGTGTTTGACCATGCGAATTGGTCGCCGCTCGGTTCAGGGGCTATTGCGGGAACAACACTGCCGATCGATCGCGAGTTTTCTGCGCTTGAAATGGATTTCGTCGATGACCGCGGGAATGCACGCATCACGCGCAACAGCATGGATGCTGTTTCCGATCGCGATACCTTCATCGAATTCGCGTCGGCTTGCGCGCTCTGCGGCGTACACTTTTCGCGCATCGCGGAAGATTTGATTTTGTGGAATTCCTCGGAATTCGGCTTTGTTGCGCTCCCTGATACCTTTACGACGGGATCGTCGCTCATGCCGCAGAAGAAAAACCCGGATTCGCTCGAACTGCTTCGCGGGAAATCCGCACGCCTGCACGGCAATCTCGTCGCCCTCGTTACGATGGTCAAGGGCTTGCCGCTGACTTACAATCGCGACTTGCAGGAAGACAAGCCGCCGGTCTTTGATTCGTTTGATACGGTGATGATTTCGCTCGATGTGTTGCGGGAAACGCTCGCCGGAGCATCGATGCGTGCGGATCGATGTGCAGCAGCTGTCTCCGATCCGCTTTTGCTCGCAACGGACGTCGCCGACTATCTCGTGCGTGCGGGTGTTCCGTTCCGTGAGGCGCACCATGTCGTCGGACACTTGGTCGCCCTCGCCGAAAAGGAAGGTGTGCCGCTGAATGCACTTCCGGTTGAAAAGGTGAAAAAGATTCACCCGAAGCTCGGCGAAGACTGGGTGAACGTTTTTGATCTGAAGACGGCGATGGCTTCGCGGGAACGCGTCGGCATGCCCGGACCGAAGCAGGTCAAATCGCAAATTGCCGCCTGGCGCAAACGCCTCGCATAATTCTCAGGCTTTCGTGGCTTCAAAAAACACCGGTACTTTCGTGCCGGTGTTTTTTTATCCGATTCCCGAAGCTGAAAGCGTTTGGTTTTCATCGGCTTCGGGAGTCATTTTCAGAGGGGCCTTCGATTGCGTTGAACGTCCACGAATAAACTTTGAAGGTTTTCTTTTCGATCATTTCTCCCTTTCCCGGCTGTTCTTTTAACCACATATAAAAGAAATCGTTGAGGGTTTTGCGACGAGCTGTTGATTTTGTTCCAACGCTTGGTTGTTTGCTTTCCCCATCCACAAAATAGTGGCCGCGACTACTACAAGTATGGATGAGAAAAAATGATAATTATTCGTTTCATAAGATAGCCTTAGTCTCTGTTTTTACTCAATGAAAAGCCTGGGTGAGCCTTTTTCTGTCGTCCAAGCGGAGCATTCATATGTATTTTTATTAATAATCTCGCCTATCTGAGAAAAGCCTTTGCACCAAACGTAAAAATAATGTTCGTCTTCCACGTAGGCGTCCGGCATTTGGCGGGCATCATAACTGTTTTGCGTTGCTAATGCCCAGACGACTTCCTCTCCGGAAGCCCCGGGTTGAAGCCCTTTCAGCTTCATCGGAGGAATTCGTTGAGGTAGTTTTGCCGTCAATGGCCTGACATGCTCCCAAATAAATTTTCTTTCTTCAACTTCGCTTGGACGTTCACGCTCTACATCTTTCATTTTCTCCCAAGGGAATTTTTCGCCTTTGGGGATTTTCCTGATTGGAGGAGGCCAAGCAAAGTATTTTTTAGGGGAATCCGATACCGGGATTGGCAAGGGTTTTGTGCATTTCGTGCTCGGATCTTCTTCAAAAAGAATGCACACGACAATTGAGCCGCAACACCGAAAAATATTGCTGTCCTAGTTTTCGTAATACCAAACATCGTAACCTCCTGGCGCTTGTGATATCCGCTCTCGGCTTTCGGAACTCAATTGTCGCGTCAGGCACCATGAAGCTGCGGGTCGGAATGGTTTTCCATGTACCACCTGGAGTACTTGAATGTCTTTTTGTTGATAATGTATCCTTCGCCCAAAAAACCTTTACACCAAACGTAAAAATAATTTTCGTCTTCTAAGTAGGCATCCGGCATTTGCCTGAACCAAAAAGGAGTCTGATCCTCCAGCGCATAAATGACCTCCTCGCCGGAAGCTCCATGCTGAAGCCCCTTCAATTGAATGGCCGGTGTTTTCGTAGGGAGCTGCAAGCTTAAGGGGATGATTTTTTCCCGTATAAATTCCCTTTCCTCGGATTCGC
>JAFYWY010000011.1 GCA_017546455.1 Opitutales bacterium
ACCGTGATTTTCCCGGAAACGGATTCAATGTGTCCGCCATTCCGGATTTGGAGTGCTCCGCCCACCGAGTACTCGGATGTCGAAATTTCTCCGGCAAGCTCCTCGACGGTACCGCCGTCCACCAGGATCGCGTAATTTTTTTGGCCGCCGCAGATTTCAATTGATCCGGTATAGGAGCCGAGTTTTGAGCCGCTCCCGACATAAATCCCGTAATGGTCTTCGTCGTCATCCGATTCAACGGAAACGGAGATTTTTCCGGAGTAGGACTCCACTTCCCCTCCGTTGAGAATCTGTATTACGGACGATTCGTCTTGGGCCGGATTGACCGACGTGATTCCCGCCCCGATTGTGCCGACCGTCGCATTATCGACACAAATCCCGACGGAGACATTGTCGATCTTCAACTCATTGATGGCGGAGATGTTCGCTCCGTCTTCGACGTAAACACCGTAAGTGGTGCCGGACTCGGAATTAATTTCTAATTCCATGCCGGAAATTTCGGACAGATTTGTACCCGTCCCCGCGGCGTAAATCCCGTAGACGACGCGATCCGCCGCACCGTTTTTATCGTTCAGCGTGATTTTGTAGTCAGATGCCAAAGCCATTCCGGAAGAATCGCCCGTTTGGGTATTCAAAAATGCAACGGAGCTTCCGTCGTTTACATTCTTCCCGTAAACCAAGCCGTACAAAGCTTCCGTCCCGTACGATTCGAGGCTAACGGAACCTTCGATCGGATCGGCGATTGACGAAGCACTGCTCACGCTGATTCCGACAAGATGGCCGGAGCCCGTAGAAGACAAAGCAATCTTGCTGCTGACGGATTCTATCGTCGCCGTACCCTTAAGAACAATGCCGCTTGCGACACCGTTTTCGGTCGTCGCGGAAATATCGCTCGTGAGCTCCTTGACAGATGCTCCGTTTTTCAACACGACAGCGCTTGCATCGTTCCCCTTTGCCGAAAGATTGCCGGAAACAAGCGATGCCGCAGAATTGTCCAAGGACAAAGCGACGGACGTTGCCGACGCTGCTTCCGCCGACAGGTTATAAGCAAGGTCGCCGATAATCTTCCCCGCTGCGAAGTAAGCGTACGCAGATTGGGTATTGTCGGCCCCGGAATAAGCCGCAGAAACGGAAAGATTCGCTCCCGCGCTGATTCCCGAGGAGTTTTTGTTGGCGACCGAGTACAAGCCGACAGATTCCGTTTCATCGGCGGTTGTTCCGTAGAGAATGCCGTAAACATTGCCCTTGCCGCTTGAAACGAGGATAGACGTATTTTCCACCGAGACGGGACCCGCCGTTTCCTCCACATAAATTGCGTAAGCGTTGCCGGTTTCGGAAATTGCTCCCGCCCCGGCAGATTCACTTGCCGTTAAGCCGGCGCCGTCCTTGAGGTAAACCCCGTAGGCGTTCCCGCTACTTGCCGAAGCGCAAACGTTGTAATTTAAATCCATCTGTTGCGCCCGGCCGGTCGCATAGAGTCCGTAGGCCGTGGAATTATCGCCCGTGGTTCCCATCGAAACGGAGGCTCCGGCACCGATGGTAATTCCGGAGGAATCGTTTTTCTGGTTGGTCGCATTATAAATCCCGACAGACTGCGTTTTGGTGATATCGTTTCTTCCGAAAATCAGACCGAACACATCCGAATTATCGATTCCGCCCGTCACCTCCAGGTTGCCGTAGAAAGTGCCCAGCGTTCCGGAAGTTTCGTTTTTGAGGAAAATCCCGCCTGCAACACCGTTCTCGGAAGAAACCACGAAATTACCGTAAATATCGCCGATGGTCCCGCCGTCGGAGACATAAATGCCGTAAGCGCCGGATGCTTCATCGAGCGCTGTCGATTTTACAGTGAAATCGCCGTAGATACCCCCCTCTGCGCCAAGCGCGGACTGGGCGTAGAGTCCGTAAGCGTTTCCTGAGGTCGAGGTGATATTGAATGTGGAGGAAAACGTTTCGTCCGTCCCGTGGAAATTCCCGTTTTCGGTCGTGTAAATTCCGTAGGCCGCACCGGCGGCGGTGACATTCATTTCTTTGATTTTTACGGGAGTGTCAATCGAGGCATCTCCGCCGACATAAAAGCCGTATGCCGCCGTGCCTTTGGGACTGCCTTCCACACCGGACTGATTCCCCGTCGAAGTCGCCGACAAGGTGATATTTTCCCAGTCGATATCGAAGCCGGAGGAATCTTTCGTCGTTCCGTTGTACAAAGTCACCCCGCCGGGAGTCATCACGTCGCCGTCCTTATCGCTTTCTCCGGAAACATCCCGGCCGAGCACGTAGCCGAAGACCTCACCTGCTGCGGTAACGGAAATGGAGCCGCTAATGGTACCGACCTTCGTCGCGGCATCCCCGGTTTGGGAAATCCCGACGGCACGGGCATTGGCGGAAACCACCGTGACCTTTACATTTTCCATATCCGGAACGGATGCGTTTTCGAATACGTTTCCGTTCTCGTCCTGCGCCGTGTCGATGATAATACCGCCGGCAAAGTCACCTGCGGAAGAAACATTCACTTCCAAATCGGAAATTTTTTCGACGGTCGTATTACCTTTCAGATACAAACCATAGGCGTAGTTCCCGGCGGACGTTCCCTTGTTTTCCACATTAAAAACAGCGCCGTCGATCGTTCCGATTTCGCCGGAGTCGGAGAACAATCCGGCGGCGAGCGTTTCTGATCCCTCTTCGGCTCCGGCACTTCCGATTGTGACACTCACATTAAACGTACCGGACAAAAGCTCTACACGGTTTTTATTCAGGCTTTCTTCGCCGCTCACTTGAAAGTAATCCGTCTCCAGGACATAAACGCCATAAGCCTTCCCGGACTCCGAAGACACCGTAACGGTCGCTTCGGAGCTGACGGTATTTCTTCCGCCGTATAAACCCGTTGCCGAAGCGCCATCATGACCGTGAGCCTCAATCGTCGCATCATCGATAACGTTCGAAACCGGCTCAGGCCCCAAATAGCCGTTACCGTTAGTTTCACTGTAAATCCCGAGCGCATAGCAGTCTTTGTTCCCGGCTACAGAAGCCTTAATCGATGCCCCGTTGTAAATACGCAGACCGGTGCTATAAAGCTCATTAAGCGTACCGCTGTTATGATCGTTGTGATAGACACCGACAGCTTTCACTGCTTCGGTGGAGGACGAGGTGGATACATCAACAGTCGTTCCGATGATTGTCAGAGTCGTTCCCGCGATTTCAACTTCGACCCCGGTAATATTTTTGTCCGAATTGACACCCGTAACCGTCTCTCCTCCGATAGTCGTCGTCCCGCCGACCAATTTGTAGCCGATGGTCTCTTGGGCTTGGACGTCGTCAAGATTATCGACCACCTTAGAGACAACCTTCAGGGTAAGTTTGACGCCGGTGCCGATAAGCATATTCGCGAGCATACCCGCAGATCCGACGACCGGAACGGAAGTTGCTGCTGCAATGAGAAATAGACGCGTAAAATTTTTCATAAATAGCTAATGTGAAATTAATGTTAGATGCAAATCCGAGTAAGCATGAATGAGCTCCTGAGAGGAAACCCTCGCCCCGTCATTCTGCAGAAAAATCAGAAAAAGACAAATGAATCTTTCATAACGCGCCCGCCCCCTGCTACAAGCAGACAGAGTCGAAATCGCGCAAATCGATTCCGAATGCGACCACACCTACCTCCCTTCCCAAAAACAAAAACGCCCCACCAAGTTTCCCCGGCGAGGCGTTTTATTTAATGCTACCTATAGAAATTCAAAATCTGTCTCAAGATTATGTGCGCCGGAGGTACACGCATTCTGACGAGCAGAATGGAAGAACCCAAATCCGATAGACTAAAAAACGCATGGTCAAAAATCCCTTTATTTATCAGGATTCAGGCTCAAAATAGTCTGTCAAAAGTCTGTCGAAAATCTGCAAACTATACGAAAAAACGGGCATTTTCAGGCAAACGTTGCATAAAAAAACAGCCCCCAAAAAAGACACGAAAAAGCCCGCAAAGCCTTTATTTAAGCGGCCTAGCGGGCTTTTAAAGTCTTGAATGGTCGGGGCGAGAGGATTCGAACCTCCGACCTCTTCGTCCCGAACGAAGCGCGCTAGCCAGACTGCGCTACGCCCCGACATTCAAAAAAGAATGAGGATAAATAAACCGACTTTATTGGATTAATGCAAGCACTTTTTTGAAAATTTTTTAAAAAAGTTTTTCAGGCGGGCAAAAATAAATTTGCGGGCTTGCGGGAAAAGCCGCAAAAGCGTTTCATTGAGCCTATGCGAATTGAGATTGATCAGCCTCTCGACATGCATCTGCATCTCCGCGACGGAGACATGTGCCGACTCACCACCCCGCTCTCTGCCGAGTATTTCTCCGGAGCCGTCATTATGCCGAATCTGGTTCCGCCGGTCACGGAGTTTGACTCGATGGATGCCTACCGCACGCGCATCCTCGAAGCCGCGGGAGCCCACGCCGAGTCGTTCACGCCGCTGATGACTCTCTTTTTCAAAAACCAAACACGCGCAACCCTCGAAGCCGCCCGCGCCCGCGAATCTTTCTTCGCTCTCAAACTTTACCCGGCCGGCGCAACGACGAATTCCGACGGCGGCGTCACCGACTTCGGCGAGGCGGAAGCAACTTTCCGCGCCATGGAAGACCTCGGCATTCCCCTGCTCGTCCACGGCGAAAGCCACGGATTTGTCATGGATCGCGAAGCGGAGTTTCTCCCGACCTACCGCCGCTTGGCACAAACCTTCCCGCGCCTGAAAATTTGCATGGAGCACATTACGACGGCCGCGGCCCTCTCGCTTCTGGACGAATTTGAAAATGTCTTTGCCACCGTCACGCTCCAGCACCTGCTGATTACGCTCGACGACGTCGCCGGCGGCATGTTGCGCCCGCACCTGTTCTGCAAGCCGATTGCCAAGCGCCCGGAAGACCGCTCGGCGCTCCTGGCGGCAGCGCTCTCCGGCCACCCGAAGCTGATGTTCGGCAGTGACTCCGCCCCGCACCCGCGCCACAAAAAGGAATGCTGCGGTTGCGCCGCCGGCGTTTTCACGGCTCCGGTCGCCCTGCCCGCGCTGGCGGATTTGTTTGCGAAGAACAACGCCCTCGACAAGTTGCAGGACTTTGTCGGCGGAAACGCGCGCCGCATCTACGGGCTCAAGACGGCTCCGAAAAAAGTCGTTCTGGAAGACAAGCCCTGTCCGGTGCCCGCCGTTTACGAAGGCTACGGCGAACACGTCGTCCCGATGTTTGCGGGCGAAAATCTTGCCTGGAGCGTTGTCGCTTAACCCTTTCTTTGATTCTCTGCTATGAAACGAACGACCAAAACACTGCGCCAAGCCAAGGGGAAATCGCAAATCGTTTGCATTACCGCTTACGATGCCGTAACGGCACGACTCGCCGACGCGGCGGACGTCGATGTGATTCTCGTCGGCGACTCCGTCGGCAACGTCGTCCTCGGCTTTGAAAGCACCGTTCCCGTGACAATGGACATGATGGCCCACCACACGGCGGCAGTCGCCCGCACGCGCCCGAACGCGCTCATCGCGGCGGATATTCCGTTCGGCGTGGCTCACGGCGAGTTTTCCGATTTGCTGAAGTTCTGTATGCGCCTGATGCAGGAATGCGGCGCGGAAGCCGTAAAAATCGAAGGCGGCGCGGAAATGGCGCCGACGATTGCGCGGCTCACGGCAGCAGGCGTTCCCGTATGGGCGCACATCGGCCTGCAGGGACAATGCGTTTTCCAGGAAGGCGGCTACCGCAAGTTCGGAAAAACGGAACAGGAATACGCCGAAATCCTCGCAGCAGCAAAAGCTCACGAAGCGGCCGGCGCCTTTGCGCTCCTCGTTGAAATGATGGTGCCCGAGCTCGCGGCGGAAATCACGCGCAGCGTTTCGATTCCCGCAATCGGCATCGGCGCAGGAAAAGACTGCGACGGACAAATCATCGTCATGCACGACATCCTCGGCCTTTCTCCGAAAAAACCGTCTTTTGCCAAGGTCTACGCCGACCTGTCCGCGCAGGCGGTTACGGCGATTTCCGCCTACCGCGACGACGTCCGGGAAAAACGTTAAACTCTCGGAAGCAACAACCATGAACGTAGTAATTTTAGGCGCGGGGGCCTGGGGCTCGGCAATGGCGATTCACCTCAATCGCTGCGGGCAGCGCGTGACGCTGATTCCGCGCCGCCTCGAACAGGCCTTGGACATTGCGGCTTCCCGCGAGAACAAGGTTTATCTCCCCGGAGTCGAATTCCCGCAAGACATCCAGCTCGCCGCCAATGCCGCGCCCGCACTCCTGGAATGCGACGTACTTGTCTTCGCCTGTCCCTCAAAAGCCCTGCGCGCAACGGCGGAAAGCGTGAAGACCATTTTGGAGAGCAACCCGCGCAAGCCGCTCGCCCTGCTCGTGCTTTGCAAAGGTCTCGAAGCCGACAGCTTCCTCCCGCCGGAATCCGTCCTTTCCCAAGTGCTTCCGGGCATTCCGACCGGAACCATTTCGGGCCCGACGAACGCCGCGGAAGTCGCAGCCGGATTACCCGTCGCCGTCGTTTTTGCCAGCACCTGCGATGAGGCCACGGCCCAGCAAATCCAGCAGGAATTCAGCAACGCTACCTTCCGCGTGTATCGCTCTTCCGACGTCATCGGCGTCGAACTCGGCGGCTCCCTCAAAAATATTTACGCGATTGCGGCAGGCATTTGCGACGGCATGAAGCTCGGAGCCAACGCACGCGCCTCTCTGCTTACGCGCGCGCTCACCGAAATGTCGCGCCTCATCGCCTCTTTCGGCGGCAATGCCGAGACCGTGCAAGGCCTCAGCGGCATGGGCGATCTGATTGCGACGGCGACGGCCGACTGGTCGCGCAACCGCCAGTTCGGTCTGCAAATCGGCCGCGAAGGTATCCGCGCCGCAATGCAAAAAATGTCCTCCGGCACCAGCATCGTCGAAGGCTATTACGCCACCAAGAATTTCTACGAATACGCCCAAAGCAAAAAAATCTCGGCTCCGATTCTCAAATGCGTCCACGCCATCGTTTACTGCGACGTAGACCCGCGCGACGCAATCGACGCCCTGATGACCCGCGATTTAAAATCTGAATAAAACACTGACATGGCACGCGACAATGCTCACTACAATCGCGATATCGCGATTCTCAAACACGACGAGTCCGAAATTCCCGAACTCATCGAAGCCGCCGGAGAAAATCCGCTGATTCTCGTCCTCGACGGGATTCAGGACCCGCACAACCTCGGAGCCATTTTGCGCACGGCCGACTGCGCCGGCGTCAGCTTTGTTATCATCACGAAACGCCGCTCCGCCCCCGTCACGGAAACGGTCCGGCGCATCGCTTGCGGCGGCGCGGAAAGCGTCCCGATCGTTCTCGCCAACAACCTGCGCAACGCCCTGGAAAAGCTCAAAAGCTGCGGCGTCTGGGTCGCGGGAACCTCCGACCACAAGGCGAGCAAATCCATTTACAACGCCAACCTCAAGGGCGCACTCGCCATCGTCATGGGCGCCGAAGGCGACGGCATCCGCCACCTCACGGGCGAAACCTGCGACTTCCTGTTGCGCATCCCGATGCTCGGTAGCGTCCCCTGCCTCAACGTCTCCGTCGCCACGGGCGTTTGCCTCTTCGAAGCCCTCCGCCAGCGCGGCGTCCGCTAAACAAGCGCCAAGCATCAGACATCAAGCTCAGGTCTACGGCAGTGACGCGCTTCGCCGGTTTTACGGCTGACGTTTTATTCATTTTTCTCTGCCGGAGCGGATACCCTTTCCCGATTCGGAACTCCCGCAGAGAGTTGGCTTGATGCCTGATGCTTGATACTTAGTGCTTCGCGGCTCCACCGGAAAGCCGCGCCCTCACGGGGATATCATAAAAGCGCAGGCAGAGATACGCGAGCACGAGGCTCCCGCCCATGACGAGCAAGGCCTCCGGCCAGGTCTCGCTCCAAGTATAGCGTTGTTTGTCGATGAGCCATTTGTAAAAAACATACATCAGCGGATAATGCACAATGTAGAGCGGGTACGAAAGTGCCCCGAGGAAGCGGTTGATTTTGCCCGTAAAGCCCTCACTCTTCCCGCAGGCTCCCAGCCACACAATGAACGGGAAAAACACCGCAATGCAGACCACCTCGTAGAGCGCATTCAGGCTGAAATGCTCGCTCATGGGAGCGATATACGGCACGGCAAAAAAGGCGATGAGCAGCGCGCCGCAAATCCAAAACGCTCCGCGAACGCCCCTCGGCTTAAATGTCCGCGCCAGAAGCATCCCCACCGTAAACGGGAAAAGCATACGCACCAATCCTCCCCAGAAATTCACTTTATCAATCGTCCAGCCGACACCGACGCAACCGTAACCGGAAACATCACCAACGAAAAACCACGCGTGGATTAAGCCTGAAATCACCGCCAGCCCCGCGAGACATTTTGTCGAAAAACGGCGGATAAAAAGCGCGTAGAGGATGTTGCCGATATACTCGAAAAACAACGACCAACCGGGACCGTTCAACGGGAACATCTCACCGTTCCCGCGTACTTCATAGGGCACGCCCGGCACGGCCGGAATCATAAAAATCGTCAGAAAAAACGCACCCGCCACCCACAGCGGCGACGCAAAGGACGCGTCCCATTTTTCAAAACCGACAAAAGCAAACGCCGCGACACCGATAAGCGCGCCCATGACGAGCATCGGGTGCAAGCGGATCAGACGCCGCTTGAAAAACGAACCGAGGCTCATTTTCCCCCAGCGGTCGTCGTAGGCGTAGCTGACCACGAAGCCCGACAAAATAAAGAAAAAATCCACCGCAATGTGCCCGTGGTTGAGCGTCGTAATCAAGCCGCTTCCCGCGCCGTTGACACTTTCAGCAAACGCGTACCCCTCGAAAATGTGATAAACGAGCACCAACAGCGCCGCAATGCCGCGCAAGCCGTCGAGCAATTCGTAGTGAGGTTTCGTATCGGCAAAATTCGCCGCCGGAGAGTCGTGCAGTTCCATCGTTGCTTCATTCTTCCTCAAACACCCTTTCCCCGCGAGATTTTTATGGGGAACCCGGAAAAAGAAGGAACCACGAATAAATTGGGAACGTGTCGTTTTAGGACCCTTTTACACCCTGTGTCTCTGCGTCTCCGTGAGAGCCTCTAATACGGCAGAAGAGCACCCATAAGATTTATTCCGCTCCTCAATCCTCGAAACAAAGGAACCACTCAGCACGAATGATTTTCGCCTGCCGAGCGTAAGTCTGCCGAAAGCCTATTTCCGGCGGCGGGAACTTGCGAAACCGAGCGTGAGCATTCCCGCGAACAAACCGAAGACCGAGGGTTCGGGAATCGGCATAAAACGGGATACCGAAAGCATCGAAAGGTCCTGGATGCGCGTTAATCCCGCGTCGGAATAATCCGTGAGATAAACCCCGTCCGCATCCTCGGAGAGCCCAAACGCTTTCAATGCCACCTCACCGTCATCGGAATCGGTCAGATAAACCGTGGAAACAAGCCCCGCCGCGTCATAATCGCACCCCCACAGCGTTACGGCATGCTTGAGGGAATTTCCTGTCGTCTGCGGAATGTAAATATTCAGGCCGGCAACCGCCTGCTCGTCTCTCAGGCACGTAATCAGCAACGACGAAAAACAGAGCAGATCGCTAAAGCCCGACGTATCGTTTTTATGCGTAAAATCATAGGATTTGTAGTCGCCGCCAATCAGAGCTTCGGGCGTCGAATAGATATCCGTAAAAAAGCCCCCCTTTCCCATCCCGCCGAAACACTCGGACCACCCGTAGCCCGTAGGGTAGTTGCCGGCAAAACCGCCGCAAAAATACCACGAAATCCCGTATTCGCCGTCGCCCCCACGATCCGTCCAACTCCCGACAAAATACTCGAAAATCTGATACTGCCGCCGCGTTTTATCCTCGCGCCCGACAACCAAGCCGTTCGGCGCACCGTCAGGCAATCTGTTTCCTGCCGCCATATAGGCATTTTGCCAGTATTGAAGCATGTTAGACGCCTGCGCCGCCCAACACATACTCGTATCCGTCCGGGAATTCGTATTGCCGTTGCCCACCTCCGACGCATCCTCCCAGGAATACGGCACATGCGCCTTGTTCACGTCAATCCAACCGCCATTCGCGGAAACGCCGGGAGCCCACAAAGACCCGCCATCCCCGTAAACGAACGGAACCGCCAAACCCGAGAGAAACGTCAAAACAATAAGCGATTGGGAACTTGCCATGCCCCCAATAAACACGAGTCACACAGTAGGATTCAACAACAAAATCCGCCCCGCCCCTCACGCCCCCGAAAAAAGGAACCACGAATAAACACGAATCCTCACGAATAAATCAGAAGCGCGTCATTTAGAACCCTTTTATGCCCTGTGTCTCTGCGTCTCCGTGAGAATTCCGATTTATCTCTCACGGAGCCACGGAGCATCAATCGACGTTTTTTGTTTTTCATTCCAACTCCAACCCTACGGATGAATCAGCATTGGAAGCACTTTGTTTTGTACTCCGAGAAAACCAAGACTTCGGCTTCTCAATGCGCCCGTGCTTATCACAAAAAACGTCTGAGATAAACGAACTTCGTAAAGAATTCGAACGCTTCCTAAGCAACCATTAAAAACTGTTCCCGCCGACAATCTTTACAGTCATCGACGGGAACGTTACTTTTTCAACACATAGTTGATAAGCTGACGGCAGTTTCGATTTAATATGAAACCCGGTCAAGTCATATTTTAATTCTGTCTGTTATTCTATTCCTACGATAGGTTTCTCTTCCGCCATCCGCCTGTTATTGCATCAACGAAACGTTCCCGCCACGCCCCGACTCGCCAACAATGCGCGTATCTCGGCCTTCCTGCGTTCACATAAATCCCGGATAGAACATTTAAGACCTTCCCGGACTGCCGGAGAGGGGATGCATTGATTAATAACTTCTTTCCACGCCTCTGCCTCTAATTCCAGGCTGGTAATCTCTGCTTCAGAACTTCCTTCCGAAAGTTCTCTCAGAAGTTTTCCGAAAAAATATCCCAACTTTGCTGTCTGTGATTCTGAATTTTCCATATTTCAATGTAAGCGTCACCGAAAGAAAATCTTGCGGATGGGTGCAGATAATTTAGCCCCCTACTCCGCTCTCCAGAACGCACGCCCTGCGTTCCCATGCTCAGGTTATTTTCACTGAAAGGCTGTTATGAGCAACAAGAAAGCGCTACGACCGCTTTCTTGTTGTCGCATTATCAAGGTGGTCTCCGATATGACCGATTACTATTTTTCGATTCATCTCATCGTAATCAAAATAGACTCTCCAATCTAATCGACCTTGAGGCTTGATATGAATTATTTTTTCAAACTGCAGACCATTGTGTTCGAATACTCGTTCCCGCATCAATCGAGAATCTGCATTCGTCATCCGCCCCTCACCCTTCGCATAGTCATAACCGGATTTATTTTTAAACTCTTTGACAAAATCGACAGATCTTCCACTTTTGAATTTTAGCTCAAACAAGGTTGAATCAAGATGCCATAACATTCGCCACAGCATACGAACGCTCTTTGCATCTTTTCCATCTGAAGCGATAGAGGACGATTTTTTCGCATCTTCTGAAAACTCTAGATTTGAGAAATACGACTCACCAATCTCAACGCACTCTTCAAAGCTTGCGGGTAGCCGCTCCATTGCACGATTTATAATTTCTGCCTGACTATATCCATACGAACATTGTGAATTCTGATTTAAAACGTCAATTTCGCTTTGTGCATCTTTGTACTTTTCTTCCCAATGGTGTGCATCCTTTTCATACAATTCTGCAACCCCCTTGTAATACTCGACCTCTTCCTCTTTCGACTCAAGAGCATCCTTCTTCGACTCAAGAGCTTCTTTCTTCGTTTTAAGCAATTCGTCTAACCTCTTGAGCTCTTCTTCCCTTTGAACATTGCGCTCTTTTTCCTCTCGTTCTTTCTTCGCTTTTTCCCGCAACCTGACAATGTCTGACATTTTTTCAACCGCAACAGCCCAATCCGCACACGGAATAACATTTGTCAGAATCAATTTAGTCAAACGATTTAACGCGTCCTCGTTATCAAGCATTATCACAGGATGCTCCCACGACCGAGAAAATTTCGAGAATGGGAAAAACACTCTCATTCCGTCTTTTGGAATAGAGAATCGCTCTCCGTCACAATCAAAGCCAAGACCGCAGACAAACGCCTGAAAGACATCCGCCCCTGCCTCCGGAATAGTTACGCAAATAGCTTTTCCTGCAATTCTTTTTGAAAATTTGTCTGCACAATCTTTATTTCCGTTAAAAACCACCACCGGGAATCGTCGAACATCTGATTTTAGAAAATCG
The DNA here is from genome assembly GCA_017546455.1 of Opitutales bacterium. GTDB lineage: Bacteria > Verrucomicrobiota > Verrucomicrobiia > Opitutales > UBA953 > Spyradosoma. Next base: position 12,315 of record JAFYWY010000011.1, read on the forward strand.
ACAATCAGTCCAGTCCATTCCATTTTCAGCGGAATGTTTCCGACCCCAAAATTCTGATTATTCCCTCCAAAGGTAAAGCGAGTTTCAGCGATTGAAAAGATTTTAAGAATGCAGCCCGGAACACTAGGATCAGGCATGTCTATTGCACCAAAAATTACATTCGACTCCAAATCTTCATACATTAACGTTACAGTAACGACGATGTCGTCCGATTCGTTAAAATAACGAAGCCCCGACTCAAAGCACCAACGCCTATTTCTCACCTTGGAATCGTAATGAGAATATCGGAAACACCACGCCTTCCCCTCATCAGAAATCGCCATCCCAGAATCAATAGCAGCTTTTTGCTCGCCAAGCCTAGACCTATCCATCTTAAAGAAAAATTCTTTCTTGGCTTCATCAGAAAAAAAGTCTGAGCAAGATTCTTCTTTTTTCTTTATCCAATTCCAAAACACAAGCTGAATCTTCCGAAACAACTTCTCTGAAGAATGCTCTTCCTGTCGCTTGGATTTTACACGAAAACACGTTCTATAATGAATATTTTTTACCATAATCGCCTTAGTTAGAAAACAGTCTGCTCACAAGGTATCAGCATCCCAAAACAACGGAAACTAAATTTCACCTTTTGCTCTTAAATACTCTACGGTTTATGGGAAAATTTCTGCAAAGATCCT
>JAFYWY010000096.1 GCA_017546455.1 Opitutales bacterium
AGATAATACCGCGTTGATGAAGGATGAAAAAGTTGCCGCGCTTTTCGCTCCCAACAACCCGATGGCGCAAAAGCAGAACATGAACGGCGTGGACGTGTATTCTTCGTTCTTCTTCGGCATTAAGTACGCGTTGCTCGGCAAGACCGGTTTTTATGCGTCTAATGCTTTCGATGCGTCCGCCGCGCTTTCGCTGGCTCAGGGCAACGGGAAGTCGCTGGCTCAGGAGGGGACCTATAATGCTCTCTCGGAAAGAATTGCCGGAGACAATGCCTTTGAAGTATTCAGCGATGACCGTGCCGGGATCCGCACGCAAGTTGCGCTCATCGAAGCTCAAATCAAGAGCATCGCCGATACCGAAGCGGGCAGCGTTCTGGAAGCAGATCTTGAGGCTCTGCGTTCCGCCTTGGCGTTTCAACGCCTTGCGGCGGATTTGATGAAGAAGTCTGTTTCCGGATTGGCTCTGCGCTGTAACGGAACGGCCATCGAACTGGAGTGGACCTGCGATTACGAATACGATTTTGAGGCTTTTGCGAAGGCGCTTGAAAATTTGAAGTAGGCCGATGGAAGCTCCGAAATCTCTGATTTGCGATATTCCGGTGCGCATGAACGAGTGCGCACCGGACGGCACTCTGCGCCGCCACATTTGGCTCGATTACCTACAGCATCTTGCCGCCGTCCACGCGGAAAAGCTCGGATTCGGCATGAGCGCCATCCGCGAAAAAAAGCTCATTTGGGTGCTTTCCCGCCTGAAAATTCATTTGGACGGTTCTCCGCGATATGACGACACCGTTCGCGTCGAAACCTATCACAACGGCGTCGATCGTCTTTTCGCAAAACGCCAGTTTGTCCTCTCGTCGGCGACGACCGGAGAGCGCTTCGGGTACGCGTCGAGTTTTTGGCTCAGCGTGGAAGTTCCCGCGATGCGTCCGCGTCCGCCGTCATCGGCACTCGGTCTGAGCCTCAAAGACAACGATGATCGTGAGGACTTTTTTCCGCATCTGGATAAGCTGCCGATTCCGGAGAATGCTTCGGATCCCGTCGTTCACAACATCCGCGCTTCTCATATTGATTTGAATGACCATCTGAATAATTCGTACTACTGTCAGTACGCGTTGGACTGGGTTGCAAAGAAAATCGGAAAGCTTGTCCACTTCACGGAATTGCAAATCAACTTTAACCGTGCCATGCAGTTCGGCGAGGATTTGGTCGTTTCGGGGACGCTTGACGGCGAGTCCTTTCTGGTTGAAGGGATTGATCGGGAATCCGGGAAAAATTCTTTCGTGGCCCAAGGTAAATTTCGCATTGCCGACGGACAGACCTTAGTGGCTTCCCTAAGTTCCTAATAGCGGCAAACAGAAGATGCGCTCGCGTCTGAAAACCCTTTTTATTGCGTTCGCCTTTGCGGTGAGCGCAATATTTTTTTGCCTGCTTTCCCGGAGCTTCAACGATGCGGGAACGCCGGCGGTGTTGCAACTTGTCGCTCCGCATGTGCCCGAAAAGGCGACGGGAAGTCTCCGGGTCGCTTCAATGAATTGTAAGAACTACCTGAGTACCAATCGCTATACGGCGGACGGAAAATACAAACGGCGTTGGGCTAAGCCGCTTGCCGAACGCGAGGCGATGTGGCAACTCTTTGCGGCAATTCGTCCTGATATCGTTGCCTTGCAGGAAATCGGCGACGAAACGCATTTGGCTCAGCTCGCCGGAGATTTATCGCGGGAAGCCGGATTGGAATTCCCTTACCGCGTTTGTTTGGAGGCGCGAGACTCAAGCCGGCGTATCGGGATTATTTCCTCCGTGCCGTTTGAGACGGTTTTTCGTTGTCCGGAGACGGAGCTGATGTCACGGGGCCTGCTTGGTGTTGAGGTGGCTGTGGGGGAGCATCGTCTGCGTGTTTTTACGCTTCATCTAAAAAGCAAAATCTCTCGAAGTGAGGCCGATCCGGAATGCGCGGCAGAGCGGCTCGCTGAGGCCCGGCGCGCGGCGGAACGGATTGCGGAATCCGGTGGCCCCCTCTGTGTCCTCGTCGGCGATTTTAACGATGCTCCCGCAAGCGAAGCCGTAATTTGCCTCACACAGGAGGGAACTTTAAAACGCCTCGATTTGAAGGATTCTCGCGGAGACGGCTGGACCTACCGCTATTTCAAAACGAACGAAAAGGATACCTTCGACCACTTTCTTATTTCTCCGGAGCTGGCGGCGTTTAAGGTCTCAGGAAGCGGGAAAGTCGCCGACGAAGCGCTGGCGCGGCGTGTGCTTTCCGACGGAACAATCGTCTATGCAAGCGATCACCGCATGATTTTCGCGGACTTCTCTTTTCCGCCAAACGCGGACTGAATGTATTTGTATCGGAGAAGACGGAATTTTCTTTTCTTGTTGTGAAAATGTTGTTGACGGGAATTACATTCAAAATGTACAACATGTGCAGACTCAATCTCTTGTAATCCTGTAGAAATAGTAAAATTATAGATGCCAATGGAAGTTCGCAAACGATTAGCTTTTGTCCTGTCAGCCGCTTCACTCCTGCTCGTCGCCGGATTGGTTTGGATTGTTGCCGAAAACGGGAGCGATTGTCGGAGTACTGATTGTCGGGAGTGTTCGGGAGAAGCGCTTCCTGCCGAATGCGGGGAAGAGGAGGCATGCGGCGGTAATGTCGGATGCGAATCGACGGAGAAAAAGGAGATTTCGTTCTGTGTGGACGTCTATGCATTTCAACAGATTCGGGCTGCGGAGAACGCAGCCGCTTCGGAGGAGTTTTCCGTTCTCGAGCTTAATCACAATAGCTTGAACTTTAATCACACCGGGCGTGAACTGAAGCAGGTTGAACTCACTTCGACGCACCCATGGAAGATTGAGTCTGCTCAGGACTGGATTCGGGTTCACCCGACAAGCGGTGAAGGAAGCGCTCGCTTAGATATTTCGATAAAGACAAGCTCCGGCATCGCTCGCTCCGGAATCGTCCGTATAAGCAGCGGCAACCGCCAATTGCGTCTTCTGGTGAATCAGGACGGAAGCACGCCGAGCCTGGGAGAGACGGAGGATTTTGTCAGCTTCCCGAGTACCGGAGAAACACGAAAGATGTTTACGGGAAGCACAACCTCTTGGATTGTAGAGGGATCCGCTCCCTGGTTAAGCCTTTCCGATTCGACCGTGGAAAGCGTTAGGGGGATAACGCTGACCGCAGCTCCGAATCTCTCGGCGAGCCGACGCAGTACGACACTCCGACTCAAGGCCGGCAATTTCACGCGCGAGATTCAAATTATTCAGGAAGGCGCAACGCCGGAAGCTGTTCTAAAGACAAGCGAACTTCGCTTTGACAAAGAAGCGGGAAGGCGAGAAATAGAACTGACGACGAATGTCGAAAACCTCCTCGTCGAATGCCGCTCGTCTTGGGTTTTTGCGCTTATTCAGGACCGCAAGCTGATTGTGTCAATCCCGGCAAATGCGACCATCAGTGAGCGTAGCGCTATCATTTATTTTAAAACCGAGAGCGGGCGTGAGCTTACGCGGCTCTCACTTACTCAGGAGGCCGGAGAGCCTTTCCTGCGGGTGCCGAATTCGATTACGATAAATTCCTTGGGAAGTGAAGTGGAGGTGCCGGTAGATACCAATTGCCGCTGGCGAGTCGAAGTCCTCGAAGATTCGGCAAGGTGGCTGAAGCTTTCATTGAAGGGCGGAAACGGAAGCGATACACTTGTTCTGTCCGCAGAACAGCATTTGGGGATTGAGCTGCGTCAAGCGACAATCGTATTCCGCTACAACGACACGGACTTGCATTTACGCGTGAACCAAAGCGGCGATTCTCCCTTTCTGAGGCTTCAGAGCTCGAGCATCACGATGGCGTTCGATGATCGCGGCCGGGATTTGGAGTTGGAATCGAACATCGCTTGGAAACTCGAGGAAGCGCCGGATTGGTTGAGCGTTTCTCCGGCGAGCGGATCGGGAAAAGCAACCGTAACGCTGACTCCTGATCGCAATAATTCGGAAGAGCACCGCCAGGGAATCGTATCATTTGTTTCGGAGGACGGTCGTCGCAGAGCGCGCGTAGAGGTGCTCCAAAAGACCGAGTTCTCCGTTTATACGGATGTCAGCGTGCTCACTTTTTCCTCCGAACCCGGATTCGGACGTCCGCTTCGCATTCGTGCCACCTCGTTCTGGCGGATTCGAACTTTCCCGGATTGGCTTTATGCCGAGCAGATTCATGGAGTTCCCGGAGAGCACGTCTTGGAATTCTACGTGAAGGACCGCTTGCCGAATAACGAGCCGCGTACGGGAAAGATTTTTATTCAATGTGACAACCGGGAAATCGCGGTGGAGGTGCGCCAAGAGCAAGTATTTGCGGACAGCAAGCAGTCGGATGACATTCCGAAATTTTTGTCGCTGGAAGTTGCCGATTCGGAAGATTTTCTCTACCTCGATGCCGCCGGAGAATTGCGGGAAATTCCCTTGCCGGATGTTCCTTTGAATAAGGCAGGATTCGTATTTTGCCTGGATCCGGATTGGCTCTTGTGCGATTTCAGGCGGGAGAGGGGTATTCCCGTCGAGCTTTGGATCCAGGCACTTCCGAATCTGCAGAGAGAGCCGAGGGAAACCTGGGTGCTGATGCTTCTCGAGGACGGAAACCTGTATGCCTTAGCGCTGAAACAAAAAGCTCAAACCTATTGATTATGAAGAATACAATTTCAGGAATTTTACTGCTACTTGCCTTTGTCTCTTTCGGTTGCGGATGCGGCGGAGCCGGTCGCGAAGCTGTGGCCGCGGAAAGGGAAAATCTCAAAAAGTACCCGGAGCAACTTGAACAACGAAGGATGCTTTTTAATGCCGACAATCAGTTTCTCTTTGCGCCTGACGGTTCTTTTGTCGGAAAACGTGCCGGGAAGGATTGCCGTGGAACTTATTCGTACCAAGGCGGAACTCTCACCCTGCTTTACGGCTTTGCCTTCCCGGGAAATGCGGAACGCTACGAATGCACCGGAACGCTTTCCGGATACGATTCCGACACCGGACGCGGCACCTATTCCTACACGGAAACGAGCTCCGGTGGAAAAGCCTTAGCACCGTTCCCCACTCAATTCATACTCTCGAAAGAGACCTGACAGACAACCATACCCGGAGCCCTCGCCGCGAGGCGGGGGCTCCTTCCACTTAATATTAGCTCTAAGGAACAAAGTTTTGAAAGCAACTCACAACTCGATGTGCTTGCCGTTAAAGTCGGCCCTAGTTGTAAGGAACAAAGTTTTGAAAGCAACTCACAACGGGTTTGTTTTGCACCAAAAAGCCCCCGGGGTTGTAAGGAACAAAGTTTTGAAAGCAACTCACAACAACAAAAGGTGAACACCTCGCGTAGTCTTGGTTGTAAGGAACAAAGTTTTGAAAGCAACTCACAACTGATCTTGCTCAAAGGGTTTGAGAAATAGCGATAGGGTTTGAGAAATTGGTGGAGGGCTTTATTTTTCGGGCCTCGCGGGCCGTTTTTTCGATTTTCGGCGGCTCGAAAGAGTTTGAGAAATAAGAAACGCGACTCCCCGAAAAAATCATAAGTTTGAGAAATAAGGCGAAAACAGTTTGAGAAATTGAATCGCAACTTTGAGAAATTAAGTTGCGGAAGTTTGAGAAATAAAAAAGCCCCCTGATAAAATCCGGAGGCGTTTTTTTGTTTTATCGGGCAACAATGCGGCCTAAAAGCCTGCAGAATGCCGTCGCTGCCACGAGAGGAACCTGTCCGTTCCCAATGGCCTTAAGTCTGTCCACTCGAGCGGCCACCCCATCAGCCACTCTACCCACGTCGGGTTCAACGCTCCACCATTGCCGGCGGTCATCTTCTTTTTCTCGTACTCGGAGATCACTCCGGCTTCCTGAAGCCTGTTCATCTGCTCGAGGTTCCCGGTCCCGCCGCACATTCCCTTCGTTCGTGGAGTTGGGTATTTCTTCACGAATGTCGCAAGACCGTCTCCGCTTGTCTTCGTTGCACCCTTTCGATTGTAATTTCCGTTGACCGTCGGTGTCGGGAACATGGCAATTTGCTCCGCAAGGTTCCCCTGCGGGTGCTTCGCATATCGCTTCCGAAGCGACTCCAGCTTGAGCGTCGAGCGTCTTGCGTCTGTCGCCGTCGGTGTTAGAAAGCGCTCCCTTTCGGCGAATTCCGCCGGAGTCGGGAGCCGTCCGACCCGAAAACTCTCGGATCTGACGCTCGCCCGAGCCGTTGGCGTTCCGATCCACACCAAGGAGCCACAGTCTTTTTCTACGATGCGGGGCTCCGACGTCGTCCGCTCCCATAATTTCCCACTCCGCATCGTACCCGATCGCGGCAAGATCACCGAGGACTCGGGCAAGTCCTCGTTTAACAAGCTGGTTGCTGTTTTCCACGAACACGAGTCGGGGTCGAACCTCGCTGATAATTCTCGCAAATTCTCTCCACAGACCGCTTCGGGCTCCGTCGATCCCGGCTCCTTTTCCGGCACAGGAAATGTCCTGGCAGGGAAAGCCTCCGGAAATAATATCGACGCGACCCATCCAAGGAGCTTCCCTCCAAGGATACCCCCCCTGCGCCAGCAAAGAGCGCAAGCTCTCTGAGAGGGCGCGCATCATCGGCTGTGATATTATCCACATTTTGCCTCCGTTTTCTGCGTCCCCTGAACTGTTTTGAGTGTATTGAGCATTGCTTTCCCTGCGTTCAGGGCTTGTTTTTTGGTTTTAAACACGTTCCCTTGGCGAAAACACACTAAGTCGCCGTCATGTCCAAGCCATCTGTCGGGAAGTACCGAGACCGATCCTTTCGACGACCTCATATGGGGGAAAATGGCGCGTATCCACCAATAACGCTCTCCATTCTTAGGTTTCCATCGTCTCATTTCTCATCCTCCGTTAAAAATTTAAAAATTAATCTTTCGTGATTTTCATTTTCTCGCATCCTGTTCCGCTTTGATTTGTTTGAGCGCGCTAATGATGAGTTTATCGTCGGCGTCCGATGAACTCGTGAAAAATGCGATGTGCTGCCGATGCGTATAAACCCCTGAGGCGTTGTCGTTGGCCGACACAAGCACTGTCGTTCTGTAATCGTAAACGTCTGTGATTCTGCCCGCATGCCGCAACGCTTTAATACGCTCTTTCTCGCCGTCGATTTCGGGACTACCTACGTTTCTAACAACGTTGGTAGGGATATTGACATTCTCGCCTTTCAGTGCGGCTTTCACGCGCTCTTTGGCGGCTTCGGCTTCTGCGCGAGTGCGGAAGCAGTTTCCGAAGGAGTAGCGGTTTTCATCGTCATTATTGGAAAAAATCGAAAAGAAAACGTTTCCGAAATTGTCTAACGCCCAATACTCGTCTCCCTCTTTCGGTTTCCGCGGATCGTTGCTCGGCTTTTCGGGCTTGATTCGGTATTCAAAGTGTTTGTCGTTAAACAACGGCAGGTTCGAGCCCAGGAAGTCTTTCCATTTTTCCTGCGACTCTTTGAGCCGGGTTTGAATTGTTTTTCCGTCAGCCCATGCGTGGATTAATTCGGCGTGCTGGTGCGGTTTATTTTGTGTGTTCATTGGTTTGGTTGTTTTTGGTGTTAACGTATTCTTCGGCTGCGGCTCGGTCGTAAAATATGGCAACCAAACGTTTCCGGAAGATGTGATTTTGGGGAAATTGCTCAAGCTCTCGGTAAACATTGAACGTCGAAACGCCCGATGTTCCTACGATTTCAAGCCGTGATTCAAGGGTGTACATTGTTGTCTTGGGTTTCTTTAAAGAGGGTTTTTACGCCTTTGAGGGCGTCGGTTAGGGCTTTTCTTCCGGAGGGTGTGTGCGGGAAACAGCATCCCATCCGGAATGTTCGCTGGTCGACGGCGCTTCCGGTCCACTCCTGGGAGCGGATGCAGAACTCGCCTCCGAAGATTTCGGCGGTGTAATAGAGGTCGCCGGGTTTAGGCTTTTTCATGGTGATTTTTTGCGCGGTTGCGTACGGTGAAGAGGATTCGGCGGAGTTGGTCAATATGGGCGCTTTCGAGGCGGCATCCGTACTGGGCGCGGCAAATCCCTTGCGGATATTCCGGGAACCGCATCCAGCCGGATTTCTTGCATTCCTGTTCGATCACCCACAGAAAGCGCTTCCGGTCGTCGGCGAGCGCGGTCTGTGCAATCTTGGCTGCGGCCTCCGGATCGCAAAAGCGAACGAAGTGCGCGCGAACCCACAGAAAGTCGTTTTGAGTCAATGCCTTGAAAGAGTCCGTCGGCTTTTTGCCGGCCGCCTTGAGGGCAGCGGCGGTTTGTTCCCGTCGCCACGCCTCAAAGACGGCCGTTGCCTTGACCGTCGCCGCGCACGCGAACGGATCTCCGTCGTCTTCCTGCTTGGCGGCGAGGCGGGCGCGAATGGCCTCTGTCTCGCTCGCGTCGAGCGTGTCGAATGCCTTTCGGGCCTCGATGGCGAGCGAAGTGATCTGCGTCCGTGTGAGCGGCTGTGCCATGGGATTAGTCTTTCAGTTTTACTTTGAATTCGGCTTCGCAGCTGACGTACAGGCCGAGCTTCTTGAGCGCCTTTTCGTCGATTCGCTTGCCGTTAAAGTCGGCCTTAACGACGGCGCGCTCGAACTTTTTGACGATACGGACGTATTCTTCGTGGCCGGCCTTTTCGCAGGCGGCAATCACGTCGTCGTCGCTCCAGTTTTCAAGATTGCAAATCGACGGCGGGTTCTTCTTGAGGGTGACGACAGCCTTGCCGATGTCCACGCCCTTGGGCGCGTCGGCGAAGCGTTCCGGTTCATTCGCCGCCCAGATTTTGACGAGATCTTCGTCGGCCTCCTGCTCGGCGACAAGCTTATCCAGCTTGGCTTTGAGGTTGCGCAGGGCAACCGTAGCGCATTCGACTTGGGCCTTGGCGTCCGCGATTTCCGGGGCGCGCTTGCTCAGTCGATTGACGATTTTTTTGAGATCCGCTTCTGTTGGGAGCGGGGTTTCGTTGTTGTTTTGTTTTGCCATATTTGTTTATGGGTTGAAAGTTTAGTCGTAGGCGCGGCAACTGACGCAGCGCATTTGGAAGTGGCTCAGCAGCGTCTTATAGCGCTTTTCGATGATGTTGCCGCAGTGCGTACATTGCAGGACAACGACAACGTCGTTGCTCCAGAACGCGTAGCGGTTTTTGATTTCGATCTGGACAAAAGGTCCGATTTTAAAGTTGTCGAAAATTTCCAAGGTCGTGTCCCTCCGCTCGCGAAAGGTCCGCTCTGCGGCAAGATCTTCGTCCGCCCACACCTCGGCGCAAATGCGCTCCGCCGTCGCATAGTCTTTCGTGCGGTGCGCGTCAAACGCGGCCGCGCAGACGCACGACGCGTACTGGCAAGCGTCGTTGGCGTCGTGCTGCATGTCCGCGTGCCACTTGTCGGCCGCTTCGAGCAGGCCGAAGTGCTTGGCAATCGCTTTGAGCCGAGCAATGGACGGTTCCATGGGTGCTATAGCTTAGCGTTGTAGGCGTCACGCTCGCGCTTCGCGAGGCAGACGTCGTCCCAAGTGACGGCGCGTCCCTGGTTGGCGGCGATTTCGCAAGCCATGCGCATGACGGTAAGCCACACGCCGAGGCACTCGCGCTTGACGACCTCGTTCTGGACGGCCTTGGCCTCGTCGGTGATTTCGCCGAGTCCGTGAGCTGCGGCAAACTTAGCCAAGTCTCCGGCGCTCGGGCGCGACGGACAATGGAACGTCACGAGAGACCGACGGTTGCACTGCTCGAGCACGCCGCTCAGCGAGCCGTTTACCATCTCATTTTCGAAAACGTTGGTGCTGCACAGCGTCAGCCCGCATCCGACCGCGTCGTAGATCTCGCGGATAAACTCAAAGATCTTGGCCGTCGTGGGATTGATGCTTCGCTCCGTCAGAATTGCTTGGTGGCATTCGTCGACAATGACGACGTCACTGCGCTTGAGGTGGCGGAGGATGTACTGGCGGCGCTGCGGGAACGTCAGGCGATCCGGAGCGCCGAGGGCGCTCGCGAAGTCGTGGACGAAAAGGCGGAGCGTCGGCGAAGACGGCATGCGGACGTAATGCGCGTCGGGCGTTCGCGCCTTGTATTCGAGAATGGCGCTCGTTTTGCCGATTTGGCTCTCGCCAAAGATGAACGTGATTTTGCCGTATTTTCGGGCGTAGTTGATGGTTTGCCACACGCGCCGCGCAAAGCGGGTTTCGACAAAGGGGAGCGGCTCGGAGGCGTTGATGAGTGTTGCGGGTGTCATGATTTTGGTGGTCTAGAATGAGGTTTCGGAAAAATCGTCGTCGTTCTGCGTCGTGTCCGGGCGTGTCTCAGACCGTCGCCGAAGACCCGCGCTATCAGGCTTGGCGCGCAGCCAAGGACAAGCTCGAGGCCGTAGCCTCCGGCAAGGTCCCCGTCGAAAATCCCTTTACAGGATCCGTTTCCGGAGGGCAAAGCGCCGCCGTGCAAATCGAAGTCACCGACGCGGACAGAATGCGCATGTGCCGCAGCGCCTTTTTCGGGCTCTAAACAATGCCGGAAATTCGTTTCGAGTTTGGCACGCAGGACGCTTCGACGCTCCGCGCCCGCAAGATTGACCCGAGCGGGCTTACGACGGCGCAGCGAGCCCTGATTGACGCACGCGTGAACGACGCGTGCTTTTTTTCGTCGAAGGTAAGCGACGCAAAGTTGCTGGAAAAGATGCGCACCTACATCGCAGAGGCCGCCGAAGGGAAGCGCTTCCGCAATCGTGCCGACTTTATCCGCGAAATGCGGGCGTATTTCGGGAAGTCAAGGACGAAGGATTCCGGCAAGCTCACGGACATCACCTCCTCGCGCCGCTTGGGGCTGATTTTCGACTTTCAGCAGGAGCGGCTTTCGGCGGAAATCTTCCTGGCACAGGGCGAAGATCAAGACCACGCGTGGGCGTTCCCGTGTTTGGAGCTCATCCGCGTATCTCAGCGCATGGTGCCGCGCGATTGGCGCGCGCGCTGGAAAGAGGCCGGAGGGAAGCTCTACGACGGTCGTATGATTGCCCTGCGAAACGACCCGATTTGGCGGAAAATCTCCCGCTTCGGCTCCCCTGTCCCGCCGTTTGATTTCAATTCCGGGATGGGCTTGGAAGAGGTCAACCGCTTTGAAGCGGAAGCCCTCGGTGTGGAGTTGCCGGAAGACGACTTGGAGGTTGACGAATTAGAAGAAGCGCTGTCGCTTGCCGAGGAAGCAACGCCGAAGGTGGTTGCTGCTACAAACTCGGAAGCGAACGAGGTCTTGAAGAATCTGCAGGGGAAAGATTTTGTAAATAAAGAGACAGGAATTGCAGCGCAGCTTCGAAGCACTCAGCGTGGGAAGTTGATTTCGAACAAGGCAGCAGAGAAGTCCATTGCAAACGGATTTACGCGAGAACAACACAATACGGCCGCTGCGAACATCGGGGATCTGTTCGAGCGAGCCCATTTGTTTTTTGACGGTCCGGACAAAGACGGAGATCCAAACATCAAGTCGATTAAGCGTTTTGCCGCGCTGATTATTTTGGATAAAGGTCCTGTGGAAGCGGACATTCTTGTCAAGGAGAGCATTTCGTCGGGAAGCCGCATATACACGGTGGAACTGCAAGAAATAAAAAAGCCGTCGGCACGAGGAACTGAATCCATAAAGACGGACAGAGGGGAAACCCAAAGCACCCCGCCCACTACCGACGGCAAGCACAAGGTTGCGGAAGAGGCCGCGAAAGTCAATCGTGTTCTTCGCCTTTTGTAGGTTTTTTATGCTTAACTCTGAAATTCTCTCAGCCACACTCCCGAAAGATCCGGACATTCGCGACACGCTTGTTGCCGAGCTGCGCGAGCGCTTCGGCGAACGCCTTGTCGTGCTTAACGGCGACGTTTTTGCGCTCCCGGAATCGGAAGACGGGAGCGATGTTGAAATCGACGAAGAATCGGCCCAAATCCTCGCAGGAGCGGGCTTGCGCGTCGAAGATGGGGAAAGTATCGCCTTTGCCGGAACGAACCCCGAAAAACGCATTTCCCGCGCGATTTTGTCGCATCCGACGCGAGCTGTCCGCCGCAAGAGCGGAATAGTGATGGTCTCCCGCCGCATGAGCGCCGGGGAGTTTTGGGTTGCAGCCCAAAAAGACGGCGACTCCCGCCTGATTGTCTTTGTCGGCAAGCCCGAGTAATAGGCGCGGAAGCGCCGCTTTTCAAAATGCGCAGTACGCTTCGGCGTGCTGCGTTTTTTTGTGCGACAATGGTTTCATGCCGCCGCTTTTTACAGTCAAAATGGATGCCCGCATCGGGTCGTGGCTGTTGTCGTCGCTCAAGCGTAAGACGGCGCGGCCTCGCAGGCTGATGCGGCTCGTTGTGGGCGAGGTGGCAAAGCTCGCACGAGACAATTTCCGCAGGCTGAATTCCTCGCGCTCAAAATACGGGCATAAATTTTACATCACGGAGGGCGAGAAAAAGACGACGTCCGACGTTGAAAAGGACGGGCTTTCCGGCGTTGTCAAAATCGACTCCGTCCAAATGCTGCACAAGCTAAAAGGCGGCACCGTTTACCCGAAAAACAAGTTTCTCGCGATCCCCGTAACCGAATGGGCGAAGTCCCAAAAGCAGACACCGGGCGATATTTACGGCATCGAGCTGTACAACTTCGGCAAGCGGCCGTTTTTGGCCCGCGAGGGCAAGGACGGGCAACCGAAGGAGGGCGGCCCGGATTGGATCCTGTTGCGCTCCGTCACGCACAAGCCGCATCCGGAAGTGCTTCCGGCTCGGCAGGACATTGATGCCGTCGTGCGTCACGCAACGCGGCTTTACGAAGACTCCCTTGAGAAAGAATGGCTAAAGAATACCTAAATCCTGTCGCAACTGCCGAGCAAGGCATTGCCGAGTATATCGCAGAGCAACCGTCTGTCTCCGGTCTTTTCGGCGGCGGAGCGGTGTCGGTCTTTGCGGCAACTGACGAAAACGCGTCAAAGCTCATCCGCTCTAAAATCGAGCTCGGACTAAAACAGTGCGTCGTTGTCGCGTTTACGCGGACCAACGAGGCCGGAATCGGCGACGCTCGCCTGCCCGTGCGCGCGACGATCCTTGTCTCCATCCACTCGCCCGGCCTGCTTGCCGAAAAATCCATGCGGGCGACCTCCGATTTGGGCGCCGCCATCATCGAATCTTTGCACGGCATGCAGTTTGGCGAACCGTTTGTCCCCGGCTATGCCGTAAAATTTAAATCATGGGACCACGAGCAGGACGAACGCGGGAAAATCATTGCCCGCATCGAGTTTGAAGCGGTCATTTATTTAACCAACAACCAATAAAATCATGGCAATCAAAACAATCGGAAAGGGACTCTTCGGCGTCGATTCGACGATCAATGCCGCTCAGAGCGCGACGGAAAACCAAAGCTGCTCCGAAAACGTGGCTTTGAATAAGGACGGAGAGCCGATGGGCGTCGTCCTGTCCAACAAAAGCGTCGAAAAAACGCTCGAAGTGCTCGTGACCGGCGAAGATACGCCGCCGCAGATCGGCGAAACTTACGACGGCGGAACGGTGACGGCGGTGTCTCAGACCTCGTCCAACACGGATTTTCGCAAGTACTCCATCACCATTAAGGTGTGGGGCGAACTCGGCGGCGGAGAAGCTGAATAATCGCTATGGCCTCCGACAACCCCGCTCCGGCGCTTGACGCCGTAACCGGCAAGGTTTACACCTTCCGCGGCCAGCAGATCCGCAACACCAATGCGGCCATGCTTGCCATTTACCGTCTAGGCTACCGCCTCGAGGAAATCGAGGCTAAGGCCATGGAGATGATGCCGATCATCGTTTACGCGATGTGCGTGCCCGCCGACGAGGTGTACAACCAACTTGCGGCCGGAGAACTCGAAAAGGCTGCGTGGCTGTACTATTCCGAGGTGACCCCGGAGGAATCCGGCGAGGCAATGGCGATTTTTGCGGACTGCATGCGACGCTTCCACGCGTCTATGACGCACTACACGTCGGAGCATTCCGAAAAAAACCGCCAAGCGGCTGCGGCTACACGGTAACGATGATGGCGCTCGTGATGCGAGAGTACGGCTGGACGCTGAGAGACTTCCTCTCGGCGGAGCCGTCTCTCACGCACGCGCTTGCGGCCGCAGCCTGTGAGCACTCCGGAATGGTCGGCGCTCACACCTATCGCGACATGGAAATGCGCGAACACATTGACGACATCATGGCCGGAAAGGCCGCTCATTTAGGCTACTAATATGGCAGCAGACATCACACTGACCTTTGAGGCGATCGGCGCCGCCAAAATCGCCGAAGAAATCAAAAAGATCCAGTCCGCTATCAAGGACGCGACCAAGGGCTTTGACAGCATTTTGTCCGATGCAGCGGATGAAGCCGCGGAAAGCTTTGAGGAATTGGGCGAGGACGCAGAAGAGGCTGCAAGCTCACTCGGTAAGCTTGAAGAGCGATCGGAGAAGACAAAAGGCGAGCTTTCGGGGCTTGACCGTGTTGCCGGCTTTGCCAAAAAGGCGCTTGCCGGGCTGGCGATTGCGGCGACCATCAAAAAGAGTTTTGATTTTTTGGCCGACGGCATTCACAACGCCTTTAAGGCGGGGGCTGAGTTTTCCAAAATGGCGGCGTCGCTCGGCGTGGATGCCGGACAAGCTCAGTTGCTGAGCCAGGCATTTAAAGAGGCCGGCATGTCGGCAGAGTCTGTCGTGCCGATGGTCTCTAAGATGCAACGCAAGATCGCCGAAGGCTCTGCGGCGTTTGAGGCGATCGGCATGGACGTTGAGGCGCTCAAGGGCAAGTCAGCACTCGAGCAAATGGAAGCCCTTGGCGAAGCCGTCCGCAAGGTAGGCGACCAGGAAGGCAAGATGAAGGTCCTAATGAAAATCTTTGAGGAGGCCGGTCCGCAGCTTTCCAAGTTTTTTGACAACCCGGACGCTTTGGCCAACGCAAGCAAGACGCTCGGGTCGTCCGTCAAAATCATGAGCGAAAACGCGGAGGCGTTTGACCGCGCCGCTGTTTTGATCTCAAACGTCGGCGTTAAGATCGGAACGTTTTTCCAGGGCGTCGCTTCCGGCGTCGTCGGTCCGCTGAGCGCACTTTTGGAGGCGCTCAATTCGGTTGACTTGGCGGCCGAAGGAAAGAAGTTCGGAGACGCAATCGGGAAAGCGGTTAGGATTTATTATGAGGCGTTCAAGAACGACCAGCTTTTTGAGCTTGTCAGTTTTAAGCTCGGAAGCGTCGCGGCGTCGTTTGTCCAGGCTGTTTGGACCGGATTTCAGTGGGTAGCCAACAGGATGTTTGCTATGGTATCGGGGGCTGCTTCGGCGGCTTTCGAATATTCGAGGCAAAAAGTAAGCGACGAGTCTTCGTGGGTGTCTCAGGCGCTTAAAATGGGCGCATATGTCGGCGGGCCTGTCGCGGGTGGAAAGCTTGACGGTTTCGATTTAAGCGGTGCGAAGCCCAAAAGAATGAAGTCGTTTGGCGAAATTCTGAACGACAAAATCAATGAGTCTCTTGCCGACGCAGAAAGAGTCGGGCGAAAAAGCTCCGGAGTAACAAATTTTTTCGGGAATATTTCCGACGAGCTTAAAAAGCAGGCAGACGCACTGTCGCGCTCTCTTGAGCGTGCGGCGGCGCGAAGCGACCAAGAAGAGGCGAGCAAAAAAGAGAAACCTAAAGTGGACATCTCTAACTTTAAACTGGACTTGTCAGGGTTGCTGAAAGGCAGCTCGGGCTCGAGCGTGTCCATTCCGTCAGACGCATTGCAGCGCGTCGGCGGTTCTATTGGAGGAATGACGAACGCAGCAATCGCGCCGGCACGCAAGACTGCGCAGAACACCTCCAGCCTCGTTAAACTCACCAACGAAATCCGTACGACACTCAAGAGCCGTTCGGGCTCCAACATTGCAGTATTTGCCTAACATGATCGAAGTTAAACCTATCTCACGCGATTACCCTGAAAACGCATGGACCTACACGAAGTCCGCGGACGGAACAATTAAGATTACGCGACGCACTCGCGGGAAGGCGTCGGATCTTGCGAATGAGGCATCGTCCTGGTCTCCAGGCGCAATCATTGAGCTTGTTGCTGACAAGACAATGCCGTTTTCCGGATTGTTTGTGCAGTCGGACATTAGTCTCACTTGGGACGGTCCCGGATGGGCAACGCTTGAGCGGGTCTATTCGTCGATCAACAACGGAGGCTCTTTTGTTCATGGTGGCGACGACGTTTCGGAAGTAAACGAGGTTTTAGACGTCCAGACGCTTGAAAAGCCTCTGACGTCAGCTCCTTTCTGGCGCGAAGCGTACAAGCCAGAAAACGAAGGGACAGGAACTATGTATGATGGCGTGGAAGCGCTTAAGCGCGTCCAGCTCTATATTGACGCCCCCACGATTCAGGAGGCTGAAAAAATCAAGGCGACGTTCAAGGCTAAGGTGGTTGAGTCCAAAATGGCAAAAAAGCGGATGCAAGGGACCGAGGCGTTTTATGTTCCTGCGCCTGTATTGACTCGCACGGAGACAACGACAAAGCGCCCGAACAATGTCGGGGCGGAAGTTGCTAAGATTGTGGCTCGGCCAAACATTGAGCATGTTCCGGTGCCGGCTGGGTTTCAATGGCTTGGCGGTGGCGAGCGTGTAACCTGGAACGGAACGGCGTTTACCCACGAGCAGACATGGATCGGCGCTGACTACTGGGACCGCGATCTCTACGGCGAGGTTTCGGAGAAAGCATAGCCTAAATGAATCTCCCTCCTAAAGTCTCTCCCGGGCAACCGATTAAAGCCGCGTACCACAATCAATTTGTGGATGCGCTGCGCCAGCTTGGGGGTATTTCACTGATGAAAAACGGCGGCTTTCAGCGTTCCCGGGCAATCTCGCGCGCGGAAACGCCCTTTGAAATTACGCTGACCGAAAAGGACGGCGATTGGTACGCGCTGAGCACTGCCGGCAAGTGGTACGGTCGCGGCAACGGTGAGGCCGTGCGCGGCTTGTCTCCGGAGTATCCGCGCGACAGCGACGGCAATCTTACGGACCCTTTCCCGGAAATTTCCGACGGGCTTTACGACACTTTTGAAATCTGCGCCTGCATTTGGAGAATCGGCCCGAGCATTGCCAACAAGCGCTTGACGTTTTTCCTGCGCTCCGAGGGCGTAATCGGCGGCGGCTTTTTGCAGGAGCACCCGCGCATTTGGATGCTTGAGGAATCCGCGGCGATTGATAGCTCGTTTAAAATTGAGGCTTACACGGCGGCAACGCTCGTGGCTGTCGTCGAAGTGGACGACAAGTCTGTCCCGTCCTATCGTCAAATCCTCAAAAGCGACTTTCGTTACATTGCGGCAGCAAATGCCACGTCCGCGTTTACGTTTCATCGCATCGACGGCACGACGAACGGCTTTTGTTGCTTCGGCGGCCTGCTGCGCGTCTTGCCGGTGCGCTGGCGCGGGCTCGATTTTGAGAGCGACACGCTTCCGCGCGAGGTGATTCCATCCGGGCTGGATTATGATTTTTCGTGCGAGTTTTACACGAGCGTCCCCGGAACGCGCTTTAGCTTCAGCGAGGAAGAGCTCGATGCCGGCGTGGTCGCGTTTATGCGCGTTTCGGTGCAAGGGCAAAGCGTAAAGACGGACTGGATTCTGCGCTCGCTTTCGGCCTGCGGATTGTCGTCGCTAAATTACGATGCTGCCTCCGGCGAGATTTACCCGCACCTCCCGGAAGAGGTGCAGCTGGTCCGCCTCACCGACAAAATCTCCGAGGGCGAAGCCAATCCCGTCGCCACGCGTCCGGGCATTAAGGCGGGAGATACTTGGGCGGCGTGTATTCCCATGGCGATGTTTCGCCGCATCGGCGAGAGTAAGTTTGTGGACGTGCTGACAATCCACAAGGGCGTCGTGGACGTGCGCCCGGTGATTGAGATCCAGCGCGTCGTCGATGAAACGCCTTTTGTCGATCAAAACTGCGAGGGCACCGTCAACCCGCAAGAGCCGACGACGGAGACTTTCGGCGGGATTGCCGGAGAGCCGCAGGAGTCCGGAAGCGAGGAAATTTCCGCGTACGGCCTCGAAAACGACGAGCTCTCCGGAGCGAGCAACTTTAGAGCCTAAGCCATGAAAACCACCTCTGTTACGTTTACCTATCCTTTCGATGTCGGCAAGGCTGCGATTTCTGCAGCGCATTTGCCGGACCACTGGCGCAAGGTGTGGTGCGTCGAAAGCGCCCACGCCTCGCAGATCACTCCGCCTCCGGGCGTGGAATTGCTCGTACGCGACTTTCCGCGAGGCCGCACGCTACGCGGCGACGATGCCGTAAACGGCATTGCGGCCGTTTATCGCGAACTCGGCGCCGATTGCGATTGTCTCGTTAAGGTAGATTCCGACACCGTCGTCTTCCGCCCGGATGCGTTTACCGCTCCGGTTGAATTTGCCGACGTGGACTTTGCCTACATTCGCCGCCACCACTTTGAGAGCCGCCTATTGGCAAACGGCTGCTGCTACGCGATGAGCCGCCGCGCCATCGAGCGCCTTGCGGACTTCCCGCAGTCTCACCCGGCAAACTTTAGCGGCCACGAGGATTTGATTTTTTCGGAGTTTTTTTCGTGCAAAAACAAGGACCTGACGCTTTGTCAGCTGGATAAGACCAAGGTCTATTGGCACACCAAGCAGAGCATTTCGCCGAGGCACTTTGTCGGCCACTACGGCTATATCACTACGGACGGCATGCGACGCCTCGTCGCCGAACACCTTAAAACGATTAAAGGACAATGAGGATCTATATTGACTCCAACACGTTCCCGGCGACGCCGGGACTTTATGCAGACGCGGCGAAAACAAAGCCGATCCCGAGAATGATTCCGGCCGTGGAATTGCAGCGTGGCGGATTTGAAGTTGCCTTTGTCGGCAGCAATCAGCCGCAGGACATCGCGTCCGTATCGCTTGTCGCGAGCATTGATGGCGCGGGCGTGCAAGTGGTTGCCGAGCGCGGCGAAGACGTTTCCGACGATAGCTGTGACGCGTGGCGCTTTAATTTCGCTCTCAATGCCGAGTCGCTTGTTGCCGAGATTGCCAAGCGCGGAAGCGTGCGATTGCGCGTCGGCGTGATTGTCGAAGACGATACGGAGCGACGAGAATGGCAATTTTCGACGGTGGTCTATCCGTCGGCGTCATCGGAGGAAACCGACACGGAAGCGGTCGAAAGCTCGAAGAATTTTGCGGAGCTTGCCGAGCAAGCGGCCAAGCGGGCGCAGGAAGCGCAGGCGGACGTTGCCGGCAACGCACAGCTCGCCGAGCAGGCAAAGCAAACCGCGACTCAGGCGGCAAACGCCGCCATTGGGGCCGCAGATAGTGCGGAAGTTTCGGAGCGAAACGCTGCGGAATCCAAAGAAGCGGCGGAACAGGCTAAGGAAGATGCGGAAGCCGCCAAGACGGAGGCAAAGAAAGCCGCGAGCGACGCGCAGGCAACGCTCGGGAATGTTTACACCAAGTCCCAAATCGACGGCGTTTCCACGGGAGCGGAAGTCGTCCTGAAGATGAACGAGATTATCGCTCAGCTTAAGGACTACGAGGAAGTCACGGGCGAGAAATTGCCGTTTGAGTTTTGGGAGGCGGTGATGGCGGAATTCCAGCGGTGGCAGAAGAACCCGAACGAGGTTAAGGAGTGGCGCTCAAACTCCAATGGCTCGACAAATCCGTATAACCCAATAAGCCCAAAGTTTGTTGTCGATTTTAACGTGACGATAGCGGACGGAGTTACCAGTTATCCGTCTTTCGGGGTTGGAATTGAGTGGCTGTTCGCGCCAGCGGCGAAAAATCTTTTTTGCACAACATACAAGTCGAACACGATTAAATATATTATCGCCCCGACGGCAACAACCCTCCAAGCGGCATGTCAGGAGACAACTGATGCTCGGTGCGTTTACGCTCCAAATGCGCAGGATGTTTATGCGTTGTTTAGAAATGCTTTAAGCATCAATGCTTTTGTTTATGCGCCCAAGGCGACGAAATGGGGGGCGACTTTTAGAAATAATTTCAAATTTAATCGCGCGATAGACATGTCGTCTGCGGACACTGCGGGAGACACTTTCTACAAAACGGCAATGTCTCCCGAGAATATCGCGGCAACGTTGGATACCCTGCCGCTGAAAACAGATGGGATTTCCCGCCCGATTCAATTTTCCCGCAATGACGGCACGAAGCTCGCTCCGCTCATGGCGGAAAGTCCCTACAAGGAGTCCGTTGACGCGGCTGTGGCTCGCGGGTGGACGGTACAATTCGACAACGCATAGGATGTTTAAATCATGGCAGTTTACAAATTGGAAAAATCAGAATACGGCGAATGCCGCGATAAAGCGGGCGTGCGCTACACCTTGAACGAATGCGGGGTTGCTATTACTCCGCAGGGCGTTAACTACGGCTACACGGAATTCCCTTCCCGTGCCGACGCGTTGGCTCACTACGGGGTTGAGGACATTCCCGAAAGCGAACTCTTTGGAACGGAGGGCTAAACATGCAACTGATTTTAGATTGTTTTAAACGAATTTTTGAAGCGCTCTCGGGCATCTACACGAAGGCGGAAACCGATGCACAGCTCGCCGAACGCGACTCACGCATTGTGAACGCCGAGGAAAATATTGGGCTGAACGCGGAAGCGGTTGAGCAGTTGGATACCGCGCTGGAAGCCGAGGCTACGGCACGGCAGGAGGCGGACGCGGCGTTAACAGAATCAGACAAAAAGCAAGACGAATTCAATCATGCCTTGTCGGTCGCAACAGCCGACTACGCAAAAAATCCGACAGTCGATGTATCTTGGACGAGCTCAAATCCTCCAGCGCTGAAAAGCAAAGATGAATGTGTCGTGAATTTTAAGGTGAAAGAAGTGAGAAATGGCGCACTTCCGGAAGACTTTTACGGGGATTTGTTTGTTCCCAACGCGACCTTGTTTAGTGTGTTTAAGGGGAACGTCGCACTGAAACGCGTTCGCCTAAGTTTTTCGGGGCGAGTCAACGTTGCGACAGCTTTTATGGAGAGCAACGTTGAGGATGTTCAAATTTGCGCAATCGGATTTAGTGAAACGCAAAGCATATTTAACGCCGCCCAAAAGCTGAGGCGGGTTAGAATTGTTTTAGACGATGGAAAGCTTCCAAACAACAAATACTTTTTTTACGGAGCCAACAATCTTAGCGACGTTGTTCTTTACGTTTCTAAGGCTGATAACATCATGTTTTACGGCAGTGGAGCATGGACTAAAAGCATTTCCCGTCTTGTTTTTGTTAGAGGACTGGAGCTTGCAACGATTATTCGGCTATCATCGACTAACAGCGCCGGGAGAAATACAAAGCTTACTCACATCGACACCGATGAGTATGCGAGCAGCAATGCTCCAATAACATTTCCTTCGTGTCTTGATTTGTCAGGTTCGTTCAGGCTCTTTTCCGTGTTCAATCAGGTTGTTTTGGTTCCGTCACTGCACACGGGAGACGACGCATTCCTTAATGCGGGCATGAGCGCGGAGAACATCTCGGCGGTCTTGGATTCCTTGCCGTCAGACCCCGTTAGCGCGGGAGGAACGGGCGTGATTACGTTCACGGGTTGCCCTGGCGCGGCGGAATTGACGCAAGAAAGCGCAAGTGTCGCGGCGGCTACGGCTCGCGGCTGGACGGTTGAACTCTAATCAAGAAAGGAAGTTTTAAGCAATGTTTTACAAGTTGACGAAAAACGAAAACGGGAACGTTAAGGACAAGAACGGCGTGCGCTATCGCTTGGCGGAATGCGTAGCGGCTCACACGCCTCAGGGGCTTAACGTAGGCTACACGGAGTTTCCGTCTCGCCAAGCGGCACTTTCCTTTTACGGGGTGTCTGACATTCCCGAGGACGAGCTGTTCCCGCAGGAGGAGGGGGCTGAGTAATGAGCTCGCAAGTAATCAATGCAGACTGTTTCGACTATTTCGACGGCCTTGCCGACGACAGCTTTGACGCGGTCATTACAGACCCGCCATATGCTTCGGGAGGCCTGCGCGCTCCGGCTCGCCGCGTAGCGCCGTCGAAAAAATACGTCATGAGCAATTCAAGTCGGGTTTATCCGGAGTTTCAGAACGACGGCCGGGACCAGCGGACGCACATGCTTTGGTCTGCAGAGTGGATGCGCCGCGCGCTCCGCGTTGTTCGTCCGCAGGGCTGGCTGATGGTGTTTACTGATTGGCGGCAGCTCCCCCTTACGGCCGACGCGGTACAGGTTGCCGGGTGGACGTGGCGCGGCATCGTTGTGTGGGACAAAACGGAGGCTTGTCGTCCGTCGCTTGGGTGCTTTCGGAATCAGCAGGAGTATGTTGTCGTTGCAACTCGCGGCGAGCTTGGCCCGGAGCAGGAGCGCGAGGTTAAGGCATGCCCTGCCGGCGTTTATCGCGAGCATTTGCGGCAGACGGAAAAGCTCCACATGACCGGCAAGCCTATTGGCCTCATGTGTCATTTGATGCGGGTGCTTCGTCCCGGATCCAAGGTCCTTGATCCGTTTGCGGGATCCGGCACTACGGGCATCGCCGCAGATCTTGTCGGACATCATGCAAATTGCATCGAGCTGTCTCCCGAGTACGCTAAAATCGCCCGCGATCGGCTTGCGCTTAGAGGCAACACGATGCCGTTTAAACGAGATTCAAGTCAGCTTAGTCTCGCGATCTGACAAAAATTTCCCGCTTCGGCGGGATTTTTTGTCAGATCATTGCCGCACGCTTGACTATTTTTGTGAGAGGAGCGTGTATTCGCGCGTCCTCGATGGAGGTGGGTTGGGAGGCCTGCCCGGGGACGACAAAAAAGAAAAGGAAAAACATGGAAAACAATGGATTCGGGTGGAACGGCATTCCCTTCGTGGGGACGAACGGCACCGGGAACTGTAACGGAATGGGGATGGGTGAATGGATCTTTGGTCTGATCGCGCTGTCTCTGTTCGCCGGAAACGGCGCATATGGCAACCGCTTTGGCGGTCCTGGCGGAGGCTGTTGTGGTGGCATGCCCAACATGGGCTACGCAACCGCAGAAATGCTTGGTCTCAATGCCTCGCAAGTGGACGCCATCCGCGCCAAGGTTAGCGAGATTGAGGGCCAGCTCAAGTGTGGCGCTATGACTCAGGGCCAAATCCTTGACGCCGTCAACGCTGCTGCGGCTTCGCTCGGCGACAAGATGTGCAATCTTGGCCACTCCGTCGATATGGCAAACCTCGGCATCCAAAGCAAAATTGCTGATTGTTGCTGCTCGACTAAGCAGGCGATTGCTGAGGGCTTCTGCGGGGTGGACAAATCCATCCTCCAGCAAACCAATACGATGCAGACCGGCTTCGCGCAACTCGGGTTTCAGTCGGAGCGCAACTTCGCCAACGTCATTCAGACGATCAAGGATGAGGGCAACGCTACGCGCGCTCAGGCTCAGGCGTTCCAAACGGCAAACCTGCTCGCCCATAAGGACGAGATCATTCAGTCCCAGAAAGAGCGCATCAGCGACCTGCTGACGACCTCGCAGACTTCCGTGCTGCTCAATAACAACGCCAATCAGACCAACGTCCTTGTGTCCACGCTTGGCGCGATCAGCAACACGCTCGCGACGATCCTCACTAAAGTTGAGGCGATTCCGACGACTGCGGCTGCCGCTTAGTTCGCCTCCTTGCGGGTTGCCGGGGTTTCCCGGCGCCCGCAAGGGTAATCTTTCAACGAAAGGGGAATCATGAAAAAGATTCATGCTCAAGAGCTCATCAGCCACTTCGACAAGGCCGCGCTGTCTGATATTTGCGAAAATCTCGGCGAAAATTACGACGAAATCTTAGCATTTGCTACGGGTCGTCGCGTCCAGATGCGGGACAGCCGTTCGGGGGCGTGGCAAAACACGGGGGATAATCCGAGGCTCGGCGATGACTCCGTGGAGTTTCGTGTTCATCCGGACGACGCTCACGTCGCGTTTTATTACGTGGATTCCGAGGGCTGCGTTGCCGCTAAAGTCGGCGAGGTTGCTCATGACGATCGACACAAGCGCGCCGGCAATCACTTCGAGACGTTCGAGGAGGCTCACAAGGTCGCCAAGGAAGTCAAGAAGGCCTGGAAGTGTCGCCGCGCGTTTGACGTGGATAAAATGCTCGAGGTTTTTGGTCTCAGGAAAGACCTTTAGAAACTTTCTTATCTCCAATCATTAAAGAATCATCAAAAAAAAGAGTCGCTCAAGGCTTAGCTTTGGGCGACTCGCTTTATTTCTTAAACTCGCAATCTTACTTCTTAAACTTTATTTCTCAAATTCCCGCGAAAATCTCGCGTTACGCTTATTTCTCAAACTTCTGATTTTAATTTCCTAAACTCGTTGCGCGGTTACACAACGCGATAGCAAGTACATAGGCTTTGCGAAGCGGTTGTAAGGAACAAAGTTTTGAAAGCAACTCACAACCACCAAATCAAAATACATAAAGTCTTCGTCGTTGTAAGGAACAAAGTTTTGAAAGCAACTCACAACGCCCGGAACATTTTTTTGTCTTTCGCTGTTGTTGTAAGGAACAAAGTTTTGAA
>JAFYWY010000097.1 GCA_017546455.1 Opitutales bacterium
AACGGGACATTGAATTCGCCGCGAGCGTTCACGCGAAAAAGTCCGTTAAAGCAGGTTCGATTCAGAAAAATCAGCAAAGCCGCAACGCGAATTTTCTCTGAAAAATCTTTTCCCCTCTGATCCCCGACATATCCATTAAACTCCACACGACGAGCAAGAAAAAACTCCCGCCGAGCGTCTTCAGAGGCCGGTAAGGAAAAATATTCCCGTTCTATTTCGGAAAGTTCGGCAATCAGCTTTTCCGAAGCAGACTGTACACAGCGATACGCCGCGACCAACGCCGGATTCACGTCATTTATCACGGCACGAGAAATATTTAAGTGTTCCCGCAAAAGGCGAAATAGCACAGCGCCGCCGCCGACAAACGGCTCAATGTAATTCACCTCTCCTCGAGCCCAAAACGCCTGAGGGATAGTCTGAAAAATTTCATCAAGCAGTTGAGTTTTCCCACCGACCCATTTTAAAAACGGCTTACCCTCGCCCGACGTATTTTCAATTCGCTGTGTTTTTTTCATTGAGGCGTATTCTAAGCGGGATTGAGGAGTTTTTCCGAGATGAATTTTTAAGTAAAGTTTAGATTTCGTGCTTTTCGATTCTTTTAGTGAAGCGGGAATGCGTCGAATGTATTACGAATTGAAAATTCGCTGTGCAGGAGACTTCCGGAAAAAGGACGGACACGGACATCACGCTAACGGGAAGGAGGGCGTGACCGGCGATTTTGGGAGCGCATCCTGTAAAGGCGCTCCGTGAAACCTCCTTCTTTTTTAAAATCTTCCGCGAGGCGTATAACTTGTTTGTCCAAGAAATAGCAGGCGATGTTAATCAGCGAAAGCGCACCGTTCGCGGCAAGGCATGCGGAGCTTAGCGGCACATCGGCAAGACTCAGTTTGCGTTCGCGAGCAACCCACTCCGCAAATTCACGGAGCGTTTTTGGCTTTTCCTCCTTAATCCTTAGGAGAATCGGGTGCGACGGAGGAAGAATCGGTAGTTCCCGCTGACGCAAGAAATCTTCATAATCCAAACGTAATTCCTCCAAACTGGCTCGCGCGACTTGCGTGAGTTTCAGTTCAATTTTCTTTGAGGTTGCTGAGATTTGCGAGCCCTCTGCGATATTCTGCACCCCGCTGCGCGCTGCCTGTACCATTTGGTCTCGAGTACGGCTAAATCTATCCACATAACGCTCGGTAAAACGGACGGTGATGTCATAAACGAGTTGTCTTATCTGAAAACTCTTGAGATTACGATAGCCGCCATGAACACCAATAAGATCTTCCATGGAGATTTTCTACCAAAACGCCAAACATTCAACAACACTAAACTTTGAAGTCCGTGGAGTATCCGTACACAAAAAAGCGTTCCCGCGAAAACTCACGGGAACGCTCTTCTTTAAGCTCTAAGCTTTAAACTTTAAGCTTTTTTCACTTACGCTTTCGGGATGGCGGGAAGCGAAGCGGCGGCGATAGCCTGGCCGTGGCGCTTGTCCTTTTCATCCGGTACAACGAGGTTGATGGCGAGTTCCGGGAATTCGGCCTTGAGGACTTCGTTCGCCTTGTCGATGATGATCGATCCGCCTTCGCCGGAGGTCACGCGGCCCATGATGAGGAGGTTTTCGTAGGCGTAGAATTCTGCGAAGTGCGCGAGGGTGTAGCCGAAGCAGATACCGATTGCTTCGTAAACCTTGCGGGCGCGCGGGTCGTTGTCCTTCATGAGCTTCTGGAGCTCTTCGAGGCGTTCCGGGAGGCGCATTTCAGCCGGGAGTTCGATGCCCGCCATCGGAATGAGGCGGCCCGTACCCTGCTGGGAGAAGTATTGCACGCCGCAACCGAGGTCGCCGGACCATTCGTCGGCCGGGCCGTTTTCGCGATAGTCAACCGGAACGAAAGCGAGTTCGGAAATCCAGTTCGTCATGTGTCCTTCCGGATCAACATAACCGGCGGCGACGGAGGTACCCATTGCGATGCCGAGAACTGCGTTCTTATTCATGCTCATCGAGCCGGCGAGTGCGGTAACGTCACCGTCATTGATGACTTCGAACGGAACGCCCCATTCCTTAGCGATGTCGATGAACATGTTCTTGACGCGCTTTTCGAAGAGTTCCGGATCCTTAACGCCGCGGAAGAGCGAAGCCACGCCGACGCGGTTGTTGATGTAGTCCCCTGCGGAGGAACCGCCGATCGCGTCAACGCGCGGGAGGTGTGCCGCTGCGAGTTTGAGCGAGTGCATGATGCCTTCGTAGTGGTATTCCGGATCCGCCTGGAAGTACGGGTCCCACTTAACTTCTTCAGAGAACACGACCTTACCGTCGATAACGGCAGCGCACTTGCGGTCGGAACCGCCGAGGTCGAAGCCGATACGGCAACCGTCGAGGTTACGGCCGAGCGGGAGGTGGGAAGCAGCTTCCTTCGGGAGGCCGGCTTCATCAACTGCGAGAATTTCGAGGTCTTCGCCGAAGAGCTGCTTCACGAAACCGACGTCGAATTCGCGTTCGCCGCCCTTGCAGTAGCAGTTCTTGAGCATTTCGGCGATGCACGGAGCATACTTGCCGGAAACATAAACCTTCGTTCCGCCGCGAGCCCAGAGGAGGAACTTCACGAGGCGTTCAACATAAACCTTGTTCAGCGGAGCAAAATCCGGCGTGCACGGGAGGCAAACAGTGCGGAAAACGGAAGCCGTTCCGTCCGGGCGCTCCAGCCCGATGGCGAGCGGAGCCGAGTCGGCGGTTTCAGCCGCAAGCTTGCGGTATTCGCGGTTCCACAGCACGGCGGGAACAAACGCGGGATCGATTTCAGGAACGAATTTGGGAGAAACTTTAATCATAAAGGTAAAAGTAAAAACTGATAGTTGATGGGTTTAAAAGGTGAAACGGATAGCAATAACTGACAGACGAAATCTCCACCTATCAGTTATCAACTATCACTTTCCCCTTTTTTTAGAGTTTCGCGGCTGCAGCCTTGTCGAGGACGAAGACGCAGTTCGGGTGGTTCTGGAGCCAGCTTGCCGGGCAGTTTTCGGTCGGCGCTTCGCAGATCGAACGATAGATGATATCGGCCTTGTTATCGCCCCAAGCGAGGAGAACGACCTTCTTGGATTCGAGAATCGTGCCGACGCCCATCGTGACGGCGGAGGTCGGGACTTCTTCAATCTTGTCGTGGAAGAAGAGGCGCGCGTTGTCCTTGATGGTGATTTCGTCGAGCGTCACCTGGTGCGTGCGCGTGTCCGGTCCGCAGGGCGGTTCGTTGAAGCCGATGTGACCGGTGCGGCCGATGCCGAGAATCTGGATATCGATGCCGCCGGCAGCCTTGATGTCGGCGTCGTACTTTTCGCACATTTCAGCGACCTTGTCAGCGGGAACCGTTCCGTCCGGCACGTGCGTTTTTGCCTTGTCGATATCGACATGGTCAAAGAGCTCCGTGTTCATGAAGTAGCGGTAACTCTGGTCGTGCGTGCCCGGGAGTCCGTAGTATTCGTCGAGGTTGAAGCTGGTGACGTTCTTGAAGCTCAGGCCTTCTTCCTTGTGAAGACGGATGAGTTCCTTGTAGAGAACGACCGGCGTCGAACCCGTGGCAAGACCGAGAACGGCTTCTTTGCCTTCTGCGGCGCGTGCGCGAATGAGGGCTGCGATTTCGGCAGCGACTTCCTTAACGGCTTCTTCCTTGGCAGGATAAACCTTAGCTACGATTTTGTTGTTCATAATATTTTCAATAACGTTGTGTGTTGAAATATCGGGGTTAAATACGCGTTAAAGTGGCTTACAATTTAGCAAATAGAACCCGTGCGGTCAACGTGTTTCCCGCATGGGATATTGCAGATCAAGGAACTCAAAAACGATTCGCAAGCTACGCCGACGGGGTTCCGGCAGAGCTTACGGGAATGTCGAGGAGCGCCTTCATGTCGGCGAGGGAAATTTTTGCGGTCTCGGCATCGCTGGCCTCGAAAACGGAAGCGAGGAGCGCACGCTTTTCCGCCTGGAGTTCAAGGACGCGTTCTTCGACGGAGTCGGCGACCACGAGCTTAATCGAGGTTACGGCGCGCGTTTGCCCGATGCGGTGGGCACGGTCGGTCGCCTGAGCTTCCGCGGCCGGGTTCCACCAGGGGTCGAAGTGTACGACGGTATCCGCCCCGGTGAGATTCAAGCCGACGCCGCCGGCCTTCAGCGAAATCAGACAGACGGGGACGCTTTCGTCGTTATTGAAACGCTCGCAGACTTCGGCCCGATTTTTCGTAGCGCCGTCGATATAGGCGTACGCGATGCCGTCGTCGCTTAGAGCTTTTTTCAAAAAGCTCAAAACGGAGACGAATTGGGAAAACACGAGGACGCGGTGACCGCCGGCTAGGGCCTCGTCGAGAAGCTCGCGGAAAGCCCGCAGTTTGGCGGATTCGGCTTCGGGGAAATCGGGATCGAGCAGGCGCGGTTCGGTGCAAATCTGGCGCAAGCGCAACAACTGGCTGAATGCGGCAAAGCGCAGACGGTTGTCGGAGGCGCCGGACATTTCGAGCTCGAAAATCTCCTTGCGGGAATGCTCTTTCCACTCGTCGTAGAGCTTGGCCTGAGTATCGCCGAAACGGCACCAAACTTCCTGCTCGATACGCGGCGGAAGTTCCGGAGCAACAAGCGACTTGGTACGGCGCAGGATGTACGGCGCGGCGAGGCTTCTGACGACTTCGCTGTCGCGCTCACGGCGTTCGGCTGCGGAACCGGAAGCCGCCGGAAGCGGAGCCGGCATGAAGCCGGGAAGGATGAAATCAAAAAGCGTGCGCAGGTCTTCGATAGAATTTTCGACGGGGGTACCGGTAAGCACGAAGCGCGTTCCCGCGGGAATATCGCGCAACGCTCGGGAATTGCGCGAACGGCGGTTTTTCACCTGCTGGGCTTCGTCGGCGACAATCGTGTGCCAGGTCCCGGAAGCGAGAAAATCTTCATTGTCGATGCGCAGAGTTGCGTACGAAGTGATGACGATGCCTCGCGGAAAACGGCCCAGGGCCTCACGGGAACGTTTCTGTCCGTGATGAACAAGGACCGGCAAATGCGGCGCAAAACGGGAGAGCTCGCGACGCCAGTTTTCGACCAAACCTGCAGGCGCGACGACGAGCACGCGCAGGTTAGGCGCATTATCCTCGGCGAAAACCGAACTCAAAAACGCAATGGTTTCGACGGTCTTCCCCAAACCCATTTCATCGGCGAGAATTCCGCCCAAACGGTTTTTGAAAAGATGCCAGAGCCAGGCGGCCCCGATTTGCTGATAAATGCGCAAGCGAGCGTCCAGTTCCTTGGGCACGGGCGCTTTTTTCAGGCGGCTTAAATCGCGGAGCGCTCCGGCGCGTTCCCGCCAGACTTCAGGCGCTTCGAAATTGACGCCGAGCTCCTCCAAAACGGCCTCGGTCGAAGCCATCTCCGCCCGCGAAATTTTCCGACGAAACACCGAAGTTCCGGTGTACTGAATAACGCTGCGGTCGAGGCGCGCGCGAACGGCGGCCAGTTTTTCCGAAACCGCAGACGGAATCAAAACGATGCGCCCTTTCTTGTCCTCGGCATACGGGCAGGAACGTGCAAGCGCTGCATGCAACTCGTTTTCGGCTACACCGAAGGTTTCGACGCCGACGGAAAGCTCAAATTTATCGCCCTGCTCGTACACGGCTGTCTTCAGTTTCGCGATGCGCAGGCTTTGAATAAATTCGTTAAACGCCGGCGACATCCGCGGCGAAAAACGCTCGCGGAAACGTTCCCATTCCCGCGCCAAAAAACACAGAACGGCGTGCTTCCCGCGCAAAAACCAACGCGCCGAACGCACGTCCAAATCGAATCCGCCGTACTTGAGCTTGTTGTAAATCGCCTCATAATGTTCAGACTCCCGCGACGGCAAAACTACCGACATCCACTGCGCGTTGCCGTCGAGTTGCGGCCGACGCACAATCGGCGCCGCAGCGGCTCGCGGCGTGGCCTCTGCAGGCATCGTGCGTTGAATGACCGACGACGGTGCCGGGCGGGCAATCGCTGCCGTGCGGCGCGGCGCAGCGTTCTCACGCAAAGTTTTTGCAACGGCAAGCTTGCGCGCCTCTTCCGCCGCCCGAAGCATCGAACTGAAATACGAAAAATAAATGGCAATCGCATGGCGGCAAATACGCCCCGAACGCCCGGCTTCGCACGTGCATTCCGCCTTGATGAAAGTCCGGGAGCGCAAATCCAAATTGACGAGAAAACGCCGCGCGCCCTCAGCGACTTTGCCGCGCATAATCGGCGCCGTCCACATCACGTCCAAAACACTCGGCGCAAGCAACTTGCCGTCGCGAATCGTCTGAGCGGAAACGGTTTCCGCCCACTCGCTTTCCGGAATCTGAGGCGGAAGCGCGGAAGATGGCTTAGAAGGTCCCACGTCCGATTAAAAAAGTTCCAATTGCTCCGCGCCGCCCGAAGTAATTTTCACGGTGCCCGTTCCCCGCTCCGCAGGCTCCGGTACCGCAGGAGTAGCTTCCGCCTGATCCGGTTTTTCCGCAGTTTCCGCTCCGCTCAAGGCACGCTCTTCCCAAGCCAAAAATTCCGCTTCGTCGATGACGGTAATATTCAGTTTCTTGGCCTTTTCGAGTTTAGAACCGGCTTCCTCCCCCGCCAACACGACGGAGGTCTTGGCACTGACGGAATCAGTGACTTTCCCGCCGAGGCGCTCAATCCGGGCCTTAGCATCCGCACGCTTCAGCGTCGGCAAAGTTCCCGTAAGCACGAAGGTCTTTCCCGCAAAAGGGTTGTCCGCCGAAAGCGCAAGCGCCGCGCTTTCGTGTTCCTGTGTATTGACGCCGACAGCCTTCAGCGCCTCGCAATGTTCACGATTTTCCGGAGCCTTGAAAAAGTCGCAGACGCTCTGAGCGACGACTTCGCCGATGCCGTAAATAGCAGCCAGAGACTCCGCATCCGCCTCCATCAGCGCATCGAGTGTTTTGAAATGACGCGCGAGATCCCGCGCCGTGGTTTCGCCGACATTCGGAATGCCGAGACCGTTCACGAGGCGCGAGAGTTCCCGCGAACGCGATTTCTCGATGCCGTCGAGCAGGTTTTGCGCTGATTTTTCCTTAAATTTTTCCAAGCCGAGCAAATCCGCTTTCGTCAGGCGATAAAGATCGGCCGGCACGCGCACCAGATTTTTCTCGACCAACTGCGCGGCGACGGCTTCGCCGAGATTCGGAATGTCCATGCAGGTTTTTCCCGCGAAATAAAGCAGCTTGCGCGTCCGCAGACTCGGAGAATCCTTTTCGCGCACATACCAGGCGGCAATGCGTTCCGTTCCTTTTTCCGGGTGCTTCGGATCGATGAGGCGTTCCGGACGCTCGCCGTCGAGCCCGGCAGCCTTCACGGCTTCGGCGAAAGAAAATTTCGGCGTACCCTCGGGACGCTTTTCGATGAGGGCGCGAACGACCTGCGGAATGATTTCCCCCGCCTTTTCGATGATAACGCGGTCGCCGACACGCAGATCCTTGGCGGCAATTTCGTCTTCGTTGTGAAGCGTGGCGCGGGAAACGGTCGTACCCGCCACTTCGACGGGATCG
Source organism: Opitutales bacterium (assembly GCA_017546455.1). Taxonomy (GTDB): domain Bacteria; phylum Verrucomicrobiota; class Verrucomicrobiia; order Opitutales; family UBA953; genus Spyradosoma. Next base: position 7,537 of record JAFYWY010000097.1, read on the forward strand.
AGTTCGGCGACTGGCGTGATTTTTCCCGTCCGCCCGACCTGCAGCGTGATGGCCCGCAGCGTCGTTTCCGCCTGCTCCGGCGCATATTTAAAGGCAATGGCCCAGCGCGGCGCCTTGGCCGTTTCGCCGAGGGCGCGTTGGACGGCGATGGCGTTGATTTTGACGACAGCACCGTCGGTCGGATAGTCGAATTGCTTTCGGAGTTCGCCGAGTTTTTGCACGGCGGCAAAAGCGGCTTCCCCGCTCTCGGCCCGTTCGAAGAAGTTGGTCACGGCAAGTCCCCAGCCCGCAAGCGTCTCACGCAGCTCCTCGAGTGTTTCGAAGGCGGTTTCCGGTTCGCAGTAACCGATACCGTAAACAATCGTATCGAGTTTGCGCGAAACGGTTTCCCGCGGGTTCTGCGATTTAACGGTACCCGCCGTGAGGTTGCGCGGATTGGCAAAGGTTTCCAAGCCAAGCTTTTCGCGTTCGGCGTTGATGCGCAGGAATTCGGCATTGCGCATGAAAATTTCGCCGCGGATTTCGATAATACGCGGAAACGGCTTTCCGGGGATGGCCTTCAGTTTTGCGGGGAGACCGGCAAAATTGCCCGCATGGCGCGAAATGTCGTCGCCTTCCTCCCCTTTGCCGCGCGTCGTTGCCCGAACAAGAACACCGTCTTCGTAGGTGTAGGAAACGGAAATCCCGTCAATTTTAGGCTCGATGACATAAGCCAAATTTTCCGAACCCGCATCCTTTCCGATGCGGCGGCAAAACTCCATAAAATCGCCCTCGTTGTAGGTGTTTGCGAGCGATTGCATGGGCACGCGGTGGCGGTATTTTTCAAAGCCGTCGGTCCGGTCGTCGCCGACTTTCTGCGTGGGCGAATCCGCGGAGGCATACTGCGGAAACGCGGCCTCAAGGCGCTCAAGTTCGGCCTTCAGCTTGTCGTATTCGTAATCGGAAATCGTCGGCGCCGCGTGTCGGTAGTAGCGC
>JAFYWY010000098.1 GCA_017546455.1 Opitutales bacterium
CCTGTGAGGAAAATATCAGAAACTCTCACGGGGACACAGAGTCACGGAACGACAACGGAGATTAAAAACAGCTACTTCCAATCCAAACTCCTCCGAGGATTTGCGCTTTGGAATAAAAAGAAAACGTGTTACTTTTTCTTCCATCCTGACCGTCAAAATATGTGCGCTGAAGGCGCACTACATTGGATAACCGCGGGTGTAGGCAGAGCTGAAACCCGCGGGCCGGACTCCGCCCTTATGCGCCGCTAAGTGACGCAGATTTGTCCCCGAGATTCCTGCGGCGCAATGGAACAAGCTGCGCACTCTTTTTCGAAGTTACCTAAAAGGATTCCAAGAAGTTGCGATAAAGCGCAATGCCTTTAGCCTGACTCTTTTCCGGGTGAAATTGGACGGCAAAGACCTTGCCGCGTCGAATCCCGCTGACAAATTTCAAACCGTAATCCGACAGCGACCAAACAATTTCGCGTTCCGGAGTATCCACGTAATAGCTGTGAACGAAATAAAAAGACTCCCCTTCCGGATTTAAATCTTTCGCAAGCTTTCCCGAATTATTTACATCAACGGAAACTGTATTCCAACCCATGTGCGGAACCTTTAAATCCGCGCTTTCAGGAAAACGCTTTACCTTACCGCGGAAAATACCGAGTCCGTCCGCATCGCCTTCCTCGGAATGCTCGAATAAAAGCTGCAGGCCGAGACAAATTCCCATAAACGGTTTATCCGAAGCAATCCAGTCTCTGATAAAAGAATCAAAACCCGTTTTCTTGAGCTGTGCCATGGCATCCACGATTGCCCCCTGCCCGGGAAAAACAAGCGCCGAAGCCTCCCCGACCGCTTCCGGAGAAGCAACAATCTGAACAGTTGCGCCCGCCGCTTCCAAAGCGCGTCGGACACTCCTCAAGTTTCCCATTCCGTAATCAATTAAGGCAACTTTTTTGGTAGCCATCGGAATCAAAAAAAAAGACTAAATAACACCCTTGGTGCTCGGAATCGTCCCCGCAGCACGCTCATCCGTTTCACAGGCGGAACGCAAAGCACGGGAAACACATTTGAAAATAGCTTCGGCGATATGGTGCGGTTCTTCGCCGTATTCCAGGCAAATGTGGAGATTGGCCCCTAAGGTATTGGCAAAGGCAAGGAAGAACTCGCGGACAAGGCAAACATTGAAATCGCGAATCATCGGGTTATTGGCAACCACATCGTAACGGAAATAAACGCGTCCGCTAAGATCGAGCGCTACGCGTGCCAAAGATTCATCCATCGGAAGAATGAAAAAACCGTAACGTCGGATGCCGATTTTCTTTCCGAGCGCTTCCTTAAAAGCCGCACCGAGAGCGATTCCGACATCCTCAACCGTGTGGTGGTAATCCACCTCGATGTCGCCCTTTGCTTCGATGTTTAAATCGAAGAGACCGTGTCGCGAAAAAAGCGTAAGCATATGATCAAAGAACGGAATTCCGGTCGAAATTTTCGATTTTCCGGAACCGTCAAGATTAACGCTCAAACGAATCTGCGTTTCCGCAGTATTACGCTCAATTTCAGCAACACGATCAATAGTTTCCATTCAAGTAATTTTATAATTTATTTATTCAATATAACCGATGAAAGGCAATTCACGGTATTTTTCGGCATAGTCGAGACCGTAGCCGACGATAAATTTATCTTCAACTTCAAAGCCGCGATAGTCCGGAACCAAATCAACGGTTCTGCGGGAGGGTTTATCCAGTAGAGCACACACTTTGACGGAAGCCGCACCAAAATTTTCAATCTGCTCACAGATTCTCTTTAGGGTATTTCCCGTATCAACGATATCGTCGACAATCAAGATGTGGTTATCCTTGAAATCCTCCGCGGAAAGCGTCCCGAAAATTTCGGGATTTCCGGAGGAAACACAGGATTTTTTGTAAGACGAGACACGGATGCACTCCATGTAAACGGCAACATTCTTCATGGAACGAATCAAATCGACGGCGAAGAAGACTCCGCCATTGGCGAGAATCAGCATCGTAATCGATTTGCCGGCATACTCGCGGGAAATCTGTTCTCCGAGTTCGGCAATTCTTTCAAGGACGCGCTGTTGCGGGATAAGTTCTTTGATTTGTTTGTTCATGTGAGTGTCTTTCTATTTGGCAATGCCCCAACGACGGGAAAACGGGTAGAGAATAAAAGAGGCCCTTCCGACGGCATCATCGGCGGGAACGCAGCCCCAGCCCCGGGAGTCGAAGCTGTTTCCGGAGTTATCTCCGAGGGCGTAATAAAAATCAGCGGGAACCGTAAACGGCTTATTGAGCGGTTTTGCATGCACGCCTTTTCCGCCGGAACGCGGCAAATAACCGTAGTAAGCTTCATCAGTCACACGATTATTGTTTTTATCGAAAGCTTCCGAGCCTTCGATAATATTTCCATTTCGGTAAAGTTTATTTTCTTCCACCAAAAGCGTATCTCCCGGGATACCGGCAAGGCGCTTGATGTAATACAGCTCGGCATTATTCAAGCCGGGAATATTGTGCGTACGGAAAACGAAAGGCTCTCCGATTTCCGGTTTTTTGAAATGATATACGAAACGGTTCACGACCACCATATCACCGCCGAGAATCTTGAAATTCAGAAAGCTCTCTCCGGCTTTGACCCGAACACCGGTCTTCAGGCAGGTTTCTCCGCGGGCGTTTTTGAAAGCTCTACCTAACTTTCCAGATTCGGAAATTGCATTCATCCAGCGTTCACGCTGCGACAGGCTTTTATCATTCGCGTGTTCGGGAAAGAATCGTTCCAAAAAGACCGCATCCATGGAAAAATCGCGCGGACAGCGGATGCTGACGGGTACATTTCCGACGTAAGCTTCGAAAACATCTTCGTTCCCCGTTCTGGCAACGCGGTTAACGCAAATCGAGACTTCCCCGCTGACGGGCGCCTTTACTTCATAAAACGAGGCACTTCTAAAAATGCGTTCAAACCATTTTTCCGCGGGATTTAAGGCTTCGGAGCAAAGCTCGGAGGTCATCCCGTTGTAAGTCGGAAACATGGAATTCGTCGGAATTTTAAAAAGTTGGAAGAAAAAGGCACGAATACCGCCGGCAAGGATTGCCGCAACGATAATCAGTTCCACCCATTCCGGAATCATTTTTTGCGGGAAGACACTGCCTCCCAAGCGTTTTAAAGTCTCTTTTAATTTTTCCGAAGCTTCGGTGATCGCCTCCGGAGTCAATGCGGACTTCAACGCGTCCACGTCCGCGTGAAGACAGGCTTTTTCTTCATCACTAAAAAGATCGCCGCGATAGTTCTCGACCTTTTCAGCGGCGCTCAGAAGCAATTCCGCGTCCTTATTCAAACGTGAGGATTTTCTGCGAAAAAAAGCCATGGTTAAATCTTTTAGAGAGAAATTTTAAAATAAAAAGCGTTCCCGCAGTTTAACGGGAACGCCTCTTTTAAAAAACAATTATTTTCGCTGCGGCATGACCACGCAGAGGAAAGATTCGTCCTTGGTCTTGAATACACCCGGGCTCAGGTCGTCCTTGAATTCAAAGACTACGGAATCCTGGGTGAGCGCCTTGAGCGGATCGGTGATGAACTGCGGGTTGAAGGCAATGCGGGCTTCCGGTCCTTCGTAGCGGACAGCAAGCTTATCGCTCGCTTCGCCGTATTCGGTTGAGCTCGCCGTAATTTCGATCAGATTTGCCGAAATATTGAGCACCACGGAGCTGTTTTTATCCGTCGTCACCTTAGCAGCCTGAAGCACGGCGCTCAGAAGGTCTTCGCGTTCGACTTCGATGCGGTTGCCCGAATCCTTCGGAATCACTCCCTTGTACTGAGGATAGTTCCCTTCGACAATCTTGGAAACAATGCGAATCTTGTCCATCAGGCCGCCGTTGCCGTCGTTAACGTCGATTTCGAAAACAACCTGGCGTTCGCTGAGTGCGAATCGGATCTTACCGGAGCTGCCGAGTTGCTTCTGCAATTCGGAAATGGTTTTTGCGGGAAGGATGAACTGCGTCGGATTTTCGACCGAAACGGGCATCTTCTTTTCGCTGGTTGCCAAGCGGCGACCGTCCGTAGCCACGAGAGCCACCTTATCTTCGTTGAAGCTGAAGAGGACGCCGTTAAGGACGTAGCGATTTTCGTCCGTCGATTGTGCGTAGGAAACGGACTTAATCATCGAGGAGAGATCGCCCTGCTCGATTTCAAAAGCGAATTCGTCACCGACCGGCGGTTCCGGCGGGAAGTCCACCGCGGGAATACCGATAGGATTGAACTTAGAGCTTCCCGAAGTAATCTTCACGCGGCTTTCGCCCTGCATTTCTACAAAAACATCGCTGCTCTTGAAGCCGCTGACGATGTCTTTAAGCCATTTTGCCGGAAGCGTGATTTTACCAGCATCCATGATCTCGGCCTTGATTTTGCAGGAAATACGGAGATCAAGATTCGTCGTCGTCAGGCGAATGGAGTCGTTTTCCGCTTCAATAAGCACATTGACGAGAACCGGGAGGCTGAGACGATTGTTAACTACGCTGACAACCTGGCCCAAACCGGCGGCAAAATGATCGCGATTGATTTTGAACTTCATGGGTTTAAAGCTTGTTTCTTTTGACCTGCGTTTGCAAGTTTTCTTCTCGGGAACTTATTCACGCACATAATCCTTTCTTTGTTCTTAATTTATAAATTTTCTTACAATTAATATAGTCTGTGAATTCGGTGAATAAATGCGGAGAGCCTTTTATCTAAGCGGATTGTAAGGTACAACGAATTTGGGATAACTTTGTCGGGAGAATGTTCGAACTTTGTTAATAAAGATGTTCACGCCTCTATTTCCCCTTTATTCACAGAACTATTTACAAAGGAATTTTAAAATTTCTTGGCGTTCCCGTGAAAATTGCTTCATGCTTCTTCCTTATGGAAATTTGGTTCAACCCGGCTCAATCACTTGAAAGCATTTTAAAGAAAGTTGCGGGAACGCTGGAAGGCTTTTCCGAAGAATTTTCTCCGGACGTACGCGCTTCGGATCCCCGCTTCGGGGATTTTCAGGCAAACGGCGTTTTGGCGGAAGCTAAGCGCATGAAGAAGAATCCGCGCGAACTCGCGCAGTCCTTCGTCGCGGAACTGGAAAAATCGGGAGAGCTGGACTCTGACTTGGTGTCGATGAGTATTGCCGGCCCCGGATTCATCAATTTTAAATTTTCTCCGAAATTTTTCGGACTTTGGGTGGCGCAGTACCGCGATGCCGAAAATCTCAAAAAATCCTCGGGTACGCTTTACGCCGGAAAGAAAGTCGTCATCGACTATCCGTCTCCGAACACGGCTAAGCAAATGCACGTCGGTCACCTGCGTATTCTCGTTATCGGCGAGGCCATTGCGCGTCTGCTCCAATTCTGCGGTGCCGACCTCGTGCGCGACAACCACATCGGCGACTGGGGAACCAATTTCGGTATTCTGATTTTTGAAATCAAGCGGACGGGCTATGTTTTCCCGGAAGACGACAGCGTCGCCCTGGCCGAGCTGGAAGAACTTTATAAGGCGGGAACGGCTTATGTTAAAGACGAGGAAGCTCACCCGGGCGCATTCGACGAAGCCCGTCTCGAACTCGTTAAATTGCAGCAGGGAGATCCCGAAAATCTCGAGATCTGGAAACGCATCGTTAAAGTTTCCAATGCTGCCTGCGAAAAAATCTACGATCTTTTCGGTGTGCATCCGGACGTTACGCTCGGGGAATCTTTCTATCGCGACAAGGTGGACCGCATTTACAAAGAACTCTGCGAATGCCAAATCGCCGAGGAAGACGAAGGCGCACTCATTGTTTGGAATGACTCCGATCCGCGCTACGCCCGCACCAACGAAAATGCAGCACCGTTTATCGTCCGTAAAAAAGACGGCGGATCCAATTACGCCTCCACTGACTTGGCAACGTTGCTCTATCGCGTAGAACATTTCAAGGCCGACGAAGTGGTTTATGTGACTGACGACCGCCAGCAGGACCATTTCCGCATGCTCTTCCTGACGGCAAAGCGCTGGTTTGATCAAAAGCAGTATCCCTTCCCCTCGCTGCGCCACGTCATGTTCGGAAAGATTCTCGGCGAAAACGGAAAGCCGATTAAAACCAAGGAAGGCGGCTCGATTAAGCTGAAATCCCTGGTGGATGAAGCCACCGAACGCGCCTTTGCGATTGTTTCCGAAAAGAATCCGGACCTTCCCGAAGAGGAAAGAAAGCAAATCGCCGGTACAATCGGTATCGCGGCAATCCGCTACGCCGACTTGCTCCAAAACCGCACGATTAATTACATGTTCTCATGGGATCGCCTCCTCGCATTTGAAGGAAATACCGCTCCCTACCTGCTCTACGCGGCTGCACGTATTTTGTCCATCTTCCGCAAGGCCGGAACAAGCTTTGAGGCCATCGCCGAAAACAACGACGTACTGCTTCCGACCACCGACGGAGAAATCGCGCTCGTACGCAAGCTCATGGGCTTCTCGACGGCCGTACAAACTGCCTGTTCGGAACTCAAGCCGCACTACATTTGCACCTATCTCTTCGAACTCGCGGGAACCTTCTCTTCGTTCTACGCAGCCGATAAGGTGATGGATGACGATGTAAATACGCGTAACTTACGTCTCCGACTCTGTGCAAATACGTACATGATTCTGAAAACCGGGTTGCACTTGCTCGGCATCGAAACGCTCAACCGCATGTAAAGGAAAGTGCTATGGAAACAGCCAAGACACCCGAGTGGAAAGTCGTTAAAGAGTTTTCGGAAATTGTTTACGAAAAATGCGACGAAGGTATTGCCCGCATAACGATTAATCGCCCGCATCGCCGAAATGCGTTTACGCCGGAAACGGTCAACGAAATGTACGAAGCGTTTTGGGATGCGCGCGAAGATGTTAAAATCGGCGTTGTGCTCCTCCGCGGTATGAATCCGCAAACCGACGGTAAGTTTGCATTTTGTTCCGGAGGAGACCAGAAAATCCGCGGGGACAAAACCGGCGGATACACTTCCAAAAGCGGCGTTCCGCGTTTGAACGTTTTGGATCTTCAGCGTCTCATTCGCACGATGCCGAAAGTCGTTATCGCTCTCGTTGCCGGTTATGCCATCGGCGGCGGGCATGTGCTTCACGTTGTGTGCGATTTGACGATTGCCGCCGACAACGCAATCTTCGGGCAAACCGGACCGAAAGTCGGGAGCTTCGACGGCGGTTTCGGCAGTTCCTATCTGGCACGCCTTGTCGGCCAGAAAAAAGCACGCGAAATTTGGTACCTTTGCCGCCAGTACAACGCGCAGGAAGCGCTTGATATGGGATTGGTGAACACCGTTGTTCCCTATGAGCAACTCGATGCCGAAGGCGTTCAATGGGCACGTGAAATTCTGATGAATTCACCGATTGCTATCCGCTGTCTCAAATCCGCATTCAACGCAGAACTCGACGGACAGGCCGGCATCCAGGAATTGGCCGGTAATTCCACTCTGCTCTACTACCTGACCGATGAAGGTAACGAAGGACGCAAAGCCTTCCTGGAAAAGCGAAAACCGGAATTCGGCGATTGGTTGCCGTAATTAATTCCCTACGGAAAGCTTAAAGAGACCCTGGCGAAGGAATAGTGGATAACTGACAAAGAATAGGTTTCTCAGCAAAAAGATCAAAGAAGCTCTCGCTTGATGCTTGGCGCTAATGTAATCATTCGGAATTCGCAATTGCGAAGCAGCCTCTTCAAGTCCGTGCGCCGGATGCGCACTACATTGGATAACCGCGGGTGTAGGCAGAGCCGAAACCCGCGGACAGGCCTCCGGCCTTTTGCGCTGCTAAGTGACGCAGATTTGTCCCCGAGATTCCCGCGGCGCAATGGAACAAGCTACGCGCTCTTTTCGTAGATAAATCCCTAAAACAAAAAACGTTCCCGTGAAATCTGCGGGAACGTTTTTTAATATAAAAAAAGGCGTCGTTCTCGGGAAGAGAACAACGCCTCGGAAAGACTTTCGGCTTACTTCATCAGCAACATGTTACGTGCGCGCTTGATGGCTTTCGTAACATGGCGCTGTTGCTTCGCGGTCAGTCCCGTAATGCGACGCGGCAAAATCTTGCCGGTTTCCGTGACATAGCGGGAAAGGACTTCCACATCGGTGAAGTCAAAGTCTAACGGTGTTTTGGAATGTTGCTGTGTTTCTGCCATAATGAAACGCCATTAACTCAAAATTCACCCGCCCTAGCAAGTTTTTTATTTGGGAGAATCCACGAATTCCACAGATTACACGGATTTTTTATTTTTGTTGTTTATTTATTCTCCTTTGCGCTTCTTTGTTAACGCCCTAACGCATTGCGTTTTGTTGGTGGATATGCTTCATTTTCGGGATAATTATGGGCGAAACATCCACCATAACCGCGTTTGCAACGCCGCTTAGCGAATCTGCCATTGCTGTTATTCGTGTAAGCGGACCGGACTCTCATAAAATCGCGAAAGAGGCGTTCGGCGTGAAGAAAGAACTCAAGGCGCGTTATTCCGTTTTCGGAGTTTATAAATCGGTTTCGGGGGATGCTTTGGACGAATGTTTGTATATTGCGTTTAAGGACAAATCGTCTTACACCGGTGAAGATGCCTTGGAAATTTATTGCCACGGGAATCCGTTTATCGCGAAGAAAATATTTTCGGATCTGATCGCCCGCGGATGCCGGCAAGCGCTTCCCGGAGAGTTTACGCGGCGTGCTTTTCTGAACGGAAAGATGGATTTGACGCAGGCGGAAGCGGTTGCTGACGTGATTTCCGCACGTTCGGAAATTGCTTTGAATGCGGCGCAAAAACTGCTTTCTGGGACACTCGGAAAGAAGATTTCCGATTGGAATGAAAAGATCATCCGGCTGCTGGCGGAAATTGAGTCGCAGATCGATTTTTCGGATGAAGAAGTTCCCGATTTGGATCGTGCTTATTTTGAACCGAAGCTTTCGGAGATCATCAGCGAGCTGAAAAATACGGAGAATACAGCCCGTTATTCTTCGGCGCTCCACGAAGGAATTAATGTCGTTATTTTCGGTCCGCCGAATGCGGGAAAATCGTCCCTGCTCAATGTACTTGTCGGCGAGGAGCGCGCGCTTGTTAGTGAAGAAGCGGGTACGACGCGTGACTTTATTTCGGAGAATATTAATATCGGTCCTTATCGTATTCGTATTTTGGATACGGCGGGTATTCGTGAGTATGCGGCTTCAAAGATTGAGGCAGCCGGCATTCGCCGTTCGATTGAATGCATGCAGAAGGCCGATTTTTTCATTTTTGTCGTCGATGCTTCCGTGGAAGCTCCGGAAATCGGAGAAGAAGCTAATGCACTGATTACGCCGGAGAACACCCTGCTCGTTCTCAATAAAAGCGACCTCGGATCGGTCTTGGATGCGAACGGATTTTTGCCTGGATTTGAAAGGATTTCACTTTCGTTGCTGGATTCGGGCGCTTATGAAGCGCTTTCGGAAAAGATATTAGGTGTTTTGAAGAGCAAAGAAATCGTTCCGAAAGATGATGTTCTGATTGTCGGTATTCGCCATGCGGAATCGCTTTCACGTGCACGCGACTATTTGGAAGAAGCGATTCAAAGTCTGGGGATTGTTCCTCTCGAATTTACGGCCAATAACTTGCGCAGCGCGATGAGTGAGCTTTCAGAGATTCTCGGAAGATTCGATAACGAAAGAATTTTAGATAAAGTATTTTCTTCCTTCTGCATCGGAAAATAGTATGAAAAAGGAAATCCGTATTGATTCAACGCGTCCTTATGACGTCATCGTAGTCGGTGCCGGGCATGCCGGCGTGGAAGCAGCTTTGGCTTCGGCGCGTATGGGAGCTGACACTCTGCTCCTGACCGGGAATCTCGACACTATTGCCAAGATGAGTTGCAATCCCGCCATCGGCGGTCAGGCAAAGGGACATATTGTGCGCGAGATTGATGCAATGGGCGGCGAGATGGGAGTTTGCGCGGACGCAACGGCTATTCAATTTCGTATCCTGAATGCTTCTAAAGGGCCGGCAGTGCAGTCTCCTCGGGCGCAGTGTGACAAGTTGGTTTATGCGGCGCGCATGAAGCAAACCTGTGAATTACAGAAGAATTTAACCCTATTTCAGGCGATTGTTTCCGGCCTTATCTTGAAAAACGGGAAAGCTATCGGAGTGGATACAACCCTGGGCGTTTCTTTCTACGGAAAGACGGTGGTATTGACCACGGGAACGTTTTTGAAGGGGAAAATGTTTGTCGGGAGAAACGTTAACGAAGGCGGGCGTTTGGGTGATTTTAATGCGGAAACGCTTTCGGATAGTTTTAGAGATGTCGGAATGCAGGTGGAACGTTTGAAGACGGGGACACCGGCGCGCATTTTAGGCACGACGATTGATTTTTCTAAGTGTGATGAACAACCCGGGGATGAAAATCCGGTGTTTTTCGGTTTTTACGATACGCGTACGGAAGAGGATGTGTTCCACGTGGAACATACCGGGGAAACGCGTTTGGGGTGGACTCCGGGGACAAATCAGCGCTCTTGCTGGTTGGCGGACACGGCTCTTTCCACCCGTGATGTCGTCAACGCCAATATTCATGAATCGCCTCTGTACTCCGGTTTGATTAGCGGGACGGGGGCACGTTATTGTCCCAGCATTGAGGATAAATATGTGAAGTTTCCCGATAAGGAGACACATCGTCTTTTCTTGGAGCCGGAAGGGCGTTTTTCCGATGAATGGTACATCAACGGTTTTTCCACTTCCCTGCCCTTCTCGGTTCAGTTGGAAATGATTCGGAGTGTTCCTGCTTTGGAAAATGCAGCAATCCTTCGTCCTGCTTACGCGATAGAATACGATTATGTCCCGCCGACACAGCTTTTTCCGACTTTGGAAACGAAGGCTGTGGAGAACCTTTTCTTGGGTGGGCAAATCAACGGTACTTCCGGTTATGAGGAAGCCGGGGTGCAGGGGTTGGTTGCAGGGGCTAATGCTGCGGCCCGTGTTTTAGGTTTGAAGCCCTTGGTGATCGGGCGTGAGCATGGTTATGCGGGGGTTTTGATTGATGATTTGGTGACTAAGGGGACCCAAGAGCCTTATCGCATGTTTACCAGTCGTGCGGAGTATCGCCTTCTTTTTAATCATGCCAGTGCCGAGTTGCGTTTAATTGATTTGATTGCGGATATGGGTCTTTTGAGTGAATCCCGTAAAAAGAATATTCGGGAAAAACAGGAGAAGATTCTTTATTGGACGGATGCTCTTGAAAAAACGCTGATTAAGGGCGGTTACGCCGGAAATGTCCTTCGTAAGGATATTACGCTGGTTCCTGCGGATCTACCGGAGGCATTTACTTCGCTTTCTAATGAAATTAAGGAAGAGGTCCTGTATCGTGTGCGTTATGCCGGATACCTTTCGCGTGAATTAAAGACGATTGAACGCATGAAGGATTTGGAGCGTGTCGCGATTCCTGCTGATTTGGATTATGATAAGATTCTCGGCTTGCGAATTGAGTCCCGGCAGAAGCTTTCTTCGATTCGCCCGATTAATTTGGCACAAGCGGAGCGTATTAGCGGAGTAAGCCCGGCGGACATTTCTCTTTTGATGGTTTATTTGCGTTCCCGAGCTTAGCCGTGTTCCACGTGGAACATTAAAATTGTCCTGCCCTGCTCTTCTCCTGTAGGATGCCGGTATGGAGTGGAGTATCAAGTCTTTATCCAGGCGGTGTAATGCGACAAATGAAGTCTTTGCTGACGGTGACATTGTCGTTTGTTTTGTTGTAAAAAAAGAAAACGGAGATTTGGAGCGTTTTGATGTTTTGGAGCGCAATCTTTCCGGGTTTTCCCATGGCGGGACCGTTGTCGGCTTTTGGAAGCGGATGTTTTCCTCTAACACTGATGCTCTCGTTGAGTTGAAGCAGAAATTAGCTTCGCAGGAGGATTTTTTTGTTTCGCTTTTTGAGTCGCCCGAAACCGAAGACGGTGAAACGCTAAAGCAGCTTTTGGCTCTGTTTTTTGAGCGGAAGCGCGTTTTGAGATCTGCCGGGATGGTTGACGGCAAATATCAGCGTTTTATCCATATAAAAACAAAGCGTGAATTTCTTGTGCCTTCGAAGGAAATTACTCCCGAGAGTTTGTCTCGACTTGGTTCCGTTATTGATGATTTCATTATGTAACTACTTATGAAAAAGCTACTCCTTTTTATCGGTCTTTTTATTTCATTGTTTTTCTTGGCCTGCTCTAAGCCGATGCCGATGAACGCAATTGATGTTTTTCTGGAAGCTCCGGCGCGTTCGGGGAGTTTCGGTTTGCATCAGACGCTTACGATGCCGGTTAGTGGCGTTAAAGCACGCATTACGACGCCTCCCGTTGCCGACATTGATTCTTTCACGAATGCTCAGTTCCTAGTTCAGGAAATTCCGGAAACCGGAGAGACCAATTTGGGGATTCTCTTGCATGTTAAGGCCGACAAGTGGCTCCAAATCTATCAGGCATCCGGTGAAGCGCTTGCGGAAGGTCGCGGGATGAAGCGGTTTTTTCTGGTGGTTAACGGCCAGCCGATGGGATACTGCCTGATTCGCCGCCAAATTCGCCGCGAAGACCTGTTTTTCATCATTGAATCCAGAAAAGAAGGAGCGGAACTGGCTGAAAGCCTCAGAAACATTTGCTTTGATTTGAATGAATTTATTTTGGCTCGCCGGGAATACATGAAGGATCTCCAACGCTAAGATGCGATTCTTTCTTCTTTTTGTTTTTAGTATACTGCTTCATCTTGAGCTGTCGGCGCAGAAAATTTTTAGCCCGACAGCTTTAGATATTTTTAAGCATGTCGAGCAAGTCGATAATGGATTTCTGCAGCCGGCTTCTTCGGGACGTATCCAATCGGCGATGTTCGGAATGGTTCGCGACGGAGGATCCCGCTTTCATGAAGGTATTGATGTCAAATCGGTTAAAAAGATGGGAAACGGAACGCCGATGGACCTTATTTATGCTGTCTATCCGGGAATAGTGGCCCATCTTTCTCCCGAAAACAACGGCTCTTACGGGCGTTATGTCGTGCTTTTGCACCGCAAGGACGGCTTTGAATTTTACACCTTGTACGGGCATTTACTTTCCGTTTCTCCCGCTTTAAAGGAAGGTGATACAATCCGTGCCGGAACTATTTTGGGAATGCTCGGTCAAACTTCCACGGTTTATAATATCTCTAAAAGTTCAGCTCATTTGCATTTCGAGATCGGCATGGTTCTCGGTGAGTCCGGATTTGATAATTGGTTTGCCCGGAATTACGGTCCGGGGAATTTACACGGACGCTACAACGGATTTAATCTCGTGGGAGTCGATCCGATCGGTTTTTACACGTTTCATTCGGGAAAGACGGATTTTCTTCCTGCTGCATGGCTAAAGACTCTGAAGCCTGCTTTTACGGTTTATTACCCCGATTCGGCTGTTCCGTCGCTATTGAAGCGGTCTCCCGCACTGTGTAAGCAGGAGATTCCTGCAGGACAATTCCATTGGGAGATTGACTTTACCTGGTTCGGCCTTCCCGTGGCTTTCCGTCCCGTTAAGATGAAGTCTTCGAGTTTGAAAATAGAAAATGTTTCGGCGGATTTCCGCAGTATAGCGGAAAAAAGGTCTGTACTCGCGTGCCGGGAAGGGCAGTTTTTTCCGGGTAAGACGCTAAAGAATTATTTGGAGATTATCTTTAATCCTTCTTCGGGGAAATAGAACGATGAACACTCTCGTTTATTTTTTGTACGGCATTCTTGCTTTGGCGGTTTTAGCGCTAATTGTAAATATTCGTTTTAAACTGCCTAAAAAGCTGTTTCTCGGACTTGCGGTGGCAATTTTGGTGTTTATGTGCTGGTTTGCAATGGAGTCGCCGAAACCTTCGCCGACTTTGCCGCAGACGCCGCGGGAACCGCTTGTTTCCCTTGTTTCTGAACACGCGATTCTGAATCCCGGAGAAAATCGATTCCCTTTGTCCATTAACGAGCCGTGTAAGGGTGCGAGTTATTTATTGTATTTTGCTTCAGGGAAGGGCGATATTCCGGAAGAGGCTTCGCCTTTGGATTTTTCGTTTGTGCTCTGTTCGGCTGACAACGATGTTTTGGAATGTTCAGCGGTCTATTTTTCGGGGAAAGCTCTGAAGGCTGTTTTTGTGTTTCCGGAGAATTTCGATTCGCAGGCGGTTCGTTTTTTGAAGATTGTTTGGAACTCGGTATCTCCTTTAGACTTGGAAAAGATTTCTGAAGAAAAAATTTTAAACTAAGCATGGCATCGGTGAAGAAAGTTCGAGCGGACGAATTGCTTTTTGTCCAGGGGAAGGCGGAGTCGCGTTCTCAGGCAAAAATTTTAATTATGGCGGGAAAAGTCCGTAGCGGGAAAGATTCTGTCATTCAAAAGCCGGCGCAGTTGATTCCCGAAGACACGGAGCTTTGGGTGGAAAATCCGCCGCGCTTTGTCTCCCGGGGTGGAGAAAAATTGGCGGGAGCGATTGAAAAATTCTCCATTGATGTTGCGGGTTCTTACGCCTTAGATGTCGGAGCTTCTACCGGCGGGTTTACGGATTGCCTGCTTCAAAACGGAGCGGAAGCCGTCACTTGCATCGACGTCGGGCACGGTCAGCTCCATTTTAAACTGCGTAGTGATCCCCGTGTTTCCAATTTTGAGAAGGTTAATGCCCGGGCTTTGGATTCGGTCGAACTCCCGCGGGAAAGCTATGACTTTGTTGTCGGGGATTTATCCTTTATTTCGCTGACCAAGATTTTGGTGCCGTCGTGGAATCGCGTTTCCGAAGGCGGCGCGCTGATTATGCTTATCAAGCCTCAGTTTGAGGCAACGCGTGAAGAGGTTTCCCGCGGAAACGGAATTATTCGCGACGAGAAAATCCACCGGCGCGTGGTCGAGGAGGTACTCCAATTTTGCAAAGAAAATCTGAGCGACTTTAAGCTTGTCGGACTTTGCGATTCTCCGATTTTGGGTGGAGACGGCAATAAAGAGTTTCTCTTCTATGCCCGTAAATTAAAGAAACTTGAAGCTGAGAATTCTGAATCGCCTGCCGAAACGCCGATTCTTCCCGTTGGCTGATTCGTATTCGATTCCCGCACTCTGGGAGGAATCGAATAAATCCGGTAGGCGTTGAATTCTTGCTTCAAGATTGACTACGGCTTCCGTCTGCCGGGTTAGCGGATTGATTTGTTCCGATCGGAGAAGGAGGGTAAAACTGTCTCCGCGCGGACTTGCCCGTAGTGCGAGTGTTTCCAAAAGGTGTTCCTGTTTCAGGAATGCGGGAAACCATGCGGGAATTTTGTTGTCGTCGATGGTGTTAATTTGGGCGGATTCTATTCCGTTTTCGAGTATTCCGGAATCGGCGAAATCGGAAAGGGAAAGAAAAGGTTCCCGCTCTGAAAGACGTTGCTTGATTGTTTTGGCAAGGTAGTTGGCTAGAGAAGCGACAGATTCGGGGGTGAGGCTACGTAATCCCTGGGCGAGTAAAAAATGCTCGCGCGAGCGCCGGGGTGCTTTTTCTAAGTCGCTGTCTTTCAGTGGATAAATCTTTCCGCAGGAGGAAAAAATGTGAGCGGAGAAGGGCTGTGTGAAGTAAACGTTTTCCCAATCTTCCGGGTTGCTGTTTCGGTCCCAGGGCATGATTCGTCTCCGGTCACGTCCGGAGTATTGTTTCCATTGTCTGAAGGTATTGCTCAGAAGAGCCTCCCAGGCTTTTGTGTCCGTTGAGTTCAGATTGAACGGGCCGCGTATCATGCATTGCTCGGCAAAATTGAAATCTTTGCTTTTCTCGAGCGCTTGGAGTGAGAGCATTTGATCTTTATGGACGAAGAGCGGATTTTCGCTTGTCGTTGAAAATTCATTGCTAAATTGCAGCGAGAAAAAGTAACGGTCCAGAATTTGATTTATTTTTTGAGTTTTTACCGTTTCAGAATGGCGTCCGACAGCGAGTGGCGGAATCTTGTTTGCCTGAAGGAAACGCAGAGTTCCCGCAGAGGCATGCTTTCGGTTCGGAAGGTCGTAAAGCCTGATTTCCGAAAAGGCGGGCCTCGAGTTCTCTGTGCGGTGTTCGTTTACGAAGCGATCGAAGAAATAATTGCCGTCTTGTTCCTCTTCGGAGAGCCGGCGTGCTTCTTCTCCTGTATGGGCGGATACTTCGAAGGCGTTTGCAACGTAGGGGTTTTCGAAATCCAAAACGCCGTTTCGGAGGTCGCAGTGATCGAGCAGGTTTTTCATCGCTTTAGCGTCTTCGTATTTCAGTCGGATTCTAAATACGAGATTCGCCTGTTGTATCGTATAATCACCGGCTTTTTCGCGGTTGTATGTCTGGCCGCTTATAGTGAAATCGACGTAGGGAAAGCGGAAGTTTTTTAGTGTGACGATTGGAGCCGAATAATCCTTAGGCTCCGTGGATTGCGGGAAGCTTCCGTTATAGTGTCGTATTACAATGGATTCCGGAAGCATTGAAGGCATGGAAAAGATGTTAATCCTGTGCAAATCATGAAACCATCTGCCGTCGTTTGTTTTATAGGGGGCTTTGTTCGGATCGGAGTTTTTTTGAAATTTCCAGGTTGGGCCGCCGCAAATGCGCGAAAGCCCGGAACTTTGTCCTCGGGGGTCGGGAAATCGTGCGAGATAGATTTCGCCGGCGTGTAGCCCGGCAACGGGTGATTTGGGGTCATCTCCGAAACCCTGGTCACTTGCGTCGAAAATTTTGCAGTAGGCATTAAATGTTTTGTCCGAAGGTGTTTGCCTCACGAGCCCGAATCTTCCTGTCGGAAAATTTGAGAAATCGACGGAGAATTTTCCTCCTGTATCCAGATTTTGTATAAAGAAAGTCGGGAGTTGTGAAAAATCAATAAGGCCCAGTTGCCCGTCTGCGTGTGCGAGCATCGGGAATGTGTTCGGATTCCATAATTTCGCTGTGATGTGAAAGCGCACTCGGTGTTGTCCGTCCGTGCGTGCATTGATAAATCCGACGTGTAGTTTCAGGTCAACGGGAACGGGGACGATTCCGAAGCGGATTCCGAGTTGGCCGATTTCCGGCGGGACGGAACGGGAGACGGGAAGGCCGGCGTGGGGAAATTCTGGAAGCGCCTCTCTCAGGTTTTTAAGCAGGGAGGGCGGAAAGATTTCATCGCTGTTGTTTTCGTCGGAAAGGTCTTTTTTCAGTCGTTTGCGCGGCCAGTCGGCGATAACGCCGAAGGTGTGCAGGGTGGTGTCTGCAGGGGAAATTTTCTTTTGGCGTCCGTGCTTTGTGAAAAACCATGCGGGATCGTATTGTGCGGAGCGGATTGCTTCCGAGTGTTTTTCGTCCGAATCATCTCTGCGATTATCGTTTTTACCTATGTAATTAAAATTCAATAATTGGTTGCGTGCCTGTCGCGTTGCTTCGTCTTCTTTGCCGGTCTTACTTTGCGGAGTCGGGCGTTTGGGCGGCACCAGCGGGAATTTTTGTGATTCGTCTATAATGAGATAGGCGAATCGGAATTGTTCGCCGACGTATTCCCAGGGAGCGGAGAGTGCCTTTCCGTCGTTTGATTTTCTCGGAAATTCCGCATGCTCGGTATCGGCAGTCTGCCCTGTGCCGGAGGAGAGCGGTACCGGTGTCTCCGGAGAGATTTTTTCCGGAAAATGGGGCGGCGGATTGGCAACATTCCAGGCGAGGTGCGGGAAGCCGCTTGCGGAATGAGGATGGGCGCTTGTGACGACGGCATCGGTTCCCGCGATTTCCTGGAGACGGGCGAGGGCGATTTCGGCGGCATTGTAAGCAAAAGCCTGTAATGCGCTCCGTTTCTGTTTGGCGTCACTGATTTGTTTTTCGCGGTCGGCATGTGCTGAAACGGCGATTCCGACGGCGCTCATGAGCAGGAGCAATACGGCCACGGCTAAGAGTGAGAATCCTTTTCCCCGAATCCCGGTAATGGCATTTCGGGTAAAATAGTTTCGGTATGGATTGTGTGTAGGTTGTTTTATGTCGGGGAGGATTTATAAAAGTTGTATTAAAGTCAACGGTTTTTCTTTTCCTGCTTTAAAAGAGAGCTTTTTTGGGCTATCGTTTTCGCTAAATAACACATTAACCCCCGATACGAGACAAAAACATGGAACTTATCGAAGCGATTAAGGCGGCTTTTGCGGCCGGCAATATTACCGAAGACACGAAAAACAACTTCACGGAATGGCTTTCCGCCGGATTCCTTCCGGCTTGGGCTGTCACGGCGATTGAAGAGCTCGTCGCCGACGCTCAGTGGAGCGAAATCAACGACCGATTTTTCAAGAAGATCGCCTTTGGTACGGGCGGGATGCGTGGCCGTACCATCGGAAAAGTAACGCCGCCGGCGGAGGCGGGTACGCGCGATGCTCTCGGTGCTCCGGAACATCCGGCTGTCGGCACGGCCAACCTGAACGACTTCAATATCGTTCGCGCAACGGTCGGTTTGTTCCGCTATATTTCCAAGTACCTCGCTTCTACGGGGGCAACGCGCGCACCGCGTATCGTCATTGCCCACGACGTCCGCCATTTCTCGAAGCACTTCTCGCAACTTGCGGCGAGCATCTGGACGAAGCTCGGCGGGGAAGCTTATGTTTTTGATGATGCCCGTTCCGTCCCGCAGCTGAGCTTCACGATTCGCGCTCTTGAAACGGATACCGGTATCGCATTGACGGCGAGCCACAACCCGTCGCACGACAACGGCTTCAAGTGCTACTTCAACGACGGAGCGCAGGTTATTTCTCCGCATGCGGAATCCATCATCGGCGAAGTTAATGCCGTAACGCTTGCGGACATTCCGCAGTTCCTGACAAAGGATCTCTCGCAGGTCAAAATCGTTCCCGCGGAAATCGAAGAACGCTATCTCACGGACCTGGAATGCGCCGTTTTGGACAAGGCCGTTATCAAGGAATCGCCGATTAAGCTCTGCTACACGAATATTCACGGTACGGGCGACGTGATGATCGTCCCCGCGATGAAGAAATTCGGCGTTGACATCACGGTGGTCGAGGAACAGCTGCCGCACGACGGCCGCTTCCCGACTGTTAAGTCGCCGAATCCGGAAAACGCCGAGGCATTTACGCTCTCGCTTGCCAAGGCTAAGGAAATCGGTGCGGATATTGTTATCGGAACGGACCCGGACGACGACCGTGTCGGCATCGCCGCGCGCAATCGTGACGGCTCCTATACGCTTTACTCCGGCAACCAAACCGGATCCATGCTCACGGCTTTCCGTTGCGCCCGCATGAAAGAACTCGGTATCCTGCCGCCGGAAGGTTCTCCGCACGCGACGATTATTAAGACCTTCGTCACGTCGCCGATTTGGGACGTCATCGCCGAAAAGAACGGCCTGCGCTGCGTGAACGCGCTTACGGGCTTTAAGTGGATCGGCGCAAAGCTTCAGAAGTACCAGAAGGAAGTTGAGAAGACCGTCCCGAATTATATGTCGCTTCCGTGGCGCGAACGTGCGGCGGCGCAGCTTTCCGCAGGTATGTTCTACGTATTCGGCGGCGAAGAAAGCTACGGCTATCTGCACTCGGATAGCGTCCGCGATAAGGACGGCAATGCCGCAGCACTCATGGTTGTCGAAATGGCTTCCTGGGTGAAGGCTAAGGGCATGACGCTTCCGGAATACCTTGATTCGATTTATCGCGATTACGGTTACTTCCAGGAATCCTTGCTCAATATCGTCCTCGAAGGTGCTAAGGGCGCTGCGCAAATTAAGCGCATCCTGGCTTCGCTCCGCGAAAATCCGCCGCAGGAGGTCCTCGGGAAGAAGGTTGTTTCCTTCCTCGATTTCGGCCGCGACGAAATTAAGGATTGCGACGGCGACATTATTCCGAAGGAAGACTTCTACTTCTTCACCTTGGAAGACGGCATGAAGATTGCCGTGCGCGGAAGCGGAACCGAACCCAAGATCAAGTTCTACCTCTTCGCGACGAGCTCGAATCCGGACCTTGCTGCCGCTAAGGCGGATGCTGCGGCTGCAATCGATGCCGCCAAGGCATTCCTGCAGGAAGAGGCGATGAAGCGCGCCGACGCGTAATGATCGGTTCTCCGAAAAAGAACATGCTTTCCCGTTCCCGTGACGATTGCCGTCGCGGGAACGTTTTTTCCCTTTGTTCGAGAAAAACGAAGCTCGTGGCCCGATGAATCCGGAAGTCTTGAAAAACGTATTGGCCGTCGGTTTCGGAAGTGCCCTCGGCGGTATTGCGCGTTACGGAATCGCCCTCGCCCTGAAAAATCTCAGTGGAGCCTTTCCGTGGGGAACCCTGTGTGTTAACGCGCTCGGGTGCTTCCTGCTCGGTCTGCTTTGGGGCTGGTTCGGTCGTCACGGCAACACGGACGGAGCTTGGGCGCTTTTTCTCTCGGTCGGCTTTTGCGGCGGTTTTACGACGTTTTCCACCTTCTCCAAGGAAGCACTGGCTTTACTCCAGAGCGGGGCGTGGACGGCTTTTGTGCTCTACCTCATCGGGAGTGTCGTCGTCGGCCTCGTTCTGATGCTGCTGGCTTACTCGCTCGCGAAATAGCGTCAACGAAGCTGTCCGGCTGAGTGCTACACGTGGAACACCGGCTCCGTTTGCGGCTTGTGGGCTGTAAATTTGTTTGGAATTTTTAGGTGTATGCGTTAATCTTCGCGGCATATAGGATGTGTACTCTCCGCAGAGATTGGATTCTTTCCCGAATGGCGTATTTGTCGCTGTCCGGCGGAATATTTGTCTTGGCGGCCTGTGCGGCGCGGGAACCCGAAGATCCGGGTTACAACAAACCGGCGGTTTCCGGCGTCGTAAGCGGAGAAATTCAGTCTATGGACGGCTATCTCGAGGCCGTTCGGAAGGAAAACGAACGCCGAATCAGGACCGAAGGCGATGTTTGGAGCAATCCGGAAGATTTTTAAAAAGAATACTTATGAACCAGTTAAATTTCAGTGACCAAAGCACGGCGGAGCTCAATAAGCTGTCCCCGCTCGATCAGATGCCCATCATTGATGCCTTGACGAATATTTCGCTCGACGAGTTGAAGAACGACAAGAATGCCTACGGTGCATTTGTCCGCGGCAAGCAGACCTTCTATCGCCTCCGTCAGGGCGACTTACGGATTTATTTCACGGCCTCCGAAAACGAAATCTTCTGCAGCTATATCCTGCACAAACACAGCATCACGGATTTCGCTTTCCGTGCCAATCTCCCCGTTAAGGACGAGCACATCGTCGAACAGGACAAGAATTTCTGGGATTATCTCGATTCCTTTAACAAATAACCCAAACCGGAGCAAAAGGACATGAACGACGACAATCAAACCGTTCCCGCGCCGACGGAGCCGAAATACAAGTGCGTCCAGGATGCCGCGAGAATTTACATCCTCCCGAATTTCTTCACGGCGGGAAATATGTTTTGCGGCTTCATGTCGCTCTGCCAGTGCATCGAAGCGAAGTACAGCGAGACTCTTGCTGCCGCCAACGAAAAGTACATGCTCGCCGTCTATCTGATTTTCGGGGCCTGCCTTTTCGACCTCTTCGACGGCCGCATGGCGCGCATGTTTAAGAAAGAATCGATGTTCGGGGCTGAGTTCGACTCGATTGCCGACACCGTTTCCTTCGGCGTTGCCCCCGCGTTTCTGGTTTACTTCCTGATTCTCGACCCGAGCCGCAGCGCTGCCGAATTCGGCGATATGCTCGCGAAGGTCGGTCCGATAGTCGGCTTCATTTACCTGCTTTGCGCGGGTATCCGCTTGGCGAAGTTCAACGTATTGACGAATCCGCTCATCCCCGGCAACGAGAAGAAGAGCCCGGCATCCGATTTCATGGGCATTCCCTCGCCGGTGGCCGCCGCGATTACCGCATCGTTCGTGCTCCTGCTTACGAGCATGAACGGCGGAGAAACGAACTCTTCCGCCCAAACGCTTCAGGACTACATTCCGATCGTGTTGCTTCCGACGATGGTGCTCGTTTCCATTCTCATGGTTACGAATATCCCGTATCCGACCTTCAAGCACATCAACTGGAATACGAAGGCAAAGGCCCAAGCCTTTATCCTTATTGTGCTCTTCGTTATCTTCGCCTTGTTGTTCCACGTGTACGCGATTCCCGCTGCGCTGTTGGCATATGTGCTTTTCGGGCTGATTCGCGCCTTGCGCCGGAAAATCTCCCGCGGGAAAGTCGTCCCCGAAGAAGAGGAAAACGGAGCGATTGAAGATACGTTCTAAATCTCCCGTTTTTCGGCTTGCAAAAGCATGCCCGTAAGCATTCCATTTCGAACAAACCTTATTTAAGATTTTTTAATCACTATGAAGAAAGCAATCCTCCCCCTTACGATGCTCGCTCTCGCCGGTACCGCGTTTGCGCAGCAGGCCGCTGTTGCTCAGGAAAACAACGTCGAAGTCGGCGCTAAATTTGCCTACGAATCCCACTACGTGTATCGCGGGATTGACCAGTCTGATGACAACCTCCAGACGACGCTCAATGTCGGTGTTGGCGGTTTCGGTTCCGGCTACTGGGCTGTCCGTGCTTACGGCGAACTCGCCTACATGTCCCCGGTTTCCGACGAAGGCAATGAAGCCGATTGGACCCTCGGAGCACGTGCTGTCTACGCTGACGAATACTTCTTTGACTTCGGCTATCGCTTTAAGAGCTACCCGAACGGCGGCATTGAACACGCCCACTCGATGCGCCGCGCTTACGTCAACCGCTCCAACGAACTGTTCCTCCAGGTTGGTCGTGATGTCGAGCTCGTTACGGACGAAGATTGGTCCCGCGTCATCATTTCCGGTTCTGTCTCCTACGACTGGAATCTTGAGCAGACCACCTGGGAAGTTTCCGCCGAAAAGACTTTCGAAAGCATTTTCACTAACGAAACGGATCTCGCTCTCGGCGTTACCTACGGCTACATCACCGCAAACGATTGGATCGGTGACCAGTACCATGGCGTCGGCGATCCGGACAACGATTACGGCTATCTCACGGTCAAGGCAGACCTCATTTACCACCTGAATACCTCGACCGAGCTCAGCGTCGGCGTCCACTATTCCTACAACAATGACCATGACCGCTATGTCGGTGCGTGGCGTGTTATGGACATTGATTGCAACACCTTCTGGTGGGGTGTTTCGCTCAATTTCTGCTACTAATCCATCGAAAAACTATTTTTTTAACCTACATAACATATAAGAACAATGGCTATCAAAGTTGGTATTAACGGTTTCGGTCGCATTGGCCGCATGGTTTTCCGTGCAGCGATTGAAAACTTCGCAGACGATATCGAAATCGTCGGAATTAACGACCTCCTCGAACCGGAATACTTGGCATACATGCTCAAGTACGATTCGGTTCACGGACGCTTCAAAGGCGACGTCGCTGTCGAAGAAGGCGCGCTCGTTGTGAACGGAAAGAAGATCCGTATCACGGCTGAAAAGGATCCGGCAAACCTCAAGTGGGACGAAGTCGCTGCTGACGTTGTCGTCGAATCCACGGGCTTCTTCCTCACGGAAGAAACCGCTGCTGCTCACATCAAGGCCGGTGCTAAGAAGGTCATCATGTCCGCTCCGTCCAAGGACGCAACGCCGATGTTCGTTTACGGCGTTAACCACCAGACCTATGCCGGACAGGCGATCATCTCGAACGCTTCCTGCACGACGAACTGCTTGGCTCCGATCTCCAAGGTCCTCAACGAAAAGTTCGGCATCAAGCGCGGTCTCATGACCACGGTTCACGCAGCAACGGCTACGCAGAAAACGGTTGACGGCCCGTCCCGTAAGGACTGGCGCGGCGGTCGCGGCATCCTCGAAAACATCATCCCGTCCTCCACGGGTGCTGCTAAGGCTGTCGGCAAGGTTCTCCCGGAACTCAACGGCAAGCTCACCGGTATGGCAATGCGCGTTCCGACCTCCGACGTCTCCGTCGTCGACCTCACGGTTGAACTCAACACGGAATGCACGTACGAAGAAATCTGCGCTGCAATGAAGGAAGCTTCCGAAGGCGAACTCAAGGGCGTTCTCGGCTACACCGAAGAAGCCGTCGTTTCGACCGACTTCCGTGATTGCCCGAAGACCTCCATCTTCGACGCCAAGGCTGGTATTCAGCTCGACAAAACGTTCGTTAAGGTCGTCTCCTGGTACGACAACGAATGGGGCTACTCCAACAAGGTCCTCGAAATGGCCCGCGTTATCACGAAATAAGTAATTTCGGATAATTGAGAAAAACGTTCCCGCAAGCAACGGCGGGAACGTTTTTTATTTTTACGCTTTAAGAAGCTACAACTTCAAATTAGATTCTGAGCATGTCTATCGCTTCCGAATATAAAATTGCGGATATTGCGCTCGCCGATTGGGGACGCAAGGAACTCGACGTCGCCGCCTTCGAAATGCCCGGCCTGCAGTCAATCCGCAAGAAATACGCACCCGAAAAGCCGCTTGCGGGAACCCGCATCATGGGATCGCTTCATATGACGATCCAGACCGCCGCGCTTATCGAAACACTGGTCGATCTCGGTGCAGATGTCCGCTGGGCTTCCTGCAATATCTTTTCGACGCAGGACCACGCCGCTGCCGCCATTGTCGCTGCGGGAACCCCTGTCTTCGCATGGAAAGGCGAAACCCTCGAAGAGTATTGGGATTGCACTTACCGTGCAATGACTTGGGCGGACGGAAACGGACCGGATCTCATCGTCGATGACGGCGGAGACGCGACCCTGCTCATTCACAAGGGCTACGAGCTCGAAAACGGAGACATTTGGGTGGATTCTCCGAGCGAATCCGAAGAAGAAGCCGTCATCAAAGCCCTTTTAAAGAAAGTTTACGCGGAAGATCCGCAACATTGGCATCGCGTCGTTGCAAAATGGCGCGGCGTCTCTGAAGAAACGACGACCGGCGTTCACCGCCTCTACCAACGCGCTACCGCCGGAAAGCTCCTCGTTCCCGCCATTAACGTGAACGACTCCGTCACGAAGTCGAAGTTCGATAATCTCTACGGTTGCCGCGAATCGCTCGTTGACGGCATCAAGCGTGCTACCGACGTAATGATTGCCGGGAAAATTGCCGTCGTCTGCGGCTATGGCGATGTCGGAAAGGGTTGCGCCCAGTCGCTTCGCGGTCTCGGCGCCACGGTCTGGGTGACGGAAGTCGATCCGATTTGTGCGCTCCAGGCGGCGATGGAAGGTTATCGCGTTGTCACCGTCGAAGACACGCTCGGCGTGGCGGACATCTACGTTACGACGACCGGCAATTGCGATATCATTACGCTCGAGCACATGCAGCAAATGCGCGACCAGGCCATTGTCTGCAATATCGGCCATTTCGACAACGAAATCCAGGTCGGGCGCCTCAACGCGCTTGCAGGAACGAAAAAGGTGAACATCAAGCCGCAGGTCGATCGCTACGATTTCGAAGACGGGCACTCGATTTTCCTTTTGGCGGAAGGGCGTCTCGTCAATCTCGGTTGCGCGACCGGCCACCCGAGCTTCGTTATGTCCAACAGCTTTACGAATCAGGTTCTCGCTCAGATGGATTTGTGGAAGAACCGCGACAGCTACAAGCCCGGCGTTTATATCCTCCCGAAGCGCCTCGACGAAGAAGTCGCCCGTCTCCACCTTGAACGTATCGGTGCTAAGCTGACGACCCTGACGCAGAAGCAGGCCGATTACCTCGGCGTCTCCGTCGACGGTCCTTACAAGGCGGAAAACTACCGCTACTAATATCGCATTCGACGATTTCATCCTCCGTAAGCATTTAAGCTACGGGGGATGTTTGTTTTTCGGGAGGATGGCGAAATTCTCTTTTCAGCGATATTTTTGTGTTGTGTAAATTTTAACTTTACAGGAATTTCAAAGGTGTTTTTTTATTTGCGCAAATATTAACATTTGCCAAATGAAAACACCGTTTACCGAAAATAAAAAACAGGCAGAGCGCGGTTTTTCGCGTGTGACATTAATATTGGCCCTTATCGTTTCCGCGGGAACGCTTTGGGCGCTTTCCGAAGTTTTTGAGAGCGATACCGACAATGACGGCTGGACGGACGCCGAAGAAATTGAGGCGGGTACCAATCCCGAGGATCCGACGGATCCTTGGGATTCCGATGAAGACGGTATTGCCGACTACCTTGAATTTGAAAATAAAACCGATCCGCTTGATCCGAATGATCCGCCTAAGCGGAGGAGGTTCTCAGCTTCGGCAACACCGGCAGTTACCCCGGTATTTCGCGATCTGATTGCGGAAGCGGAGGCAAAGGCAGGTGTGAAAAAAACGGATTCGAACGTCAAAATAATCGGACTCGGGAATGCGGATTTCAATGCGCCGCCGGGTTTTGAAGGCGGAAGCAAAGAAGAAACGGAAAACGCCCGCAAGATCCGATACCGCATTATGGGGAGTGATTCCCTGGGTTGGAGCGCCTTGGTCGGAAACGGGGTGGAGTATTGGCAGGAAGAAAACGGAAGTACAATCGGCGTTGAATTGTGCGCCGGTCCGAAGTCTCGCGGTGTCAAACAGCGATTTAAGATGGAGGCGACTAAAGATTTTTGCGGAGGCTATGCCCTTGTCTGGGATCATTACGGCCGCGTCCCGAAATCGGGGACAATCGATTACGGATACTCCGTGCGCGTGACCGTAGGCGATCCTTCGACAAATGCGGCTAAAACAATCGGGACTGAGCTGAAGATTGATTCGTCTCGTGTTCCTGTCGGCGGCACGGCGAAAGCTTGTTTATTTTTCGGTATCGACGAAATGCTGTTGCCCGCGATTGAGCAAAACGGGCTGTGGATCAGTATGAGCCCGAATGCTACGGGAACGCTTTCCGCCGTTGTCGGCAAGCTCCGTATCGTCAAAATCTGCATGGCAGTTGACAAAAATCGCGACGGAACGGTTTCCTTCGAGAGCGACGACTTTACTTCGGAGTCAGAGCCTTATCGCTTTTGGATTAATAATGACGATGACAAAGAAGATGGAGAAGGTGTGAGTGCTTCTTCGAACGATCAAGCCGGAGTCGTTATTAGTGATCTCTCTACGGAAAATCCTGATAGTCTGCGCGATTTGGAAGATTTTTCGCGACTTCAGATTTGTTTTTCCGGTGACCTGGATGCAATTGATTGGCTTTTCGGAAACTTCGAAAGCGGCAAAGTGAGAATGATGATTGCAACACCGGATACGGGAGGCGATACCCCGGAGATAAGGTTCATGCCGCACTTGGACCGGAGTGGCGATTTGGGTTACCTTGACGGAACTTATTCCGGCAGTCTGGATGCGCAATTAAAGGCGAAAATGTGGACTTCACTTTCGGCTGATCCGGAAGACTGGCAGGACGATATTCTCGGTGAAATGTGGGGAAATCTTTGGAATTTATATCGAGAGAAATTTGTTGAATTTGATTCGATTGAAAGAAGCGGAAATCTGTTAAATTTTCTTTTCGAGGGAAGTGCCGTCGGGAAAGGAAAATTCACGCTTGTGTTTTCCTCCTCAGAAAAAGATTTTCACGAGTTGACAGGTGTCTGGCTGGAATTGTTAGATGTCCGCGAAATGTTCGAACAGGTAAAGTTGTCTTACAGTTCTTCCACGGAAACGAGTTCGTGGGAGCCTAGACAATCTAAACCTTTTAAATGTCCCTGGGACGAAGAGCCGGACAAACAAATTGTCTTTGTTCACGGATGGAATATGAAAGAGGGATCTACAAATTCCTATGCGGAAACCTCGTTTAAGCGCCTCTGGTGGCAAAATTACAAAGGGCGTTATTCGTCTGTTTACTGGCCGACAGGCTCGAATCCGTTAACTTATGCTCCGAGCGAGTTTACCGCTTGGAAATGCGGAGCTGCTCTGAAGGCGTACTTCGATGCACTGGCAGCCAACGGGCGATTGGTAAATGTAATGGCGCATAGCATGGGCAATATTGTCGTGGGGAGTGCGTTGCGTGAAAAAGCCGTAATTAATAATTATGCGCTCATGAATGCCGCCATTCCGGCGGAATGCTATGACGATAGAGCAGATTTACGACAGGTCTCGGGAACGAAAAAACTTAGCTCGATGGGACTAAAATTTGCCAATCTCTTGTATGATTGGTCTTGGTCTGAATTTGAAAATTGGGCCAAACCTTCAGTTGGAGATGATTCTAAGCGGGCGATTGCTTCTCGGGGGTATCGCGGATTTTTGAAAAATACCTCTTGCACGATGATCAATTTCTACCTCCCGGAGGATTTTGCAACCGCAGAGGCCTGGGAGTTTCATAATTCGACCCAGAAACCCTTTTCCGGAGTTACTTCGTATAAATATAAAATAGGAGAGAAGATAGAGATGTATCGGGAAGTATACGCGGGGGAGGATTCGATGAATACCCCTGTAAGTAAAATAGAGCTTGTCCAAAGCGATGTTGAAGATCCTCATCGAGTTATGGCGTATGTCGATTCCAGCAAAACGAAAGTCGCCGGAGCAGAAAGTAAGATGCAATTAGGTAATCACCCAATCGAAAGCATTAATATGGGAGATAAAGACCCAAATTCGGTTTTCCCCAATTTCGAGGATAGTCATAGCGCCCAATTTGTGTGGCGCTTGCAAAAAACATGGAAGCTTTGGGAAACGTTAGAAGATAAACTGGATAAATAGCATGAAGAATAGAAAACTATTTTTTTTTAACACTGTGGGAGTTTTGGCAATCTCAGCGTTTCTGGCAGTATTGCTGTTACCTCTGGTAAGCTGCGAAAGTCAATCTTTTTGTGTGAAGTTGTCCGAGACGAAAGGCAATGCTTCTGTGAGACCGGGGCTGCTTGATAAGATTCTTTCGAACGAGATTGTTTTCTACGGGCAGGTTTTGGATTTAGAGGGGAATCCGGTTCCGAATGCGGAGGTAAGATATTCGACCTTAAACTCTCAAAACTTTGATAAAGTTTGGACAAGCGGAACGTCTAAAAAGATTGCGTTCGCAGATACGGATGGGTGTTTTGCAATTCATGACGTCGGCGGAAGCTTGTTTGTTAATTGCGACCATCCGGAATACTATGGCACAGGAGATCATGCCGAGTCTTCTCAGCGTAAATTTAATTATGGCTTTCAAAGTGGCGATGAGCCGGCTTGGAATCCGCAGAATCCTGCTATTTTCCGTTTGCGTAAAAAAGGCATTTGTGAGCCGCTGTACTACTCCTGTGGGAAAATGATAAATCAGGGAGAGTCGTGGACAAGACTTGATAAGGGGGAAAGTATCGTAATCAACCTTGCAAAAGGTGTACGCGGAGAAAGCGACACGAGTGTATCCGTTTCTTACGAGAGCGATAAGTCACCCGAACAGCGCGAAGGGTATGACTGGGAATATACTTTGCGCATTCCCGGAGGCGGCTTCATTGAAAAGCAAAAGAGCTTTGATTTCATTGCCCCGGAAGAGGGGTACAAAGAAGAGGTCAAAATTGGGTATAAGAAAACCGATGAAGCTTGGTGTCGCTTCAAGAAAGGCTTCTACTTTGTAAAGTTCCCGAACGGACTATACGGTATCTTTGAGATTCATGCAGAGCCGGGGAAAAAAGGGGATTTCACTTTTCGTGCGCTCGTTAATCCCAATCCGGATTCCCGAAACTTGGAATATGAGTACGAAAAACAAATTAATAAAAACCAACGCAGTGGCTCCTATCGGGGGCGATTGTAAAGTTGGGCCATGGAGACCAAGAGGCGGTTCTCTTCTTCTGTGGGTGTTGAGAACTGCGGCTTGCCAAGGAGCAGTGTTTCCCGTAGATTCAACGTACTTTTTTGCTCGAGTGGTGAAATTGGCAGACACGTCGGATTTAGGTTCCGATGCCGAAAGGCGTATGGGTTCAAGTCCCTTCTCGAGTACCAAAAAAATCCCTTACGGTTTCGTAAGGGATTTTTTGTTTTCGGTTGGGCTTACATTTTGGCGATGACGGCGTCGGCGAATTCCGAGCATTTCAGCTCGGTCGATCCGGGAATCATTGCCGCAAGGTCAAAGGTCACCGTTTTCGCGGAAATTGCGCCTTCGACGCCTTTGACGATTAAGTCGGCCGCCTCGTTCCAGCCCATGTGGCGGAACATCATTTCTGCGGAAAGCAGGAGCGAGGACGGGTTTGCTTTGTCCAAGCCGGCGAGTTTCGGTGCCGTGCCGTGCGTGGCTTCAAAAATCGCGTGGCCGGACTTCGTGTTGATATTTCCGCCGGGCGAAATGCCGATTCCGCCGACCTGTGCGGCAAGTGCGTCGGAGACGTAGTCCCCGTTTAGGTTCAGCGTTGCGATGACGTCGAAGTCCGCCGGGTGGAGCAAAATTTCCTGCAGGAAGGCGTCGCAGATGCAGTCTTTGATGACAAGGCCTGCTCCGGGTTTGCCTTCGGGAATCTTGAGCCACAGGCCGCCGTCGATTGCTTCTGCGCCGAATTCTTCCTTTGCCACGGCGTAGCCCCAATCGCGGAACGCGCCTTCGGTAAACTTCATGATGTTGCCCTTGTGGACAATCGTCACCGATTTGCGTTTTTGGTCAATCGCGTATTCGAGGGCGGCGCGCACGAGGCGCTGCGTTCCCGTCTTGGAAACGGGCTTTACGCCGAAGCCGATTTCGTCCGGCGTTTCCCCGCCGAAGCGGATTTTTTTGAAATCGTCCGGAAACTCCGTTTTGAGAAATTCGATCATGCGGAGCGCTTTCGGGCTTCCCGCCGTCCAATCAATGCCGGCGTAAATATCTTCCGTGTTTTCGCGGAATACGACCATGTCGACTTGCGAGGGATCCTTCACCGGCGTTTCGATCCCGCGGAAATATTTTACCGGACGCAGGCAGACGAACAGGTCGAGCGTCTGGCGGAGCGTTACGTTGATCGAACGCACGCCTTTGCCGACGGGAGTCGTCAGCGGCCCCTTGATGCCGACGAGGTATTCGCGGAAAATATCGACGGTTTCGTCCGGCAACCAAGTGCCGAGTTTCTTAAAGGCGTTTTCGCCGGCGAAGACTTCGTGCCATTCGACTTTGCGGGCGCCGGCGTAGGCTTTTTCAACCGCGGCATCCATTACGCGCACGGCGGCGGACCAAATATCCGGACCGCTGCCGTCACCGCGAATAAAGGGGATAATCGGGTTGGCGGGAACGGCGAGTGAGCCGTCCGCATTCAGCGCAATCTTTTCGGCCATCGATTAAACCTTAAAGCTGATTTTGAATTGGGCCTCGGCCTGATCGCGCGCCGGACGTCCGTTTTCAACGACGAAATGAACGACGAGCTTGGCGGATTGACCGTTCAAAACATCTTCAAACATCGGCAGAACGCAGTTCGGCAGGAAGAAGCAGAAGCGGCCGTAATCGTAATACGACTTTTCGAGCGGAGCACCGGTTTGGACAAAATTAATCATTGCGGAACGGCCGTTTTCCGGCTTGAAGAACTCGCCTTCAACGAAGACTTCATAGCTGCAAACGTAGTTGTTGTTTGCGGGAAATTTCGTGGAGACGCGGATTTGCGCGCGCTCGGTTTGGACGCCGGATTTCGGGAGAAAGTTATTGTCTGCCATGATGTTTGAGAGCATGAAATCTTCCCGCGAGCCTTTCAAATAGAAAAGCTCCGGAAGCGTGCTTTTGAGAAGGCGGGAGGCTCGCGTTTGGATTAGTCTTCGGCGGTAGGCCAGGCGGCGGGGTCGAGGGCGTAGATTTCCGCAAGGGCGGTATAGGCCTCCGGGTGGGCGCGGCGGAGCGCTTGCGGGGTCCCGAAAAAGGCCTCCGTGCATACGGCGAAGAACTCGGCGGGATCGTCGGCTCCGTATTCGTCCAAGATCGTGTCGCTTGCGCCGGAACGCAGGCGTGCCATTTCTTTTTTGAAAAGCGCTTCCCAGCGTTCAAGGTGTTCTCGGGGAAAGTACAGCGGCTCGGTGTCGGCAAATTGGTGCGCGAACTCGTGGATGATGACGTTTTGGGCGTTTCCGGAAAAAGCAGCATCGCGCAAAATCCGTTCCTGAGACAAAATCACACTTCCGAAGGCCCGCGATTCGCCGTCATTTTCCGGTGGCTCCTCCTCGGCCGGCAAGGGAGTCGCTTCGCCGTCCGCGCTCGCCGCAAGCGTTTCCTGCGGATCGTGCAAACGAAAAGCTCTCGGGTAAATGAGCACGGAATGCAGAAAGCGCCAGGCCGGAGCCTCCCGTCCCAGCGTGAGTAGCGATGCATTGGCTGCGACGATGACGGCAATTTTATCGGACACTTCGCCGAGCCCGCCGCAAGGCTCGAAGGTTTTTTCCATTAAAAATTCTTTAATGCGTCGGGCGTAGCGGGCACGCAAGGGGCGGGGAATCTTTGCCGCGTGCGGAACATTGATTCGGATGATTTTGGCCCAGGCTTTCGGAAAGGGAGCCGCTAAAAAACGCTCGCGGCGCCGTCGGGTGCGCCATGCGGGAAGGGCCGCGACAAGCAGTCCCGTCAAGAAAAGCACCCCCGCAACGCAGCAAAAAATCATGCCTGAAGCGTAAATGAATTTGCCGGAAGAAACGATGTTCATTTTTCGAAAACTATGCTAAAACTGAGGCATGAAGTCTCCGAAACAAAGTGCCGAGCCCCGTGCGTTCAATGTGATGACCAAGCCGATCGGCTCCATCTGCAATTTGAATTGCACCTATTGCTACTACCTCGAAAAGCAGGCACTTTTTCCGCAAAAAAAGGATTGGCGGATGAACGACACCGTCCTCGAAACCTTCATCCGCGACTACATCGAAGCGCAGGAGGTGCCGGAAGTCAGCTTCGTTTGGCAGGGCGGCGAGCCGTCGTTGCTCGGCCTGGATTTTTTCAGGAAAGTCATCGAACTCGAAAAAAAATACGCCGGCGGAAAGCGTATCGAAAATGCATTTCAGACGAACGGCACGCTCATCAATGAAGACTGGGCGGCCTTTTTCGCGGACAACGGATTTCTCGTCGGCATCAGTATCGACGGTCCCCGGGAGTGCCACGACGCCAATCGCGTCACTCGAGCGGGCGCGCCGTCTTTCGATCTCGTGTTGGAAGGTATCCGGCAGCTTAAGCGCTTCGGCGCGGAGTTTAATACCCTGACGGTGGTCGGGGAGCATAACGTCCATCGCGGCGTCGAAGTTTATGAATTTTTGCGGGAAATCGGTTCGGGCTTTATCCAGTTTATCCCGCTTGTCGAACGTCCTGCGCCGCCGTCCGATGCCCCGATGCGTTTTGCTTCCGCGCCCGATTTGCTGAACGGCAATCTCGGCGGGGGCGAAGTCTTGCCCTGGTCCGTAAAGCCGGAAGACTACGGCAAATTTCTCTGCGATATTTATGATGTCTGGGTCCGGCGGGATGTCGGCAAGACTTTCGTTCAGCTCTTTGACGTTGCACTTTGCGCGTGGGCGGGCGTGCCTGCGCCGCTTTGCGTCTTCCGGGAAAAGTGCGGGAAGGCTCTCGCGCTCGAGCACAACGGCGATGTTTTTTCCTGCGACCACTTCGTCTATCCGCGCTTCAAGCTCGGCAATCTTCTGGAAAAGAAACTCGGGACGCTTGCTGATTCCGAAGCCCAAAAACACTTCGGCGAGATGAAGCTGAAATCGCTTCCGCGCGTTTGTCGCAAATGCGGCGTGCGCTTTGTCTGCAACGGCGAATGCCCGAAACACCGCTTCTGCGTTTCGCCCGACGGCGAACCCGGCTTGAACTATTTCTGCGCCGCGTACAAAAAGTTCTTCACGCACGTCGCGCCCACAATGACGCGCATGAAAAAGCTTCTCGAAGAAGGGCGCGCTCCCGCAGAAATTATGAATGAAGCTTAAATAATGCTTAGGGCTACCTCCAGAAATTCCTTTTTAGCGATTTATCTACGAAAAGAGCACGTAGCTCGTTCCATTGCGCCGCAGGAATCTCAGGGACAAATCTGCATCGCTTAGCGGCGCATAAGGCCAGGGGCCTGTCCGCGGGTTTCGGCTCTGCCTACACCCGCGGTTATCCTATGTAGTGCGCCTCCGGTGCACATGCCAATCTTGAGACAGCTTTTAAAAAACGAATTTTTAGAAGTTGCCGTAAGTTTTCTGCGGCGTGGGTCGGAAGCGTAACCCGAAGGCATCAATCAATAAACTTGCGCAAAATTCATTTGACAATTTTCGCTAAACAAATATCTCTTGCGTCTCTAAATGTATAAAACAAGGAAATAGGATGAAAGTCTCTGCCCCCATCGAAAAACATCACGGACGTTACTTGCCGTGGGCGGCGGGAAGCGCCGCATTCCTCGGACTCGCTGGAACGCTTTGGGCGCTCTCAGACGTCTTAGAAAACGATACCGACGGCGACGGATGGACCGATGCCGAAGAAATTGTCGCGGGAACCGATCCCGCAGACGAAACCGATCCTTGGGATTCCGACAGCGACGGAATCGCCGATTATCTCGAATTCCTCGACGGCACAGACCCGCTCGACCCGAACGACCCGCCGCGAATCCGAAAAAGCGTGCTCACGTACAGCGTCGCCGTAGCAGGCGACGAAGCAACCAACATCTCGCTGGAGTCTCTGAAATCGGGTTCGCAACAAAATATGTACCACAACACGGCGTGGTTCGGGAAGCGCTTGAACTACACGTTCTTTAGACCGGCCGCGGATTCGAAATGGCAGGCCATCAACGGCAACGAAATCGAATACTGGTCCACGGGGTATTATGACTTACTTGCCCGAAAC
>JAFYWY010000099.1 GCA_017546455.1 Opitutales bacterium
CTTGCCAATCCCCCGAAGCCTCGGTTAAAATCCACGGCTTTCAGTTTTACCCGAAAACCTTATGTCAAAATCAACCTCACTCTATAACAAATACCTGCTCTTTATCGCAGGCCTCGGCGGCCTCCTCTACGGGATCGACGTCGGCGTTATCGCCGGTGCACTTCCGTATCTGCAGGCAACGACGGACTACACGCCCGGTCAACTCTCGACCGTCGTCGCGGCGGTCTTGCTCGGCTCGGTGCTCTCCTCGCTCTTCGCGGGAGCGCTTTCCGACTTGTTCGGGCGCAAAAAGGTGATGCTCCTCGCGGGCGTCTGCTTCGTCCTCTCCGTTCCGGTCATCTGCTCGCCGTTCGGCTTTGAAGCCCTCGTGCTCGGCCGTATCCTCCAAGGCGCGGCTGCCGGTCTCATCGGCGTCGTCGTTCCGCTCTACCTCGCGGAATGCCTCACGGCCGACAAGCGCGGCTTCGGTACCGGCATGTTCCAATTCATGCTCACCGTCGGCCTCGTCTTCGCAGCCCTCGCCGGTATCGTCTGCGCCGAATACGTGGACGGCGTTGTCTCCGCTTCCTATGCCACCGTCAAGGAACAGGCCGACGCCATCTTCGCCGCTAAGGACTTCGCCTGGCGCGCCATCTTCTGGATCTGCGCCGTTCCGGGCGTGATCTTCACCATCGGCGCTTTCTTCATTTCCGAATCCGCCCGCTGGCTCTACGGCAAGGGTAAGACGGAAGCCGCTCTCAAGGCCCTCGAACGCTCCCGCGGCTTGGAACAGGCCAAGAAGGAACTCGAAGAAATGGGCAGCGATTCCTCCGCCGACGACTCCAAGAAGGAAGACGCCGACAAGCCGAAGGATTCTCTCATTCAAAAGAAGTACATCATCCCGTTCGTCCTCGCAGTCGTCATTCTCGCCTGCAACCAGGCAACCGGGATCAACTCCGTCCTCGCTTACATCGTTGACGTCCTCGCTCAGGCCGGTCTCGACGGCTCCGTTGCCAACCAGGGTGACTTGGTCGTTAAGATTCTCAACATGGTCATGACGGTCGTCGCCATGGTCCTCGTTGACCGCAAGGGCCGCAAGTTCCTCCTCACCGTCGGTACCTCCGGTATCATCATCGGTCTCCTCGGCGTTGCCTTCCTCTTCCTGAAGTCGGAACGCGACATGGTCAACTACACCGACAAGCTCAACAGCGAAGCTTACAACCGCGTCATCGTCGAAAACGTCATCAACGAAAAGACCGGTCTCGAAGAACGCGACGCTTCCGGCAAGGTTCTGACCAAGAACGTCGAATACGCCTTCTACGCCACCGTCACGCCGCAAGAAATCCAGGCGCTGACCAAGGCCGAAACCTTCGTGCCGTCTCAGGTTAAGATCGTTTACACGGTCAACGGCGAAATGAGCGTCAAGACCATCGTCGTCCGCGAAGACACGCCGGTCACGAACCTCGAATTCAAGGTTCCCGCCGCCGAAGGTCAAAGCTTCGAAATCAAGAGCCTCGAAATCGGGCCGCTCCCGAGCGCCGCAAACGGCTGGCTCGTCACCTTCTTCTTTGCCATCTTCATCGCCGCCTACGCGGTCGGACCGGGCGTTTGCGTCTGGCTCGCGCTCTCCGAGCTCATGCCGAACCGCATCCGCGCTATGGGTATGTCGATTGCCCTCCTGATCAACCAAGGGGTCTCCACGGTCATCGCGGGTACCTTCCTCCCGGTTGTCGGCAACTTCGGCTATTCGACCATCTTCTTCTTCTGCGCAGCCTGCACGGTCATCTACTGGATTACCGCCGTGTTCTTCCTGCCGGAAACGAAGGGCCGCACCCTCGAAGAAATCGAAGCCCACTTCGAAGGCAAAAAGAAACTCTAATCGAGCTTCTGCAAAAAAAAGCGTTCCGACCTTCCGGTCGGGACGCTTTTTTTTAGCACCAAGCACCATGTGAATTCATGTAAATTTGTAAGGAGTCCTGGAGAGATTCCTTCCTGCGGCATTTTGGAACAAGAAAGGAGAAAAGGAACCACGAATGACACCAATTGCACGAATCCGAGAGGGGGACAGGGTATGATTCTCCTAAAGCGACTATAGAATTTACCGAACCGTAAGCATTCGAGATTCGCTATTCGCTATCCGCAATTGCGTAGCAGCTTCTTCGAGGTAGTGCTACATGGGATAACCGCGGGTGCAGACGCAGTCGAAACCCGCGTAGGCTCACCAGTTTCCATTCACGGACCACCATTCGCCAAGCGAAGCGCTCCAAAACTGTCATTGCAAATTGACAGATTTGGTCGACTGAATTTTAATATTCAAAAAATCGCGCGTTACGTTGAAAAAGGAAAACACAGCTTCTCTTGCCGACGGCACTCTTCCCGAATGGGAATTGGCGGTGCTCGACGTCTTTGTGCGCGCCGCCGCGATGTTCGGCCTCCGCAAGTCCGTCGCCTTGGTTTACGGCGCGCTTTACTGCTCCCGCGAAGCCCTTTCCGTGCAGGAGCTCCAAGCCAAACTTAGCCTCTCCCGGGGGGCCGTGGTCGAAGCCATCCAATTTCTCCGACGCCTGGGCGCCGCCCGCGTCCACCCCAAGATCGGGGAGCGCCGCGACTACTTCACGGCAGAAACCGATCTTAAGCAATTCGCCGGAGGCTTTTTAAAGGAAGTCCTCGCCCCCGCCCTCGAAAAGGCGGATATCCGCCTCGCCCAAGCCGAATCGGCTTCCCGCAACACAGGCTCTGATGCCGACTCCGCCTTCGCGCGCTCCCGCATCGCCGAACTCTCCCTCTGGAAATCCCGCTTCACCGCCTGCCTCCCGCTCCTTGAAAACTTTTTAGGTAAATAAAGCCGCAGATGACGCAGATGGACACAGATCGATTGAATACCGTAACCGAGAAAATCATTGGTTGCGTGTTTGCTGTGCACAATGTGCTCGGGAGCGGTTTCCTCGAAAAAGTCTATGAGCGGGCTCTCTGCATCGAACTCGCAAAAGCGGGTTTATCTGTTGAATCTCAAAAACCGGTTAACGTTTTTTACGACAAGCAACTCGTCGGAGAATTCTTTGCAGACATCTTGGTCGAAGGAAAAATCATTTTAGAGCTTAAATCGGTGAAGTCGCTTACGGAGGCCCATGCCGCCCAATGCATCAACTATCTGAAAGCGACCGCGTTGCCGCTGTGCTTACTCATTAACTTCGGGGGCTCCCGTGCGGAGGTCAAACGCTTTGCGAATACCCGTTAATCATTGCCTCATCTGTGCCTATCTGCGTCATCTGCGGCTAAAATAAATGAATCCTCCGTCCACAGTCTCCGAGAACAACAAGCGTATCGCCAAGAATACGCTGATGCTCTACGTGAAGATGGCGTTCACGACCTTCGTCGGGATTTTTGCGACGCGTGTCTTGCTCCAAGCGCTCGGCGCGGACGACTACGGTTTGGTAACGGTTATCGGTGGAGTGGTGACGATGTTTGCATTCCTCTCGGGGACGATGTCGGCATCCTGCTCTCGTTTCTTCAATTTCGAATTGGGGCAAAAAAATACGGAGCGGCTCAAGCAGACCTTCAATCTTACGCAGCTTATTTACGTCGGGCTTGTCGTTGTCTTGCTTCTGCTTTCGGAAACGGTCGGGCTTTGGTTTTTGGAAAACAAGGTTGTCATTCCTCCGGAGCGTGCGGATGCGGCATTCTGGTTTTTCCAATTCTCGGTCGTAACGTTCCTTTTAAGTACGCTTTCGATTCCGTATTCGGCTCTGATTATTTCTCACGAAAATATTAAAACTTTTGCTTGGATTACGATTTTTGAAGCCGTGGCACGGCTCGGGATCATCTATCTGCTTTCACTTTCGAGCTTCGACAAACTCTCGTTCTACGGGGCGCTTCTGATGATTATCGGCGTAATTCACTTTTCGCTGAATTACCTTGTTTGTCGCCTCAAATACCTGGAATCGCGCTTTGCGTTCTTCTGGGATAAGCGCCGCTTTATTGAGCTCCTTGCCTTTGGAGGATGGAATCTTTGGGGGGCAATGTCGGGCTTGTTTACCAATGTTTTTATCAACGTTCTGTTGAACAACTATTTCGGCTCTGCGGTCAACGCGGCTCGCGGCGTGGCGCAACAGGTCTCGGGAGCGATTACGTCTTTTACGACGAATTTCATGACGGCGACGAACCCGCAAATCATTAAGTATTATGCGGCTGGAGATTTGCCGCAGTCTCATCTGCTGACGATGCGCGCCTCCCGCATCGGATTTTTCCTTCTATTCTTTTTCGCGCTTCCGGCTTGGCTCCTGATGCCCTTTGTTCTCGGTTTGTGGCTCGAAGAGGTCCCGGACCACACCGTCTGGTTTACGCGCCTGATTCTGATCCAAGTCGTCATCGATGCGCTCTCATACCCGTTGGCGACACAGGCTCAAGCCTCCGGGAAAATCGCGCTTTATCAAAGCGTGGTCGGCGGTACGCTTTGGCTGACTCTTCCGCTGGCGTGGGTGCTTTTAAAGTTTTTCTCCGCCCCGCCGGAATCGGTGGCTTGCGCGGCGATTGCGATTTCCTGTGTTTGCCTCGGGCTACGCCTGCTCTTGGTGCGCCGCTGTGCTCGGCTTTCGATCCGCGCTTTTGTCGGAAAGACGATTCTTCCCGCATGCCTCGCCGCAGGCGTTGCCGTCATTGTTCCCGCATGGCTGGCATTTTCTGTTATGCCCACACCTTCGTGGACGCAGTTCTTTGTCATCGGTTCCGTGAGCGTGCTTTGCTCCGTTCCCGCGATTGCCTTCCTCGGACTTACGAGAGACGAACGCTCCGCGTTTACACGTATCATCCGCTCCCGTTTGAAAATCTGAATCTTTATGAAGAAAAAGCTAAGACAATTTTTAAAAAATGTTCCCGGTTTAAAGTCTGCGTATTTGTTGGCTTGTCGGGTGTTCTTGAATCGTTGGCGGATGCGTAAAATCTTCCGCTACGATCAGGGACGTTTTCTGAAGCATTCGCCGAATTCACGTTCGTTGACGGAGGAGGGCGCGCTCGCGGCGATTATCATGACCTATCACGTTGTTGAAAAAGGGCTCACGATGCCGGATATGCGTCTTGGTTTCGGACGAGAAATGATTCTCGGATTGATTGCGTCCTTGAATGAATTTGCGGACAAATACGGAACAAACGCGCCTCAATTTATTGAAGCCGTGCGCGTAATTGCCGAATACAAAAAAATCCATGACGAGGCGAAATTTGAACTCGACTCGGAACGCTCCCGTGCGATATCCGCGCTTCTTGAACGAGTTCCTGTCGAGCCGTCCCATCAAATCGAAATGACGCGGGAACGTTACTGGGCAGAACTTGATTCTCCGTTTGAAACGTTTTCTGCGTCGCGCCATTCGGTGCGGCATTTTTCGGGAACGATTTCCGAAGAACAAATTCGTAATGCCGTTGCGCTTGCCAACAACGCTCCGTCTGCTTGCAACCGCCAATACACGCGCGTTCATTGCGTGAGTGATCTAAAAAAGATTCACGAATGTCTTGCGTTGCAAAATGGGAATCGGGGCTTCGGACATCTTGCCGACAAATTGTTGATTTTGACGACAGACTTGCGTTGCGCTTGGGGCGTAGAGCGCAATGACATTTTCACGAATGCGGGTATTTACCTGATGAATCTTTGCTATGCGCTTCATAAGAACAAGGTAGCGCATTGCATGTTGAATTGGTCCGTGTCTCCGGAGAAAGACAGAGCATTAAGAAAATTGATTGATATTGAGGAAGCCGAATCGGTTGTCGTTTTCATTGCGTGTGGCGATGTTCCAGAAAAGTTCAACCTTGCGTCGTCGCCGCGTAAGTCTGTCGAAGCCGTTTTGAAGATTCATTCCAAATAAGAAAATGAAAATCGGAATTTTGACATTTCATTGTGCGCATAACTACGGTGCGGTCTTGCAGGCGTACGGGTTGCAGGAGTATTTGAAATCCTGCGGACA
This sequence comes from Opitutales bacterium, assembly GCA_017546455.1. Lineage (GTDB taxonomy): Bacteria > Verrucomicrobiota > Verrucomicrobiia > Opitutales > UBA953 > Spyradosoma. The sequence goes on from JAFYWY010000099.1 coordinate 5,931, forward strand.
CGAAGTCGAAATTATCGATTATCGTCCGAAATATTTGACGCGTGCATACGAGGCGTTTCCGTTTCCGCAGCTAAAAGGCGTTTCGTTTTTTAAGAAATGCAAGCGACTGGGTTATTGGTGTGTGACGTTGCCGTGGCGAGTGCTCGAGTTTCCGACGCGGATTGTTCGTCGTAAGGGTTTTGAAAAATTTCTTTCGGAAAAACTGAATTTGTCTCGGGAACGTTTTAAGGAAAACGGTCGCGTTCCCACCGAAAAATACGACGCGATTGTCTTCGGGAGCGACCAAATTTGGAGTCCGAATCATACGCACGGAGCCGATTCCGTTTTTTTCGGTGATTTTGCGTCGCAGGCGGGAATGCTCAAGATTGCGTATGCGGCGAGTGCGGGAGCGGCTTCGGAGACGCTCGGGAAGAATACGTTCGTTGTTCGTTCTCTGAAAAATTTTAATGCGCTTTCCGTGCGCGAAGCCAATCTCGGCGAATCTCTTCAGCCGCATACGGATTTGAAAATCGAAACGGTCTTGGATCCGACGTTGCTTGTGGACAAATCCGTTTGGGAAGAACTCGCCGAGCCGCCGAAAACCGATAAAAAATACGTGCTCGTTTATCAGGTTTCCTACAAGCCGGAAGCAGATCGTGTTGCACGGGAACTTGCCGCGCAAATCGGGGCGGAAGTCGTTTCCGTTTGGGCGGGCTACACGTTTCGCGGGAACATGCTCAAGACGGAAACGCCGGAGCAGTTTGTCGGCTGGTTTAAAAATGCCGCTTGCGTGGTTTCGACTTCGTTTCATGGTACGGCATTCGGGCTAATTTTTGAAAAACCACTTTATTACGTCGGGAACGGAAATGCTGCTGAAAATCGTCCGAAGCAGATTCTTGGGGCTCTCGGGCTCATGAATCGCTACATCTCGGCGGACTCGCCGACGCCGAAATTCTCGGAAATTAATTATGCCGCGATGATACAAATGGGGGGGATGGAACCACTGCAAGTGCGTTCCCGCGTCTTCCTCGCCCGCGCGCTCGCACGTTAGGAGAAAACGAAAATGGTTGCGTATTGCTCAGTTTCCCGAAGCCGCCTTGCCGCGCCGAAGTGTTTGGCGCGCTTCGCTTCATGCGTCCTGCTCGCTTGGGGAGGGCTACGTGATATGAGGCTGGGGATATTGACACAGCCGCTCCATACGAATTACGGGGGGCTTTTGCAGGCGTTTGCTTTGCAAAAGTATTTACGGGATGAGCTCGAGCATGACGTTTTGACTGTGGATTATACGCGGAAACCGAAAGCGTGGCTTGCTCCGTATCGCGTGGCGCGGCGTTGCGTGGCAAAGTTTTTGAAGAGGCGTAAAATTGCGTTATTCCCGACGCCTATTTCGCAAGGTGTGGGTAAATTCACACAGCGTTTTATCGACGAAAACATACGTACGACGAAAAAGATTTTCGCTCCGGCGCGGGAACTCGATTTTGCCGAATATGGTTTTGAGGCGTTTTTCGTTGGGAGCGACCAGACGTGGCGCCCCGCATATTCCCCGTACATGCCGACGTTTTTCTTCGATTTCCTTGGAGAAGATAAGAAAACACGCCGTATTGCCTATGCCTCTTCCTTTGGAAAGGATGAGTGGGAGTTCTCTCCGGAAATGACAAAAATCTGCGCTCCGCTCGCGAAGAAGTTTCATGCGATTTCCGTGCGGGAAGATTCCGGTATTTCGCTCTGCGAAAAATATCTCGGCGTGAACGCAGAACATGTGATTGACCCGCCGATGCTCTTATCGCAAGAAGATTATTGCGCTGTTGTCGAACGCGACGAAGCTCGGGGATTTTTGGAAAAACGCGTTCCCGCGAAACGGCTTTTTGCGTACGTTTTGGACGAGGCTCCGGAGAAGAAAGTGCTGATTGCTTCTGTCGCGGAAAGCTTGGGTTTGGAGCTCGACGAAATCATGCCGAAGCGGGAAGAACTCGCTTCCGGCGCGAAAGCGTATCTTCCCGTAAGCGCATGGCTACGCGGCTTTCGCGATGCAGGGTTTGTGGTGACGGACTCGTTCCATGGTTGCGTGTTTTCGATTATTTTCAATAAGAACTTTATCGCAATCGGGAATGCGTTGCGCGGGATGTCTCGTTTTCATTCCTTACTGAAAATGTTTGGGCTGGGAAATCGACTTCTGATTCTCGATGAAAATTTGAATGTGCGGGATCGCATTCCCGAACTTCTTTCCGAAAACATCGATTGGGAGAAAATCAACGCGATTCGCTCCCACGAACAAGCCCGCGCGCGCCAATTCCTTGGAAACGCTCTAAAGAGGTAGAGGCGTTTCTTTTGGTCGTCACTTATTCTGTTTTCTTTTGTTTATCTTTGTGTGGGTTGACTCTCCTGTGAAAAATACGTATCTTGATTAAATGAAGATAAAGGTAGAGAATCTTGGTGTCATAAGCTCGGCTGAAGTAGATTTGTCATCTCGGATTACTCTTTTGTGTGGTCCAAATAATACGGGTAAAACTTATTTGTCCTATGTTCTTTACGCGCTGTTGCGAGGGCAAAGAGCCGTGATAAGGGAAACGCCTGAAGTAACCGAAAAGTTTACCCCTCTCTTTTCCGAAGAGAAGAAAGTTCGCGTTGAATTGCCAATAGATGAGATTTGTAGACGGAAGGCTGAACTTGCAGAAAAAGTGAGAATGGAGCTTGATTCTGTGTTTGGAATCTCGGAATCGGACAGCAAGGCTTTTTTGGCGAAGACACAAATTTCTTTTTCTCATACGCGTCTAGAGGTGACCGAACATTTGAGTGGCATGATTTTTTCTGATGTTTTGAGCGTTGATGGATTTACCATTTCAATGAAAAAAGATGCGGGGAGTCTTGCTGTTGCATTTGAGGTTGTTTCTGAGTCGGTTGTCCCGGAGAATGCCTCGAGAATTAGCTTTGCTCGGATTTCTGCGTTTTTAAACACCGTTATGGTTTTTAAAGGTGCGACGTATCCAATAACAAATGTTGTAATGTTCCCTGTTGAGCGGAATTCGATTTATACGTTTAACAAGGAGCTGTCGTTAACGAGAAACGAATTGATTGACCGTATTCAGGCGTTTGGGAAAGGGGAGGCTATCGATCCGTTTGCCCTAGTTGATCGAAGCACAAAGCGTTATCCTAAGGCGATTCGGGATTGTCTTGAGGTTGCGGGGGATTTGACTAACATTCAGAAGAGGACTAGTGAGTATGTTGGGATTGCAAATGCCTTAGAAGCAAGCTTGTTGAAAGGAAAACTTTCTGTTTCCAAAGACGGAGATGTTCAGTTTTTGGTAGGGAGAGGAAAGAGAATTCCTATTCAAATGACGGCATCTATTGTCAAAACACTCTCTAGTTTTGTTATTTACCTAAAACATTTGGCTAGACGCGGCGATTTGGTGATTATTGATGAGCCGGAAATGAATTTGCATCCCAGTTCGCAGATTCTTTTAGCGCGAATTTTTGCCCGCCTCGCGAACAGTGGACTTCGTTTTCTTATTAGTACGCATAGTGATTATATTGTTCGGGAATTTGGGGCTTTAGTTATGATTTCTTCTTCGAAGGACTCTGTAAAGGCCCAAGCGAAAGAACTTGGATATGAAGAGCAGGAATCTGTAAGAAGAGAAGATTTCGCTGTGTATGCGTTTAATGTTAAATCATCAAACAAAGTTTGTGTAGAAAAGCTGAACGTGTACGAAAATGGAGTGTCTGTCGCTAATATGAATTCTGCCATTTTGGAGCAGAATGAGAGAGTGGAATCGTTGTTTGAAGAGCTTTATTATGGGGAGTAAGCTGGAGGCGATTGAAAAGATTTTGCATCCGGCGTGTGTACCGGAAAATCAGGGCTGTCTACTTGAAGTCAAGCCTGATGGGGAAGTTTGGCTGCCGGTAAAATTTAAATCTCGGGGAGGACAGTATAAAGTTGTTCGTTTTTGGGAGACTACAGAAAAGAAACCATTACTTCCGTTTTTTAGGCCTGATGTTCCTGGATTACTACGGCTGTGCGATTATATTGTCTTCGTAGAAGAGCGGGAGACTCTTTTTGTATTTGTTTTAGAACTAAAGAAGCCTAAAGGAAAAGCCAACGAAGCGAAAAAGCAGTTACTGGCGGGGAAGTTGTTAGCTGAGTTTATTGTGAAAAGTGCGGGAAGGATTGGACTCTTAGATGTGAATTCTGTACATCCCGTCAAAATGATTCACTTTTCCGAGAGAAAAGTTGAGGTTACTAAAGAGAAGAAAAAGAATCTGCGGAAATTAAAAAAACAAAATTTTGCTGTTTGCTCGTGTAAGAAAGAGACTCGGATTTCTAAGCCGGTATTTGAAGATGGATTCATGGATTATGTAGTGAGCAAAACGCTTCTCCTTGATTGTTTGATTGATGCGGCAAGATCTGAGGGAGATTAAGCTTTTCATTTTGTAATCTATTTTTTGAAAAGGTATTCCTTTTTGCTTTTAGAAATGTCAAAAGTGTCAAAAATAAATAGTCAGGTTGAGTTTGGTTTGACGAATCCCGAGACAATGGAGCGAACTCCGAAAGTTTCGGTGATTGTTCCGGTGTACAAGGTGGAAAAGTATCTGCCGGAATGCATCGAAAGCGTTCTCGCACAGACGTTTACGGATTTTGAGCTGATTCTTGTGGACGACGGTTCTCCCGACAACTCAGGGAAAATCTGCGACGACTACGCCGCCCGCGATTCCCGCATCCGTGTTTTTCATAAGGAGAATGGAGGTACATCTGCAGCCCGCTCACTAGGATTAAAAAAAACGCGTGGAGAATGGATTTCTTTTCTTGATGGTGACGATAAATTATTTCCAGAGTCGTTGCGTAGGCTATTTGATGTAGCATTTAGGTTTCCAGATGCGGATATTATAGAAGGAAAGATTTCAGTGAATGGAAAGTCTGCGTATTATAGACATGCAAATATGCCCAAGAGGTGTACTTGCTTTGAATATGCTAAAAATATTTCCTTAGGCCACTGGAATCGGGGGCCTTGGGGTAAGATTTTCAGGAAGTCTATTTTTTGTGATACAACTTTCTCTATTCCTCGAGAAATTATTTTTGGGGAAGACGTTTTGATGAATGTCGCTCTTGCGGCAAGAGGCCGATTTTACGCAAGAACAGAAGCGTTCGTCTATTATTACAATCAGAGACTGGATAGCCCCACATGTTTGATGACGCGGCCAACAGATGTGAAAAAGGAGACATTTTATATTTCAGAAATGGAAAAAATTCTCATTCGCAGTGCGTTACAATGGACGGAGAAGCAGAGACTTGAGATTTCATGTGGATTTAGGCTGTTTGCAGTTAGAGCGCTTTGGCACCAAGGAGAGAACTTTTCTGCGCTTCCTTGGGTTAGACTTCTCCTTCGAGAAGTGAAAGTTTGGCCGACGAATTCAATGGGTGAGAAGTTGTTTTATTGTATGCTTCTGTGGTTTCCCATGCTTTCTGTAAACTTGTTTAAATCGTATAAATTTTTCAAAGTCTTGAAGAGATGAGCGTGCAAAACATCAATCTTTTTTGGGTATTTTCAGGGAGCGCATTGGCTGTTTTTGCGTATTTTTTTGTTGGAACCTCCCTGTATACAGTACTAACAGTACTGGGTGGCGCAATAATGTTGCTTCCTCTATTGTTTAACTTTGTAGGAAGTGTTAGTTTTGCTGGTAGAGTTAGCATTGGGAGAGTTGCATTCCTTTCTCTCTTCTTTTCTGTTGTTGTGACTTCCCTTTATTGGCTAGATCGGGGAGGACATTCAGATTCTCTTTTAGTGGGGGATCTTTATCAAATGTCGCTTGCAATATTATTTTTTTGTGTCGGATTTTCTTTGGAGTTCTCTGAAAGGCTTTTTTCTGCCCTTTGCGTTCTTTATGGACTCCTTCTTTCTATGTTGGGTTTCTTAATGATGAAGTATTTGGGGGGAGGATTTGAAGAAGTTGGTGCGCAATATTCTTTGGGATTTAAAAATGCGCTGTGCGTAGGTTGGGCGTCAGCAGGTGCAATTTTGTTTTGGTGCTTTTTTTATGGCTACAGAACACAGGTTCTGAGATGGTTTGGAGGAATAGGATTTTTAGGGATTTTGCTCTGCATTTTGTATGCGCGAGGTAGAGCTGCGTTTTGTGCGTTGGTTGTGTTTTGCCTCGTTGTATTGTGCCGTCGATACGGGCGAGGCAATTGGCTTGTCATAGGAGGAATCATTGCTTCTTTTTCTTTAGGTTTATGGGCTTATTTAGCTCTTTGTGGTGCTCCTCAGCTTTTAGTAGATTCATTTCTCAAAAATAGAAATATTAGTGACCTAAATGATGTTAGTTCTGGTCGGATTGATCTTATGTTGCTTGGAATAGACAATTTTATTTCATATCCTTTTTTCGGTGGCGGGGATATAAACGCGGCCGTTCATGTACATTGTTATCCTGTTCGAGTTTTGTCTTCTCGCGGTCTGTTTGGTTCGTTTGGCTATCTATTTTTTTATTTTTCGTTGTTCGTAATTTGGGTAAAGGAGATTTTCCAAAAAAAGCCTCCGCAGGCCGGTGATGTTGGGAGATATTTGATTGGAATTCTTCTTCTTGTTAGCCTGGGCGAGGTATCCATGCCATTTGGGCCGGGAACGATTTCCGCAATTTGCTTTATCTTACTTGGTGCATCGATGAGAACGAATTGCTCTTTACCACATAAATTTTCTCATGATGGGATAATGCCATCTGCACGGAATAGATATAGATAGGGGAACGTAATATGGTAAAGACAATATATTTTTGGCAGAATATTCCTTCCCCTCACCAAGTTCCGTATCAACGGGAGCTCGCTGAGATGGGGTATAGGGTCGTACTGGTTGTTGATTTGGAAATGTTGCCTAATCGGACAAAGATGGGATGGGAGGTTCCGAGTTTGGGAAAAATAGAGTTGCGAGTAAATTTGTCGTGGGCGGAGAAACAGCAAATCCTAGATAAAGAAGATTTGGGAGATATAAATTTAGTTTCCGGAGTGCGAGGATGTCGTGACGGAGGGAGGATAACGGATTATTGTATTGCGCAAGGGCTTTATGTCGGCTGGATTGTAGAAAGTTGGGATAACAGGGGCTGGAGAGGATTTCTGAGGTGGTGGCGTTATAGGATCGAAGCTCTGCGGTACCGTAATCGCCTTTCACGTATACTGGTAATGGGGGATAAAGGAGTTTCTGCGTATAGGAGTGTTGGGTATTCTGATTCGTTGGTAAAACGATTTGGATATGTCGTAGATGCACCAAATGTTCAAGTCTCAGATAAGAGATTCTATGCACAACATAAAAAGGCAGTTGAGATTGTCTATGTAGGAAGCCTTTACCATGGAAAGGGGATTGATCTGCTGTTTGATGCTCTTTCGAGGCTTCAGGATAAAGAATGGGTCTTAAGAATAATAGGCGAAGAGAGGGAACCTGGTAGATACCGCGAAATCGCAAAGAATTTGGGAATAGCTGATCGCTTGCTTTGGGAGGGAGTACAGAACAAAATACGTGTTTATGATGCCCTCATGGCAGCAGATTTGTTGGTCTTACCATCACGCTATGATGGATGGGGGGCTGTTGTGAATGAAGCTCTTTTGTGTGGTACTCCGGTTGTTTGCTCTGATGCCGCGGGCGCTTCTTGCGTTTTAAGTGAGGAACTCGGAGATGTGTTTCCGAGTGAGGATCTTGATTCCTTGAAATCGCTACTTGCTGCGAGAATTCTCCGAGGCCCCATTTCCAAGGAGCTTAGGGAGCGTATTCGAGCGAACGCAGATTTACGTATCTCGGCTAGGGCGATGGCAGATCTTCTTTGCAAAAGTGCCCTGCCGAGTAACAGGTAAGGTCGATTGTATTAGTTTTAAGGGTGTAAAAAAATGAAAATTTTTATTACTGCTCACAGTTCTCGCCGTGGAGGAGGTGTTGTTGTTGCTCAATCTTTATTGTCTGCGTTGGCCCGTATGGCGCCGGGGTATGAGTATGTGGTGACGATTCCTCCAGAGATGGGTTATGAAGCGATTTGTACGAATTTTCCGCGCTGCAAAACTATCGTTTATAAAACGACATCCGCATTCCGGAGTTTGCTATGGCATATCTTCTCTTTACGGAATTTGGTGAAATCAGAAGCACCGGATGTTTTACTTAATTTGGGAAATTGGGCTTGGTTTAAGACTGCATGCACTCAAGAAACCTATATTCAGTGGCCGTACATTTGCTATCCTTCTTGGCACTGGGGGCAGAGAAGCTTTTTTTCTCTCCAAAAAAGAAGGTTTGAGGTGCGGTTATGCCGCTTGTTGAACCGATTATTTTCGGATCGGCTCTATTGTCAAACTTCTGTAATGAAAGCACGTTTAGAACGTGTTTTCGGGTGCATGCCTGTTCGAATTCTTCCAACTGGAATCGCATTAAAGCGTGATAGTGATCATCCGCGTAAACAATCTAATCGAGGGGGCTTTACTCTTTTTTATCCGGCGCTTTCCTACCCCCATAAGAATATTGATTTTTTGTTGAGGACGTTTGTTCGCTACAAGAGCGATTTGCATGGGGTGCGGTTACTACTGACGATTAATCCGGAAGAGGATAAAAGTATGTTATGGGCTAAAGGCTGGGGCGGGGAGAATGGCTTAGAGCAACAAATCGTGTTTATTGGTGAGCGGTCAAAGGATGAGATTGAAAAGCTTTATGACGAGGTTGATGCGTTGGTTTTCCCGTCATTATTAGAGACCTTGGGGATTCCATTGCTGGAGGCAATGGGGCATGGGCTGCCTATTTTGGCGAGTGATCTTGATTTTGCACGGGGAAATTGTGGAGATGCTGCTCTTTATTTCAATCCGACATCAGAGGAAAGCCTAAAGGATTCCATCGTAAAGCTGAAAAACTCCCCTGAGCTTTATGAGGAATTGTCGGCGAATGCACTTAGGCGGATTTGTGAAACGAATGTCTCTTGGGACGATATCGCGAAGGAGCTTGTAGCGAATTGGCGTCGTTGAGTTCCTAGGTTTCACCGGAAATGTTTTTACGATCTTTGGGTGTGTTCCCGGTGCTAGGCGTCGGCTAATGGTTTTAGGAGAGGACTGGATTCTGCTTACTGACTTAGGGGTGTCAGGAGGATATGTTTATTTTTTAGAAAAATTTAAACATGTTTGAGGAATATGTTTATCGCGTAAACCTATTCGAGTAATGTTTTTCGGGTTTTGCTCTGCGGCAGATTCGGGAGATTTATGGTGAGTCAGGGTAATTTCCTGAAGTGCAAATTAGTACAAGTTTGTGCAAATTCTTGCACTTGGTGTTCTGTGTGGCATAAATAAAAGGATTTTGTCGAATCTTGGGATGTGTTAACACTTCTGATTCCGGCGGATTAGAGAGGCCCCTTTGGCTGATTGTTTGTTTTTGCGAGGATTGGTTTTGCTTAAATGGATAAAAGGTTCATTATTTTATGACAGTAATGACCGCTGCTTTTGTTCGATGAGAGCGGCGGGAATTTATTATGAGAAAATGACTGATCTTTTCGGAATCTACACTTTATGAAACAAATCTTACAAAACTTGGGTAGCGGAGAAACATTGTTGGCGGAAGTTCCGGCTCCGGGTGTGCGGGCAGGGTGCTTACTTATTAAGACGGAGACCTCATTGGTTTCCCTCGGTACGGAAAAAATGCTGGTCGATTTCGGCCGCGCGAATTTTCTCCAGAAGGCTCGCAAACAGCCGGATAAGGTGAAGCAGGTATTGCAGAAAATTAAGACGGACGGTTTGATGCCGACGATCAATGCTGTTCGGAATAAATTGGACCAACCGCTACCGCTCGGCTATTGCAATGTCGGTCGGGTAGTTGCCGTTGGCGCGGGCGTTAGCGGATTTGCGGTCGGGGATCGTGTCGTTTCCAATGGCCCGCACGCGGAAATGGTGTGCGTGCCGAAGAATCTCTGCGCGAAAGTGCCGGAAGCCGTGTCGTCGGAAGAGGCTGCGTTTACCGTCGTGGGCTCTATCGGTCTTCAGGGAATTCGCCTGATTCAGCCGACACTCGGCGAGACGGTTGTCGTGACGGGTTTGGGCTTAATCGGTTTGCTTTCGGTGCAGGCGCTTTTGGCGTCCGGGTGCCGTGTTATCGGGGTGGATTTCGATTCGAAGAAATGCGAGGTTGCCCGTGCATTCGGTGCGGATACGGTGGATTTGAGCAAGGGGGAAGACCCGGTTGCCTTTGTGAATGCGGCGACACAGAATCGCGGTGCGGATGCTGTTTTAATTACGGCATCGACGCAGAGCAATGAGCCGATGCACCAGGCGGCGCAAATGTGCCGTCAGCGCGGGCGTGTTGTGCTTGTGGGGGTTGTCGGTTTGAATTTGATGCGTAGCGATTTTTACGAGAAGGAAATTTCGTTCCAGGTTTCGTGCAGCTACGGACCGGGGCGCTACGATGCGGACTATGAAGATCGCGGAAATGACTATCCGTTCGGCTTGGTCCGTTGGACGGAAGGGCGCAATTTTGAGGCGATTTTAGGGCTGATGGCGCGTGGGAAGATGGATGTGCGTTCGTTAATCTCTCACCGCTATTCGTTTGAGGATGCGCTTGTTGCCTATGCAAATCTCGGGGCGCCCGGAGCCTTGGGGATTGTGATGGATTATCCGGAGGCGGATGTGAGCGGGAGGACGGTTCGTTTAGCTAAGTCGGGGCCTGCAGTTGGCGGCGTTCAGCAGGGCGTTGTCGGAATTTTGGGCGCCGGAAATTTTACGGGCGCAACATTATTACCTGCGCTGAAGAAAACATCGGCACGCTTGAAGACGATTGTCTCTGCCGGCGGTGTTACGGGAACGCATTTGGCGAAGAAATTCGGCTTGGAAGTGTCCACGACCGACGGAAATGAGCTTTGGAACGACCAAGAAATAGACACCGTGTACATTACGACACGACACAACGCCCACGCCGCGCAGGTGATAAAGGCTTTGGACGCAGGGAAAAATGTCTATGTCGAAAAGCCGCTTTGCTTGACGGAGGATGAAATGCGTGCGGTGCGTGAAGCGCTTGAGCGCAATCGCGAGCGCGGCGACAATTCGCGCCTGATGGTCGGGTTCAATCGACGTTTTTCTCCGCATATTCGTGAGATAAAGAAGCGCTTGGATACGGCTCCGGAGGCCAAATCCTTTATTGTGACGGTGAACGCGGGAGCGATCCCGGCGAATCACTGGACGCAAGATCCTAAGGTTGGCGGCGGGCGCCTGTTGGGCGAGGGATGCCACTTTGTGGATTTGCTGCGTTTCCTCGCCGGATGTGAGATTACGGAAAGCAAAGTCGATTATCTCGGTGGCAGTGCCGGGACACTCAAGGATGTTTTCACCGTGTCGTTGAAGTTTGCGGACGGCAGCATCGGAAGCATCCACTACTTCGCGAACGGGGAAAAATCTTTCCCGAAAGAGCGCTTGGAAGTTTTTTGCGGGGAGAAGATTTTCCAATTGGATAATTTCCGTGTGACTCGTGGGTTTGGTTGGAAGGGCTTTTCGAAGTTCAAAACCGCTTCGCAGGATAAGGGACATGCAGATGCAATGCGGGCTATGATCGAGGCAGTCCGGAACGGAACGGCAAATCCGATTCCCGAGGATGAGCTTTGGGAGGTTTGCCGCGTTTGCTTGGAATTGGCGAAATAGGGCGAAGATAGTGCGGAAGTTCTTTGCGGTCATTCGGACCTTGGGGTTGTCATGGGTACTTTTTCGTATAAAGTACGCATTAAAAATGCGCCTCGGTTGGTTCGAGCGAAGGCTTCCGTGCCGTAGCTGGAGCTCCCTTGCCGAGGCGGAGATTTTTAATTCCCGTGTTTTCTCCGGGAGCTTCAACGCCTACCGGACGTGGAAATCGACGAATCTTCGCCGCTTCCTTTTTGCCGAAGCGGATTTCTGCGAGTGGAAATCTTTCTTTGATGCATGGGGAAGTGAGGGAATCGATGACGAGCTCGGGAATTTGTTGCACGGCCGTTTCCGCTATTTCGAAAACGAATATGCGGAGGCCGGTTTCCCTCCGTGCTGGAACCGCAATCCGTTTTCGGGAGAATGTGCGACGCAAGACAAGCACTGGTCCCGACTGAGTGATTTCGGCTTTGGGGACATTAAGCTGATTTGGGAAGCTTCTCGCTTTGGTTGGGTATTCCCCTTGGTGCGGAAATATGCACGGACGCGGGAAGAAGTTTGTGCCCGTACGTTTTGGGAACTTTTTGAGGATTGGTGCGAGAAGAATCCGCCGGAGACGGGAGCAAACTGGAAATGCGGTCAGGAAGTGTCATTGCGCCTGATGGCTTGGCTGTTTGCATTCTATGCGTTTGAGAAATCTCCGGAAACGACGGAGGCGCGTGTGAGTTTGCTCGTACGCGCCGTTTACGAGAGTTCGCGGCGTGTTTTTGAGAATTTGGATTATGCGTTGAGTCAGAAGAACAATCACGGCGTGAGTGAATGTGTCGGATTGATTGCTGCGGGCGTACTTTTCCCGGAGCTTTGTGGAAGTAGCCGTTGGCTGGCTGTCGGGCTTGAAAACCTGAAAAAGCAAATTGAAGAATTGGTTTATCCGGACGGCGGGTTTTCTCAGCATTCCCTCAATTACCATCGGGTGATGATGCAGGATTTGGCGTTTGCGCTGAGGATAATGGATTTGAACGGCCTTGCCTATCCGGCAATCCTGCGCGAGCGTCTGGTGAAGGCTACGGAGTATGCACGTGATTTTGTATTCGGGAATGACGGAGATACACCTTGCTGGGGGGCCAACGACGGGGCTCATGTTTTTCGCTTATCCGAGTGCAAATACCGCGACTTCCGTCCGCATCTTCAGGCTGCTGGAGTGGGATTTTCGGGAGTTCGCTATTTCCCTGCCGGACATTGGGATGAGGAGGCGCTTTGGTTTTTCGGGAAAGAAGCTCTTGAAAATGCCCAAAAGGAGGCGGCGAGAAGAGCTCGTTTCTCCGCGAAAACGGCAGGGACGCATGTCATTCGGCGGGGAGATATAGCCGTCTTCCTCCGCTGCGGAGCGTTTGTTCATCGCCCCGGGGATAATGATTTGCTCCATTTGGATATTTGGAAAGACGGAGTTTGTATCGTCGGGGATACGGGATCGTTCAGCTATAATTCCCGGATTCCGTTTGTACGTTCACACAATACGGTGACGGTGGATAATCTGCCTCAAATGCAACAATTGAGCCGATTTTTGAAGATTCCGGCTCGCGGAGCGCTCGTTGCCGAAGAAGAATTTGAACTCTCCGGGATGCACAGCGGGTACGAGCGCTTAGCAGGTCCGGTAGTCCATCTCCGGCGCGTTTGCCTTGGGGAAAGCGGGGTCTGTATTGAAGATGCATTGTCGGCTTCCGTCGCTCATGAATATACCTTAACGTGGGTGTTTCCGCTCGTTCGGATTGAGCGTAAAGGCGCTTTGAGGTTTGAGTTCTCCGATGAGCTCGGAAAGATCGGAACGTTGAGCGTGCACGCGGGAAGCGCGGAAGTGCTTGATATTACGGTCCATGAGGGAAATACCGAAACGGGGGAAGGCTTTGTTTCTCCGTATTACAATACGCGTGTTCCGGCGCGCATTCTCGAGGTTAAGGTGCGCGGGAGCGAGGTTACTCTGCACTCGGAATTTTCGTTTTAAGCTCTATTCGTAAAAGCAATAAGGACTTCGAAATCTCGAAGTCCTTATTGCTTTAGGTCGTGCGCGCCTTTCCGTTAAAAGGTCTCTACGACTCGTCCGCAGGCCTTCCCATCGCCATAGGGATTTTGGGCTTCGGACATCGAAGCGTAGTGCGCGGCATCGTCCAAGAGGCGAGAAACCTCCGTAACGATTTTCTCGCGGTCCGTACCGACAAGCTTAACCGTTCCCGCGGCAAGTGCTTCCGGACGCTCCGTCGTGTCGCGCATGACCAAAACCGGTTTTCCGAGGCCCGGAGCTTCCTCCTGGATTCCGCCGCTGTCCGTCAGCACGATTGACGAAAGCTCCATCAGGCGTACAAACGGCAAGTATTCCTGCGGCTCAATAAAGAACATGTTTGCAGGAACATTTTCGCCGAAGACCTCCCGAATCGGTTTGCGAACGTTCGGATTCAAATGCATTGGGTAGACGAAATCGACATCCGGGTATTTCAGATTCAAATCGCGGATTCCGGAGCACATGTGGATGAAACCGTCGCCGAAGTTTTCGCGGCGGTGCCCGGTAATCAGCACCATGCGGCGCGTTCCCGCATTCCAATCTGCGAGTTGCTTCCGGGGAATTCCGGAATCAGCAAGAACCGTGGAGACTTGCTCGCCCAACGAGGCATCGGAATTCAACTTCGCGATGACGGAATGAAGTGCATCGATAACGGTATTTCCGGTCACAAAAATCTTTTCGTCGGAGACATTCTCTTTGAGCAGATTTTCGCGGGAAAGCGGAGTCGGCGCAAAATGATACGTCGCAATACGCCCCGTGATTTGCCGATTCATTTCTTCCGGCCACGGGCTGTAAATATTGTGCGTCCGCAACCCGGCTTCGATGTGTGCGACCGGGATTTGCTTGTAGAATGCCGCAAGCGCTGCTGCCGTTGAGGTCGTCGTGTCACCGTGGACGAAGACGACATCGGGCTTGGCATTCTCGAGCACGTCGCGCATGCCTGTGATGACGCGCGAAGTCACGTCGTAAAGGTCCTGACCGGCCTTCATGATATTCAAGTCGTAGTCGGGCTTGATTTCAAAAAGGTGTAAGACCTGGTCGAGCATTTCGCGGTGTTGCCCGGTAACGCAGACAATCGTTTCAAATTTTTCGGGTACGGCTTGGAATGCCTTCACCAGGGGCGCCATTTTAATCGCCTCCGGACGCGTCCCGAACACAAGCATGATACGCTTTTTCGTGCTCATCTTTCCGAGTTATTTTTTATAAATCCCGCAGAAATCGAGGATGACTTTTTCATCCGTCCACGGAAGTTCTTTGAACGGATTATGAGCGACCAGCATGACAATGATATCCGCCTTTGCGTAGGCTTCCTTGTAATCGGTCAGCTTGTAAACCTTGTGCTCGGAAACATTCGGTTCGACAATGAGGAAGTCCGCATTGCTTGCCGACTGCATGACTTTCGAAACGATGTACTTGGCGGGAGCTTCACGCAGGTCGTCGATATTCGGTTTGAACGCCAGCCCCATCAGGGCGACGGTGGGCTTGCGTTTGTTGGCGAGTTCAAACTTCAGAATTTCGTTTTGCACGCGTTCCGCACACCAGAAGGCCTTGTAATTATTGATTTCGCGGGCACTTCCGATGAGGCGCGATTCCATCGGGAATTCCGCCGTAATAAAATACGGATCGACGGCAATGCAGTGTCCGCCGACTCCGCAACCGGGTTGAAGAATGTTTACGCGCGGGTGCTTGTTGGCGAGTGCGATCAGCTCCCAAACATTGATTCCGGCTTTGTCGCAGATGAACGAGAGCTCGTTGGCAAATGCGATTTGGACGTCTCGGGAAGAATTCTCCGTCAACTTGCAAAGTTCGGCCGTTTTCGCGTTTGTCCCGTGGAGTTGGCCTTTTACGAAATGAGCATAAAACTCCTGTGCCTTTTTCGTTGCGGCTTCGTCCATCCCGCCGATAACACGGTCGTTGTGTTCCAACTCATAGATGACGTTTCCGGGCAGGATGCGTTCCGGACAGTAGGCGATGTGGATTTTCCCCTTTAATTCCGGACGCGCCGAGTAAATCAGCTCCGCCATCTTTTCCGTAGTCCCGACGGGAGAGGTCGATTCGATGATGTACAAATCACCTTCCTTTAGCAACGGAAGGACTGAACGCGTCGCGGCTTCAACATAGGAAATGTCCGGCTCGTGATTGCCTTTGAACGGCGTGGGTACGACGACGAGATAGGCATCGCTGACTTCCGGGGTCGTGCTTGCACGGAGCTTGCCGGATTTGACGACGCTTTCGCAGAGTTCCTGCAATCCGGGCTCCACGATGTGGATTTCCCCGCGATTGGTTTTTTCGACGATGGTCGGGTTGATATCGACGCCAAGCACGTCGATGCCGCTTTTTGCTGCAATGATTGCCGTCGGCAATCCGATGTAACCGAGTCCGATAAATGTTGTTTTCATAAAAATTAATTTTGTGGCGTTTTCTTGCCGGAGTGGGTGCTTTGAGTTTGCTCGATGAATCGGACAAACTGCTCGGAGAGGCGGTCTCTGCTGAATTCGGCCTCGGCGAGCTGTCGCCCGTGCTCTCCGTAGATTCGGCAAAGTTCGGGGTTTCCGGCCAGTTTTTCCAAGGCATCGGCAAAGGCGATCGGATTATCCGGTGGGACGACTTTCCCGCATGCCGCTTGAGTGATATTGTCCGCAAGCCATCCGGGGTAATTGTTCAAAACGGGGATTCCGGAGGCGATGTAGTCGAAAAACTTGTTGGGAGACGTTCCGTAGTAAAACGCAGGGACATTCTTCAAGACCATCAAGCCGGCTCCGGCGGAAGCGATAATCTTGCTCAACTCGTATTTGGAAACGGGGTTGAGGAAAATGCAGTTGTCGAGATTCTCCTGCGCGGCACGTGCCTGTAGTTCGGGTTTTACTTTACCGTCTCCGACAAAGAGGAATTTAATGTTCGTACGTGCGCGCTTTTTCAATTCCGCGGCGGCATCCAAAACTGCCGGGAGGCCATTCGCAAGGCCGTGGGCTCCCGGGAATACGGCGACAAAATCTCCGGGCACGACACCGGGAACATCAAGATTTTCGCGGAATTTGGGATTAAAGAGATCCAAGTCACAGCCATTGGGAATCATTTCGATTTTCTGCTTGGCAGGGCTCCTACGCTTGATGCCTTCGCAAATGCCGGGGGAGAGGCCGATGCAGGCATCCGCCGCGCGGTAGCTTGCCCATTCAAGAGCGCTCATGCCGGCAAGAAGAATCGGATTTTTCAAGCCGAGCGCTTTGGGAAGCTCCGGCCACAAATCGCGGACTTCGAAGACAAACGGAACTTTTTTTCCGCAAAGCTTTGCAATGATACCTGGAATGCCGGCCGTTAGCGGAGTCGAAGTCGCAAAAATCAAATCGTATTTTTCGCGAAGGGCAATACGGACACAGCCCCATCCGAATCGAACAAAGGTCCACGCACGTTTGATGAAACCGTCGTAATTGGAATAGGGCAAATCAAGCTGAATTACATCAATGCCGTCGATGTTTCCGCGAAAGATGCCTTTTTCACTTGTCGGAGGAAGATTGATCTTGGAAGTCTTCCCGCAGACCATCGTCACGGAATGCCCGTGTCGGATTAGTGTTTTGGCAAATTCGTACGAACGTATACCGCCTCCGGCAGATGGCGTTGTAAAATGCTGGTGAAAATAAAGAACGCGCATTAGCTGATTAGGAATGGGATTTTCCGTGGATTTTCGTTCGCAAAAGCCTAACGAATTTCCCATTCGCGGGGCAAGGGAATTTTGGGCGCTGGCACGGCAAAAAGCCGTTTGCGTTCCGTCGGGATTTTGAAGAAAATAGGGACGTTTTATGGACAAGCCTCCTTTTAGTGTTTCTGCTCGAGCCATCAATCTGATTGCCGGGATTTCGGCATTGATTGAGCGTTGTGCTATTCGCATGGAACAGGCGGATGCCCTTTTGCTCCGCAAGGCTAATCGCATCAAGACGATTCACAGTTCTCTGGCGATCGAGGGCAACGAACTCACCGAAAGCCAGGTAAGCGATCTTTTAGAGGGGAAACGCGTTGTTGCTCCGCTTCGCCAAATTCGGGAAGCCAAGAACGCGATTCGTGCTTACGAAATTTATCCGTCGTTGGATCCGTTTTCTGTTGAAGATTTGCTGAAGGCACACGGCATCATGATGGAAGCGTTGTCAGACGATGCCGGACGCTTCCGCCGCGGGAATGTCGGTGTATTTGCGGGAACGCAGGCGATTCACATTGCGCCTCCTGCCGAACGGGTGCCTCACCTGATAGAAAATCTGTTTCAATGGCTGAAAAACGCCGAGGATCATTACCTGATTCGCAGCTGTGTTTTTCACTACGAATTTGAGTTTATCCATCCGTTCAGCGACGGGAACGGGCGCATGGGGCGGCTCTGGCAGTCGCTGATTCTCGGCAAACTCCATAAACTTTTCGAACATCTTCCCGTCGAAAATATCGTGCACGCGAACCAACAGGCGTACTACGATGCGATTAATGCAAGCACGGAGGCGGGGGACTGCGGCGCGTTTATTGATTTCATGCTTCGGGAGATTTTTGAAGCTCTTTCAAAAGCCGCCCAAAAATCCGGAAGGAATGTCGGAGTAAATGTCGGTGCAAATGTCGGGGTAAGCGTCGGAGTAAGTGTCGGTGTAAACGAGAAGAAGCTTTTGAAAATTCTAAAATCTTGCGGAGGGGCGACGGCGAAGAACCTTGCTGAAGGCTTGGGATTGAGTTCCCGCCAAGTGGAGCGCCTTTTGAAGTCGCTTCGGGAAAAAGGGATAATCCGGCGTGTCGGCTCGGACAAGTCCGGTCATTGGGAATTTTTGTGAGGCTCACGTAATAGTGCGGCGTTCAGCGGGAGAATTTACGGAAACGCATCTTAGCGCAGCGTTTTCATGATTTCCCGAAAACCGGGGCTGATGCGTGCATCCCCGACGACATAGGCCCGAAATTTTTGAAGCATTGCTTCCGATTGCGCGTCTGGAGCCCGGTGGGTGAGCGAAGTTGTCGGGAAAGACGAATCCTCGCGCACCCGATATGCCATCGGCGACATATCGTAAATCGGTGCCAATTCAAACGGGAAGGCCGCGCTCACGACGAAACTCAAATTGCCACAATGCATATCATCGTTGCCGATCGCACGGCCGAAGTTTTCAAGCGCGATGACTTTCTCAAGCGTTTCCCGGGAGAACACCCCCATTCGCTCGCCGGCACGTACCATGCCGCTCCATGACGGACTTCCGCTTCCGATAAATGCCGGTTCAATCGCGGCTAACGAGCAGGTCCAGCGGCGGCCGAATTCTCCGATGCGATCAATTCGCGTACTCTCCAAAAAGCATCTGTTCCCGGCAAAGACAAGCTCCGCAGCGGGCACCGGGAAGCCGAATTCCCGTAGGGTTTCTCCCGCCCAAAATTCTGCGATTAACAAGTCTGCCCGCCGCATTTCCGCCGGAATATCACGATTCCCGGAAAATTTAACAATAACGTGTCGTATTGAGCCGGAAGCGTTCTCAATTGCCGCACAAAATTTCGGTTGTTCCCCCGCCGCCGAAGAACCGGGAATGCCGCCGGTGAGCATGATTTCCGCCAAGCGCTCATAGGAATTTTCTCTTACCCGCTCGGGAATAACATTTGCCTGTGACGACAAAAACCGTTCCCTCGCCCGCTCACCGACAATAAGAGCGCCGGGCTCGTCGCCTCCATACTGCAACAAATAGCGCAGAATGGTGTTGTCATCCCAATCCGTTAGCGTACGGGAAAAACCTTCTTCCCCGTAGATGCTGCGTGCGATTGCCCGCCCGAGATACCCCTGCGGCCTCATTTCATGGATAAACCACGGAAGAGCGTCAAATAGTCCGTCGCGAAATTCATTGCCTAACAGGGCCGGCATGGTCGAACCGGACTCAAAAAAGAAGCCGCCGTCGAGCACCGAAAGATGTCCGATTGGTGAACATGCTCCCCGCTCGTTTACGCAAAAAACCGGAACGTCTTTGGGGCCGTTAAGCGAAAAATACCGGGAACGCGGTCCGCGTCCGACAGGAATTACCGTGTCTTTCAAGCTCGAAAGTAAACGACTCATCGTCGGTTGGCTGACTCCGAAGCGCGCACAAAGTTCCCGCGACGTTTTTCCGCCGCCCGTTCTTAAAAAGGTCAGAAGCGATTCTCGTGAAACTTTCGGCATTTTGAATAGATTATTTTTTAAGAAAAACTTTTTATTTAAGCTGATTTAATAAAAATAACAAATATATTTTGAATAGATTTTTCGATATGGTTGGAGGCAACGATACCCTGCGGGATTATCTTCAAAATCTGTAACCTTAAAAAATTCCCTCGCCTTGCCAAAAGCGTTCGGCTGCGGCAAACGTAACGCCGCGCATGGAGAGGTAGCGCGTGCGCAGGAGGCGCGGGGACGCGTGTCCCATCTCGCATTGGAGTTGCGGGAGGTTTTTGAAAAATTTCAGGTGATAGCTCGCGAAGGTATGGCGCAAGACATCCTGCCGCCACGGATTCTCGGGTGTATTCCAACCGGCATCACTGCGGATTTTGGCCCATTTGCGCTGCCAGTTCGGCGGGCAGATTTTGGTGTTACTGCAGGCGAATTGCGCGAAAAGAATCTTTCCCAAGACCGGTAAAATGCTTACGTGACGGCTACCGCCGGTTTTGCTGTGCGTCGGCGAAATCGAAATGACTCTTTCTTCCGGATCAATGTCGCTCCAATAAAGACGTTCGATCTCGCGGGGACGGATTCCGGCAAAGAGCATGAGCGCCAGGGCGGGCACGCAGTCCGTGAGCCGCAAGTCCGCCGCCGAGCGAAAGAGCGTTGCGATTTCCGGGAGCGTTAAGGGTACGATTTCGCGTTCCCGGAGCATAGGCAGATCGGTCGCCGACATCGGGTTTTCCCGACACCATCCGTGCCGGACGCAGTAGCCGAAGAACGCGTGGAGTACGGCACGGGCCTTTCGGCGTTGGCGTAGTGTGTGAAACGCCGAGTTGATGATTTCCCCGCAGAGTGCGACACTTATCGAGCGAACCCGTAACGGGAAAATCTCCGGAAACGTGCGCAGGAGCACGGAGCGGATTTGCCGGTAATCCTGCAACGTGCGCGTGCGCAAATGGTTTTTGGATTTGAGGAAATAATCGTACGCGAGATCAAAGCTCGGTGTCTTGCGTTCCCGCGCGGCGACTTCACAACCCAAGCGAAAAATCGTGCGCAGGCGGTTGAGTTTTCGGGTGTGCCCGAGCTCGCTGAGCTCTTTGACGAGCCGTGCGGCATCGAGCACTCCGATTTTGGTTTTTTCGAGCGTTTGCTGGGCGCTTAGCGCCTGCGCAACAAGGTTTTGGCTTACGCAAATTTTGAACTTTTCGGATTCCATCGCCTCTCAATTTATCCCCAAAGCAACGCGAATGGGAAATTCGTTAGGCTTCCCGAAAGTTCAAAAACAAATGAAAGTTTTAGTAACAGGCGGAGCGGGGTTCATCGGTTCCAATTTGTGCGAGGCGCTTTTGACGCGCGGCGACGAAGTGGTTTGCCTCGATAATTTTGCGACGGGAAAGATCGAAAATCTACTCCCGTTGCTTGCGGCATTCCCGCAGACCTTCAAGTTGGTCGTCGGCGATATCCGTAATTTAGACGATTGCCGCAAGGCCGTCGAAGGGTGCGAGGCCGTTTTGCACGAAGCGGCACTCGGCTCGGTTCCGCGCTCGATCAAGGATCCGGCGACGACAAACGATGTCAATATCGGCGGTTTCATGAACATGCTCATTGCGGCGCGCGACGCAAAGGTCCGCCGCTTTGTCTATGCCGCGAGTAGCTCGACTTACGGGGATTCGAAGTTGCTCCCGAAAGTGGAAGATGTCATCGGGCGTCCGCTTTCTCCCTACGCGGTAACTAAATATGTGAACGAGCTCTACGCCGATGTTTTTGCCCGCACTTACGGGATGTCCTGCATCGGATTGCGTTACTTCAACGTTTTCGGGCGCCGCCAGGATCCGCACGGTGCGTATGCGGCGGTTATTCCGCTTTTCGTCAAAAAGCTTATGGCGCATGAGTCGCCGACCATTAACGGCGACGGCGAGTATTCCCGCGATTTTACCTACGTTGACAACGTCGTTCAGATGAATCTGCTCGCCTTGGAAACAACGAACCCGGATGCGGAAAACCAAGTTTACAATACGGCGTTTGGCGAACGCACCACGCTCAATCAACTTGTCGCAAATCTGAAGGAATTCCTGAGCGAATTCGATCCTGCGATCGCGAATGTTCCCGTTATCCATGGGCCGAACCGCATCGGAGATATCCCGCACTCGCTTGCCTGCATCGACAAAGCGAAAAATCTCCTCGGCTATGCCCCGAAATTCTCCATGCGCGACGGGCTGAAAGCCGCCGTGAAGTGGTATTGGGAAAACCTTTAAGAATTAAAACTTACCTTCCAAATGAAAACCAAAATTTGTGTTATCGGACTCGGGTACGTCGGACTGCCGTTGGCTCGGCTTTTCTCGACGAAATACGAAACAGTCGGCTTCGATATGAACCGTTCCCGCGTGGAAGCACTCAACGCCGGGCACGACGCGACGCTTGAAGTCTCCGACGAATTGCTTCAAAGCGCGCTTGCTAACGGCTTTAAATGCACGGCAGACATTGAAGACATCCGTGACTGCAATTTCTATGTCGTGGCGGTGCCTACCCCCGTGGACGAAAACAACAATCCGGATCTCACTCCGCTCTGGGGGGCGAGTGAAACCGTCGGTAAGGTTATTTCCAAGGGAGACATCGTGGTTTACGAATCGACGGTTTATCCGGGCGTCACGGAAGACGAATGCCTCCCCGTTGTCGAAAAAATCTCCGGCTTGAAGTTCAATGTCGATTTCTTTGCGGGTTACTCTCCGGAACGCATTAATCCGGGCGACAAGCTCCACACCGTTGAAAAAATCAAGAAAGTCACCTCGGGCTCGACGCCGGAAATCGCGGATAAAGTTGACGAAGTCTATTCGTCGGTCATCACGGCGGGCACCTTTAAGGCCGCTTCCATCAAGGTTGCGGAAGCAGCAAAAGTCATCGAAAACTCCCAGCGCGATATCAATATCGCATTCGTCAACGAGCTTTCGAAAATCTTTACCAAGCTCGGAATCGACACACACGACGTGCTTGCCGCCGCGGGAACGAAGTGGAACTTTTTGCCGTTTAAGCCGGGCTTGGTCGGCGGGCATTGCATCGGCGTCGATCCGTATTATCTCGCGCAATGTGCGCAGCGCCACGGCTACAACCCGGAAATCATTTTGGCGGGCCGCCGTATGAACGACGGCATGGGCGAATATGTCGCCACGCGCATTGTTAAGTTGATGATTCAAAAGGCGATTCAGGTCGTCGGCTCAAAGATTTTGATCCTCGGATTTACGTTCAAGGAAAACTGTCCGGACGTCCGCAATACGCGTGTGATCGACATCGTCCGCACGCTCCAAGAATACAATCTGGACATCACGATTTACGATCCGTGGGCGAATCCCGCTATCGCGCAACACGAATACGGTGTGGAAGTGACCAACACGCTCCCGCAGGAAAAATTCGACGCGGTGGTGCTCGCCGTCGCGCATTCGGCATTCGAAACACTCGATGTGTCCGCCCTGCGTAAACCGTCCTCCGTTCTCTTCGACGTCAAAGGCTTCCTCCCGAAAAACTCGGTGGACGGAAGACTCTAACGCAACCGAAAAGCATACAGAATCGTATGAAAATCCTCGTCGCATCCAGCGGTGCCGGCTCGCTCAACGGATTTCGCTTGCCGTTGATTAAGCACTGGGTCTCGCTGGGGCATGAGGTTGTGGCGACGGCCTGTGAAGACAGTGCCGCCACTGCAAAGGATTTGGAAGCTGTTGGCGTGAAATTTGTGCCGATTCCTGTTGGTCGTGCCTCGCTGAACCCGCTGGCAGATATTTCTTTGGTGTTGCGTATGGCGAAGCTGATGCGGCGGGAACGCATTGATGTTGCTTTTCTTTTTCAGCAAAAAGCCCTCATCTATGGAGGCCTGGCGGCAAAGCTTGCCGGAATCCGGAAGACATTTGCGATGGTGACCGGCTTGGGCTACGCATTCACGCCGCGTCCCGGATTAAAATACAAAATCGTAAATACAGTCGCGTCTTCGCTTTACCGCGTGTCTGCGAAGTGCTTTGACGGCATGATTTTTCAAAATCCGGATGATATGGATTTTGTTCGAGGAAAGTTTCTAAAGCATTCCCGTATGCCTCTAAAACGCGTTTACGGCTCCGGAATCGATTTGGAGCAATTTGCTTACAAGGCGAAATCCGATTCGGGAACGTTTCTGTTCATAGGGCGTTTAGTTACGGACAAGGGTATTCGCGAATACATTCGTGCAGGGGAACTGCTTGCGTCAGAAAAGGCGAGGGCGGAGCTTCGAATTCTCGGCGGTTTGGACGTTAATCCGTCCGCAATTACGGCAGAACAGCTTCAGGCATGGGAACAGAGCGGAGCGTGTCGCTACTTAGGGAAAACACGTGATGTGCGTCCTTTCATTCGTGATGCCTCCGTGTTCGTGTTACCGTCGTATCGGGAAGGCACGCCGCGCTCCGGGCTCGAAGCCATGGCAATCGGCCGCCCCGTGATTGTGGCAAACACGCCCGGTTGCCGTGAAGTCGTTTTCTTTGAAAAGACCTGCCGACGTTACGATGCCTCGACCAAGGGCTTTGAAGACTTACCGCTCCCCGTGGATCCGCGAGACCATGAAGGCGAAATTCTTATGGGGGACAACGGCTTCCTCGTTCCCGCGAAAAATGCCGAAGCCCTCGCCGTTGTAATGCAGTTCTATCTCGAAAATCCGGCTTTTGTTTCTGCGCACGGACGCGAAAGTCGCCGCTTGGCCGAGAAATACTACGACGTTAACGACGTAAACCACCAAATTACCGAATTCGTTTTGTAACTCCTTTGAAACCTGAACTTACAGTAGAGAAGGCTTCCAAGCCCGCGATTCCGGAATGGGAATTGGCGGTGCTTGACGTTTTTGTGCGCGCTGCCGCACTTTTCGGTTTCCGTAAGTCCGTCGCCTTGGTTTACGGCGCACTTTACTGCTCCCGCGAAGCACTCGCGACTCAGGAAATTCAGGATCGACTCAAAATTTCGCGCGGCTCGGTCGTCGAAGCGCTTTTGTTGCTCCGCCGTCTGGGTGCGGTGCGAGTCCACCTCAAAATCGGAGAGCGCCGCGACTACTTCACGGCGGAAACCGATTTCAAGCAATTCGCCGGAGGTTTTTTAAAGGAAGTCCTCGCTCCCGCCCTCGAAAAGGCGGACATCCGCCTCGCCCAAGCCGAAGCCGCCGCTCGCAACGCAGGCTCCGATGCCGACTCCGCCTTCGCCCGTTCCCGCGTCTCCGAACTCACCCACTGGAAATCCCGCTTTAGCGCCTGCCTCCCGCTCCTGGAAGGCCTGCTGAACAATAAATAATTCCCCTGTTAAATGAACCAAATCAAAGCAGGAGCTATTCTTTCCTACGTTTCGTTGTTTCTGACAACGTTTCTTGGGATTGTATATACGCCGTTCATGCTTCGTGAAATGGGGCAATCCGAATTCGGCTTGTACTCGCTTGCGGCTTCTGTAATTGCCTATTTAACCCTCTTTGATTTTGGATTCGGGAATGCAGTTGCTCGATTTACTGCAAAATTTAAAGCGGAAGGGAAAAAGCAGGAACTTAATGAAATGTTGGGAATGTTTTTCCTGGTTTATTGCGGAATCGCACTGCTTGTCGCTCTTGCGGGAGTTGCTCTTTATTGTTCTGCGGAAACAATGTTTAGCGGAAAAATGACCATGGAGGAGCTCGTGCGTGCCAAGTTAATTATTGCGATACTGGTTTGTAACTTGGTTTTTACGTTTCCGCTCTTTATGTTTGGCTCTGTCGTAACAGCCTACGAAGATTTTATTTTTCAGAGGGGACTTCATATCGCTCGAATTTTACTACAGACGGCAATAATGTTTCCGTTGCTTATTTGGGGATATAAAGCTGTTGCCCTTTCTGTTTTGCTTACGGTAATGAACATCGGAACATTACTTGTGACGGCGATATATTGCTTCAAAAAAATAAAGATCCGGCTTCTTTTTACCAATATCGATTGGGGGTTACTCAAGGAAATTTCGGGGTATTCATTTTTTATATTTTTAGGCGTTGCGGCAGAACGTATCTGTTGGAGCTCGGGGCAGTTTATCTTGGGATATACGTCGGGAACATCGGTTGTTGCGGTTTACGCTGTCGCAATCAGAATTATCGGGTTTTATACCGCAATCGCTACTGCTATTCCCGGGGTTTTGTTACCTAAAATTACTACGATGGTTACTCGAGATTCTTCCATGGAAGAACTGAGTAGGTTATTCATCCGCATGGGGAGAATTCAGTTTTATATCATAGGTA
>JAFYWY010000100.1 GCA_017546455.1 Opitutales bacterium
CGGCCGCGCAAGAGCGATCGTTTGGCGTCGCATTGTGTCCCGCAGGCGCATCCGGCGGCCGACTTCGAATCACGCAGGGCACGGATTTTCTTGGCGACGAGTACCGCGAGGTAAAGCAGGGAGCCGAGGACGAAAATCGAAACTAAGAGGATATCGAGCATCGGAAGGTGAATGGTAAGGGTCGGCCGTGAACGGTTTTTGGAAATTGTGCTGTTTCTTGTTCACCGGTCACAGCCCGCGATTCTCTGTTTATATTAAGCGAGCAGATTGCCGATTTGGTAGCAGAGGACGGCGCCGAGCCAGGCGAGGAAGGTCATCTGAGCCCAAGCGATGCCGGCCCATTTCCAGGAGGATTCGCGCGCGATGACGACGATTTCCGCGAGGCACTGACCGCAGAGTGCGAAGAACACCATGATGCCGATGATGACCGGAATCGTGAACACGGGCGTGCCGTCGGCGTGCGTCGATTTTTCCATCGATTCGTAAAGGCCCTCGCTTTCTTCGTCGACATCGCCGCCGAGGCTGTAGGTGATGCCGAGTGTGGAAACGATGAGTTCGCGTGCCGGGAAGGCTCCGATGACACCGGCGGTAATGCGCCAGTCAAAGCCGCAGGGAGCGAAGATCGGCTGGCAGAATTTCCCGAAGCGGCCGATGTAGGAATCTTCCATCCAGGCTCCGCCGATTTTGTTGGAGAGCGCGCTGACGAGCTCTGCCTGTGCGGCGGTCGGGGTTTCCGCGGATTCCGCCGTCTCAAGGAGCTTTGCCGATTCGGCGAGCGTAATGTTTTGGGCGGCTGCCGTTTCCGCGACGAATTCCGTGCGGGCCCGTTCTTCCGTTGCCTCGTTGCGCGGGAAGTACGAGAGCGCCCAAATGATCACCGACATGGCGAAGATAATCGTTCCCGCGCGGCGCGTGTATTCCCAGCCGCTTTGCCAGACGCGCAGGCCGATGTCGCGGAGGCGCGGCAACTGATAGCGCGGCATTTCGAGGACGAAGGGAGCGGTCTTCGATTTCAGAATGTATTTCGTGTAAAACCAGGAGACGGGTACGGCGACGAGGATGCCGACAAAGTACATGCCGATAAACACGAGTGTGGCCGTCGTCGGATTCGTGATGCGACCGAGCAGGGCGCACATCAGGACGTAAACCGGCATACGCGCGCCGCAGCTCATAAACGGAACGGCGAGAATGGTGGCCAAGCGGGCTTTCGGATCTTCAATCGTGCGTGCGCCCATGATGCCGGGAATCCCGCAGGCGTAACCGGAAAGCATCGGGACAAAGCTCTTGCCGTTCAAGCCGCACCAGCCGAAAAGCTTGTCCATCAGAAACGCCGCTCGAGCCATATAGCCGGTCGATTCGAGCAAGCCGAGGAAGAAAAACAGAATCAGGATTTGCGGGAGGAAGACGAGTACGCCGCCGACGCCGGCGATGATGCCGTCCACCACGAGCGATTGGAAGATCGGGCTGCCTTCCAGCTTCGCTCCGATACTTTCGCCGAGAGCGCTGAACCAACCGTCAATCCAGTCCATCGGGAACGAGGCCAGAGCGTAGATGCACCAGAAAACGCCCCACATGGCGGCAAGGAAAAAGAGGATGCCGAAAACGCGGTTGAGCAGAAATTTATCGACGAGCGAGGTGACGGTCGTGCGGTCTTTGCCGCGGTGCATGACGCCTGCGAGTATTTCTCTGATAAAGGCGTAGCGCTGGAGTGCCTCCGTGGAATGCGGATTTTCGCCCGCGTCGCGGATGCAGGCACGCGCCTTTTTCAAAAGCTCGCCGATGTATTCGATGTCTTCGCCCTTGAGGCGGTTGGCGACCAAGGAAGCGACGTCGAAAATCACGCGTTGGAGCTCGGCGTCGCTGACACGCTTGCTCACTTCTTCGGAAAGCCCGTTACGCAGCGTTTCAATCGCTTTGCGCGTACCGGCGTTCCAGGAAACGGTTTTCATCTTGTTGCCGTTTTTCAAGACGTCGGCAATCGCCTGCTTGAGCGCGTCGATGCCTTCGCCGCGGCGGGCAGAGACGGAGATGACGGGAATGCCGAGGCGTTCCCGCAACAGGTCTGTGTTGATTTTGAGACCGTCTCGCCGTGCGACGTCGATTTGGTTGAGCACGAGCACCATCGGAATGCCGAGTTCGGCCACCTGCGTCGCGAGAAAGAGATTGCGCTGGAGGTTATTGACATCTACGACGCAGACGATGGCGTCCGGACGCGGCGCGCCTTTTTTCGCCATACGTCCGGAAAGGACGTCGATGACGACGCGTTCGTCTTTGGACGTAGCGGCGAGCGAGTAGATGCCGGGCAGGTCGGTCAGTTCGATTTTTTCGCCGTGAAAAAGTTTGAGCGGGCCGGAATACTTGGTGACGGTCACGCCGGGATAATTGCCGACGTGCTGCCGCAGGCCGGTCAGCGAGTTAAACAGCGTGGTTTTTCCGGTGTTGGCATTGCCGATGAGAGCGACGTTCGGCAATCCGCTCGGTTCCGGGGCCGGAAGGATTTCCGGGATGTCGGCTTCGTCGTAGTTGCGGTTTTCCCCGCAACAGCAGGCATGTTCTTCAGAAATATTTTCCATAATACGCGGGTGAGGAATGTTCGGGAACGCCGCAGGGGGTTGGCGCCACAAATCGCCGTATGCTTAGTGTTTCCTGCGACGTTCCCGATTTTTTTTTCTAACCTTATGAAATTAGTTTGAGAGCGGCTCGACCATGACGCGTGCGGCATCGCAGCGGCGAATCATTACTTTTTGCGAGCAGAACGAAATCGCAATCGGATCCCCTAAAGGTGCAACGTGAACAATGCTCACGTCCGCTCCGGGGGTCAACCCGAACGCAAGGAGACGTTGGTTGACGGGCTCATCCACGTCCATGGACTGGACCCGTACGCGTGCTCCGATTTTGGCTTCTGATAGAGGAAACATGGGTGCTAATACTGAGAATTTCATCCTATCTTAGCGTTTTGAGGGGGATAATTACAAATGATTTTCATTTTCAAAAACGATATCGGTGCGCAGGCTTGGCGGGGAGGAATCGAAGTATGGCAAATAAGCCCCGTTGGACCTGCGCTCCCGACATGAATTCAGAAGACGTATCCGAATTGTCCGGCGATGAGAATGTCGTCCGCCGAAGTGAAAAGGCGCGGGGCTACGGTGACGGTCAGCCACCAGTTTTCCGCTTCGTAGCAGCAATTCGGGCCGGCGTAGAACTGATCGTCATCGAATCCGTCCGCAGCATAGACAATGGAGTAAACGCCTTCGAAGCCGACGCGGAAACCGTTGCCGACATGGTAGGAAGCACCCGCTGCGAGTGAATATTCCGTGGAGTCGAAGGTCGAATCCGTGCTGCCGTCTGCGGGATCGCCTTTGGCGGAGCTGAAAGCGACGACCGGCGTGAAGGCGAGTACGAGGTCGTTGTTCAGGAGGTTCTTTTGAAAAATGAGACCGAGTTCGAAGGTGATGTCGCGCGCACTTGATTGATCTGCTCCCGCGAAAGCCCAGCTGAATCCGCCGGTGAGCGAGAGACCGAAGGGAAGCTCTTGGTTTTCGGGATCGAGAATCATGTTTTTCAACGCGACGGAAATGCCGGTGAAATTGAAATCATGCGTGCGGGATTCCGCAATCTTGCGAGCGTAGCGCGTGCTCATGTACTCATGACCGAAGTCGAGCGAGGCGGCGATTTCGAGTGTTTCCGTCGCCCCGTAGGCGAATTCGACGGCGGGAGCGATGCTTAAGCAATGGCGGTGGTCCGTTGTTGCGGAGGCTTCCCAGTTGAGCGTTACCTCCAAATCCCCCGTACCGGCGGGAGCGGCGTCGTCGGTAATCACAAAAATGCCGCCGAACGCGTTAATTGCGGGAAGAGCTGCCAAGAACAGTAGCGCCGCAAGTTTCGTTTTTGTTTGTTTGCTCATTTAAGTTTTGTTTTGTAGAAAGTGAGCAAAGCAAATGAGATTCATTTTCATTTGTCAAATTGAAAATGAGAATTGTTCTCAATGTCAAATTACAGGAGTCTTCCGATTGAAAAAGGAAGCCGTAAATTCCGATAGAGATTGATTCGAAAGGGTGTGTCCGCTACTCTCTGCGGCAAGATCTACGTTATTATGACTCTCTCTCGCTTACTTGCTTGTTCGTTGTGCCTAACTGCCGCTGTTGCTTCGGCTGAAGAATATTGGGCTTCCGGAATTTATCAGTCCGACGGAACTTATTACGGTTGGTACGACGTCAATAAAACTTGGGACGGTGATGACAATATGTGCTATGCGGC
>JAFYWY010000012.1 GCA_017546455.1 Opitutales bacterium
AACTCAAGATTCACCTCGAAATCACCGCGATGCGGGAATTTGAGGTAGTAAATCGGCAGATTGGTCTCGGGATTAATTGCCGCGCGCACCGAGAAATCGGCAGAGGCTTCGAAATTTTTCAGGGCCGCGTCACCGGAAAGAACGGCAATTTCCGCACCGACTTCGCGGACGCTCGCAACGGCACGCATACGGAAGTGCGCTGCCCCGCGCTCGATCGCACCGCGCAGCGAAAAGGATTCCAGCGCAACCGGCGCAAGCAATTCGTTGCCGCGCGCAATATCCAGGC
Organism: Opitutales bacterium; assembly: GCA_017546455.1. Lineage (GTDB taxonomy): Bacteria > Verrucomicrobiota > Verrucomicrobiia > Opitutales > UBA953 > Spyradosoma. The sequence continues at coordinate 287 of JAFYWY010000012.1, forward strand.
GCAGAGAAGGCGTCCCGTTGATGCTGAACGCCAATTCGTTGCGCTCGCTCGTCCCGATCGGCAAAAGCCCGCGCGACTGTTTTCCGTAAAGGCGAATGTCCGGCATCGAGACGATACGCACCATCCCGGAAAAAGCGGTTGCATCCGTCCCGGTGAACATCATCGGCGTAAGCGTCGCCGGCAATTCCAAGCTCTTGCGCCCGACAATCGTCGCGTCAAAGGTCTTGCCCACGGGAATAACGGCGTTCGGCCGCATCTCGAGGAAAACGCGCGAACCCGCACGCCGCACGCTCCAATCGCGCACCTGCGGGCCGTTCACACCGATAATATCGCCCTCGCCCAAGACCTCGAAAACAACCGACTCGAAGTTTCCCTGAAGCACGCGCACCGTCGCGCGAGTGTTGTAAAGCACCTCCCGATCGTTAATAAAAACGGACTCGTTGAGCGTTGCCGTATAAAAAAGCTTCTCGCCCTTTTCCGCCGCACTTACGAGCGCCTTGTCCTCCGCCGTCACCGTACTCTCCGTCCCGAATAATCCGGCTGCGGAAAGAATGAATAATTGAAATACAGTCAGTAAGACAAAGAGCGTTCGATACATTTTTATAAAATTCTTTTCAAAATCAGGCGCGTGGAGGCGCGGGAACTATGCGTTTCCGGGCTTGATGAAGCCGCGCGAGCAACGCTTATCGAGCTCGTGCGGCTGCAAACCGTCTTCGCTGCGTTCGGCGACATCTCGCGCAATCATCGAATCCTGCGAAGTAATCTCCCGGATGATGAGTTCGCGAGCATCATCCACGCTGTCGCAGAAATGGAAGATGTCGAGATCTTCCTTAGAAATATAGCCGAGTTCGGCAAATTTTTCGAAATTGATAATAGAGCGCCAAAATTCTTCGCCGAAAAGCACAATCGGAATCTTTTTCCCTGCCTTATTCGTCTGAACGAGCGTAAGCATTTCAAAAAGCTCATCCATCGTTCCGAAGCCGCCGGGGAAAGCAATCAGCGCATGAGCGAGATATAGGAACCAGTACTTGCGGATGAAGAAGTAGCGGAACTCAAAGTCAAACTCCGGAGAAATATAGGGATTCGGCTTCTGCTCGAAGGGTAATTGAATACCCAGGCCGAGCGATTTTCCGCCCGCCTCGTAGGCCCCGCGATTGGCCGCCTCCATGATACCGGGACCGCCGCCGGAGCAAATGTAGTAGCCGTCCGCCGGATTCGGGAAACGTTCTCGCGACCACACCGTCAAATCGTAAGCAAGCTTGCGTGCCGACTCATAATAATGCGCGTTTTTCAGGGCGCGCTCGGCAACGGCCAGGCGCAGGGCCTTTTCCGCTGCGGGGAGCGGAGAATTTTCGAGGCGTCGCTTTTCCCGCTCATAATCCGCTTCCGCATCTTCCCGAGGAAGCGTACGCGCCGATCCGAACATAACCAGCGTCTTTCTTATTCCGTACGGATAAAGCCGATAATACGGCTCCAGCATCTCACATTGAACACGAATGGTGCGAGCAACGGGGCTGTTCAGAAAATCAAGATTTTCGTAGGCTCTGACGTGTTTGAATTGCGGGGGCTGTGCGGGGTTTTCCATACGCACAAGCTTAAGCCTTCCCGCATTTTTTTCGACAAAAAAAGCGCCCCTGCGAAAGATTCGCAGAGACGCTTTTTAGAGGGAAAACGCTTAGATCTTGCGGAAAACAAGCGCCGCGTTGTGTCCGCCGAAGCCGAGGTTATCGCTAACCGCAACCTTGACGTCCATTTTGCGAGCCTGATTCGGGACGATATCCAAATCGCATTCCGGATCCGGGTTCACGTAGTTGATTGTCGGCGGAACGATACCGTTCGCGATGGCGAGAACGGCTGCAGCCGCTTCTACGCCGCCGGCAGCCCCGAGCAAGTGACCGGTCATCGACTTCGTCGAGCTGACGGCAAGCTTGTAGGCGTGGTCGCCGAAAACACGTTTAATCGCAGCCGTTTCAAACTTATCGTTGTACGGCGTGGAGGTTCCGTGAGCGTTGATGTAGTCCACTTCGTTCGCATTCACGCCCGCATCGGTCAGCGCCTGCGCCATGCAGAGAGCCAAACCGGATCCGTCCGGAGACGGGGAGGTGATGTGATACGCGTCGCACGAAGCGCCGTATCCTGCGAATTCCGCGTAAATCTTAGCACCGCGTGCAATTGCGCGTTCGTAGGTCTCGAGAATGAGCACCCCGGCGCCTTCACCCATGATGAAGCCGTCACGCGTGGCGTCGAAGGGACGGCAAGCCGTTTCCGGCGTGTCGTTGTACTTCGTCGCGAGAGCCTTCATGTTGCAGAATCCGGCAAAGCCGAGGCGCGTAATCGCCGCTTCGGCACCGCCTGCAATCATGACGTCCGCGTGTCCGCTACGAATGTGGCGGAGCGCTTCCCCGAGGGCGTGAGAGCCGGATGCGCATGCGGAAACAATGCCGTAGTTAACGGCCTGTGCCTTCATGTCGATTGCGACGACTCCCGAGGCCATGTTCGAAATGAGCATCGGAATCATGAACGGCGAAACGCGGCGGGCGCCCTTCTCAACGAGAACGGCGGACTGCGTCTCAATCGTTTCCATGCCTCCGATTCCGGAACCGATGATAACACCGATACGGCTCGGCTCAACGTCGCCGACCTTCAGGCCCGCGTCTTCCATTGCCATCTTGGATGCGGCAACGGCATAGCGCGTGTAACGGTCGTTACGTTTCTGCTCCTTCGGATCCATGTACTTGTCCATGTCCAAGTCATTGACTTCGGCAGCGACCGTACAGGTGAGACCTTCAGTATTGAAGCGGGTTACCGTGGAGACACCGTTCTTACCGGCGACGAGACCTTCCCAGAAGGCTTGGACGCCGTTCCCGATCGGGGAAACGATGCCGATACCCGTTACAACGACTCTTCTTGTATTAGCTTCGGCTTGCACTCGGATAAAATTAAGGGTTAAGGATGCATGAGCACGCGTTGTGCCCGGTGCTTATTTTCCGGCCTTAGCGGAGATGTATTCGATAACCTGACCGACGGTCTGGAGCTTCTGCGAATCCGATTCCGGAATTTCGCCGTTGATTTCGTCCTTAAATTCTTCTTCGAAGGCCATGATCAATTCGACGAGGTCGAGCGAGTCAGCACCCAAGTCGCCCATAAAGGAGGCTTCCGGCGTGAGCTGCTCTTCGTTGACATTGAGCTGAGCGACGATGATGTCTTTAACGCGTTGTTCGATGGTTTTTTCTGCCATAGTTCTTTATTGTTTGATGGTTAAAATTTCTGATTGTTGAGTTTAGATCACCGTTAAGGTTTTAGGCCCTCCCGGCAATGGGGGTGAATCCTGTTACATTGCCATGCCGCCGTCAACCGAAAAACACTGACCTGTGATGTAACCTGCGTTCTCGGAGCAGAGGAAATTGACGGTTGCCGCGATGTCTTCGGGAGCGCCGAAGCGGGCCAACGGGATGGCGGATTTGATTTTTTGCTGCACTTCTTCCGGAAGCACGGCGGTCATATCCGTCGTGATAAATCCGGGGGCAACGGCATTGACCGTGATGGAACGCGTTGCGAATTCACGCGCAAGCGCCTTCGTCAAACCGATGAGGCCGGCCTTGGCGGCAGCGTAGTTCGCCTGGCCCGCGTTGCCCTGAACGCCCGTCACGGACGAAATGTTCACGATACGGCCCCAACGCTTCTTCGTCATCGGGCGCAGGAAGCCCTTGACCCAGTAGAATGCGCTGGAAAGATTCGTCTGCAACACATCGGACCAATCTTCGTCGGTCATACGCATAACGAGTCCGTCCTTGGTGATCCCGGCGTTATTCACGAGAATATCAACGCAACCGTATTCCTTAAGAATTTCTTCGCAAACAGCGGCAACGGCATTGGCATCGGAGACGTCCACAGCCTTGGCGACCGCTTTTCCGCCCGCCGCCGTAATTGCATCGGCAACGGCGCCGCACGAGGACGGATTCTTGGAAACGCAGATGACCGTGTGTCCGGACGAAGCCAGGCTTTCGGCGATTGCCTTGCCGATTCCGCGACCGGCGCCCGTTACAACTGCGACTTTAGGAGAATGTTCGAGTTTCATAATGCGGTAGCATTCTCACGAACAAGACTGAAGATGTCAATTTTCGAAAATCGCCCCGCCCGGCAAGAAAAGACAGTCGAACGAGCTAAGAAAGGACAATGGAGTCTTCGGGAAGGCGCGCTCCCGACGGTGCCCGGCGACGGATAAACGACGCCAGGAAGAGCAGGATTCCGATACGCCCGACAAACATCGCAACCACCAACACACACTTGGCAGCATCGCAAAGCATAGGCGTTACCCCGCAGGAAACCCCGACCGTCGCGACAGCGGAAATCGACTCAAACAACAAAAACTCTCCGTTGATTTCCGGATGCAGAGTACAAAGGACGATGGCAACCGAGGCGAAGAACAACGCCGTCAGCACGACAATGGCGAGTGCCTGATGCGCGATGTCGCCATGAAGACGCCGCCCGAAAATTTCCAAGTCGTGTTTTCCCGACAGAAACTGACGGATTGAAAGCACCGCGACGGCAAAGGTCGTCACCTTAATCCCGCCCGCCGTCGAAAACGGAGCGCCGCCGATAAACATCAGCACCATCATGATCAGGAGCGTACCGGGCGGCAGTAAAGCGGTATTGCCGATATCGAATCCCGCCGTGCGCGTGGTCGCTGACAGGAAAAACGCCCGCATGAAATCGACCTCTCCGGAACCGATTGCCGTGAGCAGAAGCGAAACCGTCCCCGCCACGAGCAACAAACCGCCCGTCACCAAAACAATTTTTGAGTGCGTGGAAAGGCGCGCCGGCATAGACACGCGACGCGGCCACAAGCGCCGCCGCAAAGCCCCGAGCGTGACGAGCCAGAAATTTTTGAGAACGGGGAAACCGATTCCGCCGATGACGGAAAGCGCAATAATCGCGAAGATGAAATCCGTCTGCACGGGAATTCCGTGCGTCGCCAAGCCCTGCGGAAGCGTCGAAAATCCCGCATTACAAAACGCCATGACCGCGTGGAACACCGAAAAGAAAACCGGATCCGCCGCATGCTCCGCCGCATAGGAAAAATAAATCCAGAGCGCACCGAGCGTCTCGACGGAAAAGGTAAAGCCGACAAGCACGCCGAGGACGAGCCCGATTTGCGTAAGATTGTCTTCGCTGAACAGGTCCTGAAACGCAAAGCGATTGCGAATCGAAAGTCCGCCCGCAAAGAAGTAGGCAAAGAAATAGGTAATGGACATCACGCCCAAGCCGCCCAGCTGCGCGAGCACGAGCAAAATATATTGCCCGAACTGGGTCAGCGTTGCCGGCAAACTCTCCACGGGGACAAGTCCCGTCACGCATACGGCACTCGTCGCAAAAAACAGCGCATCCGTGCAGGAAATGCCGTCAACACTCGCCCTCGGCGTCAGCAACATCAGCGTCCCGCATAAAATCAGGGCGGCGAAGCTAAAGATAAAAACGTGCCCCGGGCTCAAGCGCTTAACGGCTTCGATTTTCCCGCGGAAGCGCAAAAGGCGCACGCCCACAACGGCGATCAGTAGCAGATGCAGCAGACAGACGAAGGATTTCGCAGAGTCGGGGCTACTCCAATAATCCGCCCCTAAAACGGCCGCAACAGGAATCGCCAAAGTCAAAAGCAGTTCGGCCAGGCAGGTCCGCAGATAATTCCAAACGGATTTATAAATACAAAAAAGGCGTGCGACTTCCTCCGACAAGAAAACGCCGAGATTCGCGTATGACAGCGCCAGCAAAACCGTCACCTGAGTTTCGCTCAGTTGCCAGCCGAGAGCCGTCACGATGGACGCGAGGCTAAACAAGGCGCAAAACGCCATCAGGCTGTTGAGCCAAAGCGTGGTCTGCCGCAGCTTCTTTTCGCGATCGACGTTCCGAATTACTTCCATGGAGGGATTCCTTGTCGCGGGAAATTAATCGATTCGCTCTTAAAAGACAAACGACAATTCCCGTAAAAAATAAAAAGCGCATCTCTCCGTTTTGCGGAGAAATGCGCTTGAAAGGGAAATTCCCGAATTAGCGTGCGCGGCGACGCGAGAACTTGTTCTGGAACTTTTCGACGCGGCCGGCGGTGTCGACGAAGCGCTTTTCGCCCGTGTAAGCCGGGTGCGAGTCCGCAGTGACGTCGCGCGGGATAACGTAGTATTCTTCGCCGTCAACCGTGATCTTTTCCTTGGAGGAAAGCGTGGACTTGGTCAAAAATTGGCGACCGGAGGAAACGTCGCGGAAGCAAACGTTGTTGATCGAAGGATGGATATCTTTTTTCACGGTAAAAATTTCCTAAGCTAAAATTAAAACGCGAGGATTAACCCTGGCGCGCCTTGTAGCGCGGGTGGGTCTTATTGATGACGTAGATGCGGCCTTTGCGACGAACGACCTGGCAGTTCGGGTGACGCACCTTAAGATTTTTAAGTGAAGATGAAACTTTCATAGCTTTCTGAAAAAAAATTGTTGAACGACTATTCAAGCGATTTCCCCTCCCGACTGTCAACAGTCTTTTTTGTTTTTTTACATTCCGCACAATCCGCACCCACACACACCGTTTTTCGATGGAGGAGAAAGAGGAAGTGCCCCTCATTCTTGAATTATCAGCACATTTAATTACCTCTACTCTTCTTTGGGGGTACAGGGAGCTTGGATTACGCCCAAATATCTCCACGTCTTTTCAGAAGAAAGCAGGAATTTAAATGGACGATTAACAAAAACTGTTCGCCCTGATTCTTGAGCGCCGCCGATTCCGACTAAACGCGCCTTGAAATCCGTAGAGAAGAAAATGCCGTCCGAAGACAGCCTAAAATTCGTACGCTCAGAACAATTTTCCAACAAAAGAGGTTCATTCTCGGCGATTCCGTAAATCATTTTAAAAGGAAGGATTTCTGAAAACTCAGACTCCGAGCAAAACGCACAATAAGGCAAAAAGATGTTTAAGTGCTCTAAAGTAGCCTTCTTCTTTAGTTGTATTGCATCTTCCCAAGTCGACGTAAGCTTCTTTTTCATCCAGACTTCAAAAGAGAAGGCTTCGCTTGTCGCTTTATTGACAATTGGGATTTTTAAATAAATTCCTTGCGAGTCCTCGGAATAGTAAAAATCGCCCGTTGCCTTAATAAAGGAATGAGGTTTTGGGAATTTCCCTTTTACGTAGAATGTATGTTGCCCGGCGGAAGTAAAAAAATCGACGAAGGAAAAATCCTCCGAAGTAGTCGTTGCCAAATCCATCCACAAGACGCACGTATCCCGAACATACTCCAAGCGAACCGCTTTAAAGAGAGACTTTAGCCTAGCTTGAAAGCGCTCAGAAGGAACAAAGTTGCTTTGGATCAAGCAGGTTGCTTGCACGGGAATCTCTTTGGACGTTGCGAGCACTTCTTTCCCTGATTGATTGTCCTCTCGAAAAAACGTCTCAATGCATTTAAGAGATAAAAAAGAGCTTATCTTATTTTTGTCTCCGCTTTCTTCAAGAAGTCGCCACTTGTCTTTGCTAATCCCCCACAGAGCATGCGTGGACAAAATCAAACAGACGAATATGGATAAGATTTTAGCTTTCATCCTTTTCCCCTTTCCTTTTTTTGCAAATGACTCGTATTCGCTTTTGACTTATACCTTTGGCTCAAGTCGCTTTATTTTAGCGCAAAACAACGACAAAAAAATCAAATCCCTGCTTTTGAAAAACAGCAACAAGGGCTTCCTGCTTCGGCGGAATCGGAGATACGTTTATCGTTTGAACGACTCGTCCCTCACTAATAACACCCGAGGAGAAAGCTGTCCCTCTGCTGACATGGACGAAGTACCAATCTTTAAATTTCCCCGGAACCCCAAAAACCTCATCCGCTTTCCAGCCTTCCGATTCTTTTTCGGCGATAATTCTGCGCCAACGGGATTCCTCATAATGCTGATATACGATGTATGCCGTTCCGCTTAGGGAAAGAAATAGAAGCAAACACGTTGTTATAATAATTTTTCGAAGCTTCATAGCTCAATAGTTCCTCCTGCGTTAGAGTAGCGGAACATCTCATAGGGAGAGAAGTAAAAATAAATATACGGAGCTTCGTCCGAATAAGATTTTGAATTTGGAAGCGTATCTTCTATAAAAAGCTCCGGACTATTTGTCAGTGCAACAATCGTATGCGAATAAACTAAGATGCAGAGTGCGCGCGGGGGCAACTCTGCGGGCTTGCAGGCGTTCTTGCAAATTTCTGTGACAAAAGGAAACAATACAGACGTTTTAAGCATCTCCGAATCCTTTTTACCAAAAATTGATGGGTGTTCTTTTACTTTCTTCCGGTAAAAATCCTTCTTTTTCGGATCCAGCTTTATTCGCCCGTAAACATAGCGAATGCTCGGGCGACTGAATTCATTCCAAGATTCTTCAGATAGGAAAAGCTCGCAATTCTCGAGGGAGCCTTCTGCAAGTGGCATCACGGAAAAGAATTTGTCCATGTCTTTTTCCAAGCCGATTTCATCCCAACTTGTCGTCGTCCACTCGTTTTCTCCAAAGTGGTTTTTAAAGAATAAGGATATCACGAAAATCCCTCCTGCAACCCAAAGCCCAACTATTACACATAATACACGCTTCATTTGATTTCTCCTTAATTAAGATGGTCTAAGTCGATTTGATATAAAATATTAAAGTCAAAATTTGCATTAAGTAAACGATCTCCCACAAGATCAACTACCCCTTCTCCAAGCCATGCAATAGTTCCTCCAAGCGACCATCCTCCACCATTTACAATCTCCTTGTTGTAGTACTCCCAAAACGAATTAGCATCCATCTCGTCAACCCAAGTAACATTTACCTCTCCTCCTAAAGAAAATACCCTGGAGTTGAAACAACAAAAAGACACATCTCCCGAAATTAGAACAGTGAAAGATGAGTTAACTGTATACTTCAGACCTTGCGTGGTCACAGACAAGTATCTCCTCGAATCAAATGGCGCAATATTAAAGTCTCGAAAGCGGATCTTTTGCCTTCCTTTTTTATCGTGCGCGATTAGTTTCAGATACTCTTTCAAAGCCCAGGAAATCGACACTTGAGAAGCATTTCTCACCTCATTATCAATGTCGGAAAATACGACAGGCTCCAATGGAATATGCCATTGAGCTCTGCTTATATAAGTTGCAAAAAGAAAGCTTGTTGTTTTAAAAGCCCCTAGTACGTCCAATTTTAACAAAGAATCGTTCCCGACAAACGCATACAGATTGAGTCCGCCTTGTTCTTCGATGGGGTCGCGGGAGAGGAAGCGGCCGAGCGAGTCAGGTTGAGTGTGCTATCGGAGATGTTACTTTTTATCCTCACAAATAAAATTCCCATTCCGATACCACTCCGCATAGCATTGCTCTCCTTCCCTCAAAATTAATTCCGCCAATTCATTGCCTCGATACGTTTCTTTTAAACGATCTTCGAGCCCCGAATTAATCTTTGTAAGCACCCATAATTCCCCGTACACAAGTAACGATAGGGAGGCATTCCAACGAACGTTATCAAGCGCCCAGTCAATATCGCTCTCGTTAAAACTTAGACTTCTAAATTTATTCAGACGAAAAAACGCATACTCGACAGAGTCCTTCTCGTAAACAACAAGAGCAACATAGTTGTTTGATAAGGCACACACAGAGATTAGAGCAACGGAAATTACAATCACTGAAACATACACTATCGTTCTCATCGATATCTCTTTTCTTTTTTGAATAATTCCGTTCCCTCTGGAGAAGAGGCTGTTTCTGGTTTTGAGCCATTGTTCGTAATAATCAGCGTGCCATATCTAAGCACCTTGTTTCTACAACAAAATCCATACCTTATTGGTTCTCCTTGTTTTGTGCTACGAATGAGACTTACAATGTCGCTCCATAGTTTCTCCTGTCCTTTGAAAACTGTCACACAGCCATAGCTCAAACGCCCTTTGTGAAGCCTAATTCCGTCTCTTTTTTTACAACGATCTTTATCGTAAAACTTATCATTGAGGAAACCATCATCTCTAAACAGACCAAACCAAACATCTTTGGGGTCTTTTTTTTCATGCTTATCTTCAGGCTCTGAAACAATCACGTACTTTCCTGGAGGCGCCGGAACTTCATATTCGCTCGATGCGTCTCCTGGAATCCAATTCCCATTCGCATCGTACCGTCCTCCCGTATTCGCTTTTGCTTCAATTGTCTTTGCCGAGCCATTGTCCGATATTACCAACACTCCAGCAGTCGTATCCAAAACGGCATAGACTTCAAGTCCTTTCCAATCGCCGAAATTTATAGGCTTATTCCCCACGAATGCATACAAATTTGTCCCGCCTTGTTCTTCGATGGGGTCGCGGGAGAGGAAGCGGCCGAGCGAGGGCGAGTAGTGGCGGTAATAGTAGTAAACAAAGTCGAGTTCGGAATCGTAAACTTCCGAAGACCATTGGAAGGGTTGGATAACGCCGTTTTCGGAAGCGGAAACCGAGCCGAACGGAGTGTAACTGTACGCGGTTCGGATGTAGCCGGCCGGTCCGAAGACTTCGCAGATGTTTTTCGTGAGGTCGTAGCCGTAGGTGAACCACGTGCCGTCTTTTTGAATCGCGAGCGGACGCGTCGCCGTCGGTTGAGACGGATCCCAGGTGACGAACCACAGCGCCGGATGCGCCGAACGCGTCAAATCAAGCGCCGCGATTTGCAAGTACCCGCGATAGATGTAGCGATGGTGCAAGGTCGTCGCTCCCGAAACCGTCACTTTCTTCTCGAAGCGGCGGCCTTGCGAGTCGTAAGCGCATTCCACGACCGTTTGCGTTGCCGCGTTCTCAAAACGCACCGGACGGTTTTCCGCGTTGTAGGAGACTTGCCACGTTCCCGTCGACGGCTCTATCTGAGTCGCGTTCCCGTCCGCATCGTATTGAAGCGACGACGACACCGTTTCGTCCAAGGTGACACTCGTATATTGATTCAAATCGTTCACGGAATAGGTGCGCGCCGCTCCCGCCTCCAGCGCGGTATTTCTATTGCCTATAGTGTCAAACGCATAGGAAAACTCATTGCGCCCCATAGAGAGATGAATAAAAATCGGTTCCATTGGAGGAGTCTGTGCAAAAACAAAACTAAATTTTTGTTTTTATTCTTTCCCATAGAATACTCACCTCTGCCGATTCAGACGATTTATCCCTATTTGCCAATTCTGGCATAATAACATCCAGGCGTTTCCGGAGAGGTAAAAAATCTATATTGTGCTCTAAAAATTCGACTTTCCTTACTTCGATCAGTTTTAAAAGCGCCCAAATAAAAACCTCATCTATTTCACCTGTTTTCTCGTGATCTTGCGATATGTATTTCTCGAAGATTGGGAAATAAAACAGAAACGCGGAAGAACTCATAAAATAAAAATATTCAAAGATATCGTAAGGATTTTCAGCTTCGTTTAGTAAATAACTGACGACATCTTCCACTGATTTATTCTCAAAAATTTTTAATGCAGGGCCTGCATCAAGATCTCCGCAAAGTAGCCCTGGTGCAATTTCAATGGATGTTGGACTCTTATTCTTACTCATCATCATCTGAACATAAATTTTCACAGCATTTCTTCATCGCTCGTATAGCATTTTCTAACTGCTCTTGATGCCCTCTTTCTTTTTCAATAGAGCCTTGCGGACTCTTAATACTCCCCTCCAAAAAATAATCACACTTCATTGAGAGGTATGCACTTCTCCAAAGCACAACATGCCCCCAACACGCGCAATTAAGAGTCGAATGCATTACAGGCGATCTACTGGAACATTTTCGGCAAGAAAGATGATGATACTCATGATACGCGGCAACACAAGCGAGTTGGCGAGCTTTTACAAGAACTTCTGTTATTCCATCTTGCGTATAGCGAAGAGCCAACTCCCGACAAGTAGGATCACTCAAACATGCCGCAACACTCAACCCCATTACCGCTGCGGCTGCTTCCGCCGCGGAAATTGTTATTCCTAACGGCAATAAAACAGCTGGCGCTGCATTCCCAAGCAGATCGAAATAGCAAACCCCATTATTCCCGACGAATGCATAGAGGTTTAGACCACCCTGTTCTTCGATGGGGTCGCGGGAGAGGAAGCGGCCGAGCGAGGGCGAGTAGTGGCGGTAGTTGTAGTAAACGAGATCGAGTTCAGAGTCGTAGTATTCCGAGGAGAAGCGGAACGGGTTGAGCACAACGATGTCGAACGAAGCGGACGAATCGCTGCGCGTGCGGGTCGTTCCGCCGAAGGGCGCGTAGTCGTAGTGTGCACCGATCCCGTTCGAATTCATCCGGTAGAACACGTCCGAGACGTTTTTGTTCCCGTCGAAAGCGTAAAACAAATTCAAACTGTTCGGCGCGTAGCGGAACACCAGCGGACGCGTGGCGACCGGTTCCGTCGGATCCCAAACGAACTCTTTGAACACATTGTACGGCTCGTTCGAATAGAGCACCTGTACACAGAGATAGCCGTCGTAGAGGAAGCGCAACCACGTGTTTTGCGCGCCGTTCGTCACGGATTTATATTCCGTGCGTCG
>JAFYWY010000101.1 GCA_017546455.1 Opitutales bacterium
CCGGCGCACATAACTTAATCGTTGAGACTGATTTTGAATTTCTATGGGTAGCCTTAAGCTCTTAAACTTCGCCGTAGGCAGGTGCGGCGCGACGGGCCACAAGTCGTGGATTTTCTATTACCGCCATATACTTTGAGCTTGCCTGAAGTTTTTCAATACCGCACAGTAGTGCCACCCTATTTTTGTTAACCCCCAAGTTCAAAATCATGAAAAACTATATCACGATTGCAGCCCTTGTTGCTGCAGGCGCGACCAGTGCCAACGCGGAAGATATTGGTGTCACCTATTGGGATTTTACGTCTCAAAGCGGTAATACGATTTCTTCCTATACCGGAGACCTGCTTGACGGTTATACGAATAAAAACACGACGGCAATTACGAGCACTTTGTCCAATGCAAACGTGTCGCTTACGGATGCCGGGCTTGTTTTCGGAGCGGCCAATACGGCCGGAGTTAGCCTCGAAGCTACGGGCAATGCTCTCGGTATTGCAGGGAATGGCAACAAGACGTTTTGTATTACCGTAACAAAGAACGAAGACTTTGTGTACGATACTACAGCTGGAAACATTAGAGCGGCTTTCGTCGGCTATTCGCCTGGGAATGGTCAGGGATCCGGGGTAGACATTCGTTTCGGATATATGAACGACGGGAAGTTGCGAGCGGAATTTAACGGTGGAGGGACAACTGCTCCTGCCGCAACAAATTGGGCCGTCGGTGAAGAAGCTGTTTTCACCCTTGTTATGGCCGGAAATTCGCTCACCGTTTATAAAGACTCGGAGCAAATTTTCACGGGCACGCATTCGGGGATTAATACGAATGGCGCAGGGAAGCTGAAAGTTGGAGCGAATGACTCTGCAGGCGGCATTCTCAAAGGTGTAACCATTTCCTCTCTCGCCGTGTTTACGGAAGCGTTGACGGCAGAGCAAGTTGCGTCCTATGTCAATTACGGCGTGGCAGCAGCCATTCCGGAACCGTCGGCATTCGGTTTGCTTGCGGGCTTGGGCGCTTTGGCTCTTGTCGGTGCACGCCGCCGTCGCAAATAGAGTTTGCTTGCTTACGGAAGTCGCCTTAATCGGCGGCTTCCGAGTTACTTGGTATCGCCTTCCCGCGGAAAACCGAAATCGTTTTTCCGGCGGGGAGGTTTTTCTTTTTAATTCCTCACATTTAGCCTTTCGCTTTTATGAATTCCCCGAGCTTTTTGCGAAAACTTTCCCTCTCCTTTCTGGCGGCGGCTCCGGTGTTTGCCGCACCCGCTTTGAACGCCGTTGAAGATCCCGCCGCGGGCGCCAAGCCGAACGTGATTTTCATCCTGGTCGATGACATGGGATGGGGCGATCTGAACATCAATTGGGAGAAGCACGGGAATGCTTTCGGCAACCGCACGGGGCGCGCGTCTTACAAGACGCCGCAGCTCGATAAGTTGGCCCAAGACGGCATGCTGATGTTGCGCCACTACACGGCGGCGCCGGTCTCCGTAGCTGCCCGTGCCTGCTTGCTGACGGGGATGCATACGGGGCACACGCGACAGATTCGCGATAATACCTTTGATACGCCGATTGCGGACGTCCACACGCTCGGAAGCGTCATGCGCGGCGCCGGCTATTCGACGGCGGTCATCGGGAAATGGGGCATCGGCGGCGGCGGCGAATCGAGCGCCTCGTGGATTGCCAATCCGCTTGATCGCGGTTTTGATTATTTCTACGGCCACATGGCGCACACGTCCGGGCACTGGCATTATCCGGCCAATAATCCTTCGGCGAAAAATGTCGCTTTGCGCTTCGGGGCGGGGAATTCGCTGGTCGAGCTTTGTGAAAATAAAACAACGATTTCCTCGGGAAGCGTTGCTTCATCGCTCTCAAGCGGTTATGCATATTCGACGGACCTCTTCGGCGCGCGGGCGAAAAAGTGGATTATGGACAATGACCCGGCGACGACGAAGAAGCCCTTCTTCCTGCTTTTGACGCTGACGGCACCGCACGCCTCCTTGCGCGTTCCCACCTGCTCCTATCCGACGGGCGGCGGGAAAAAGGGCGGCCTGCAGTGGACGACCCTGAGCGACGGAACGGGCACTTGCAATACCTCTACCCAAGCGCTGGCGGAAGCTGCCGGTGCAACCTGGAGCGGAGTTGATGCCTACATTCATCCGGATAATAAGAATTTTTCGGGCAGTACGAATCAGCGCCACTCGACCATGGTGCGTCGCGTGGACGATTTAGTCGGCGACCTGCGCCAATTGCTGACGGAAATGGGAGTCGCAGATAATACGGTCATCGTCTTCACCTCCGATAACGGTCCGCACAACGAACCCGGCGGAGACTCCTGTGGCTCTCAGGATCCGACGTATTTTAAAACTTACGGCATGATGGACGGAATCAAGCGCGACTGCCACGAAGGCGGGATGCGCGAGCCGACGATCGTTTGCTGGCCTGCACAAATCAAGGCGGGGAGCACTTCGCTGAAGCCGAGCCAATTCCAGGACTGGATGGCAACGCTTGCCGATATGGCCGGCGTGCCTGTCCCCGCGACCTCGAGCGGCGTCTCCCTCGTGCCGGAGCTGACGGGCAAGGGCGAGCGCTTGGACAGCGATATTTACATCGAATACTATTTCAACGGAAGCGGAGCCGGATACGGTGACTTCCTGCCCAAGAACCGAAGCACGACGGAAAACAATCAGCACGTGGTCTATGTGGACGGTTTCAAGGGCTTTGTCCGCGGCCTGAATCAGAACAGCGTAATTGGCAATTTGACCTTTGAAATTTACGACACGGCGACGGACCCGCAGGAATCGACGAATTTGGCCGGTACGCAGATTGATACGATGAACAATCTGCAGGCGCGGATGCGTGCAAAGCTTTTGCAAACGCGACGAGCTTTGGATAACCAGACTTATTCGAAGACCAACGGCGGAAGCTTCGCCTATTCGGATAAGGTCTATTTCGAAAAGACGGAAAACGCGATTCCCGCGAATCCCCCGCGTGTGGCGGCCGGCGGTTTGGCGTGGAGACTTTATACGCAGGACGCGGCATTCCCGTGGGTGCCGGATTTCCGTCAGACGCGCCTGAGCGCTGTCGCGGAAGGCGTGCAGGATGTTGCTGCGGGGACGCAGATGCCCGCGCTCGCGAAGGAGCAGAGCGGGGCGGTCGGCGTCGCCTTTGAAGGCTATATCGATGTGCCGACGACCGGAGAATATGTTTTCTATCTGAAAACGGACGCGACGACGGGCAGCAAGGCCTTTGTCCATCTGCACGGCGTTATGCCGCTGGTGGATGCGGACAAACTTTACACGGCGGGTACGGAAGCGAGCTCCTATATGAACGTCGGGACGACAAAGACCGCCGGCGAGAAAAAGGTCTTGCTGACGGCCGGCAAACACCCGATCCGCATCGGCTACGTGACGTCGGCAGGCAATCGCGCGCCGAGCCTTTCGATGAAATGGCTCAAGCCCGGAGCAAGTCAGGCCGAGGAAATTCCCGCGACGGCATTTTTCCGCGCATCGGATTTCGGAACGGAAACGACGCAGATCGAAGCGACCCGTCGCTCCGGGAAGCAGAGCCTCCCGCTCGGCACCGGTGTCGGCGAGGAAAAAGACATTACGGTGAGCGCTTCGGAAGATTGGATTCGCGTCGAAGTCGATGCCGAAACGGGTAGCCTGACGCTCGAGCTCGAAGCCAATACGAGTGAAACCGAGCGTGAAGGAACGATTACCGTCGAAAATGCGGTAACCGGCGAAAAGCAGACGATTACGGTGACGCAGGCTTACAAGCAGGGTTTTTCTGCGTGGGCCGAAACGGAGTTTTCGACGGTGCCGCCGAGCACGGATGCCGAAGTCGCCGCGATGGACGCAAAAGCAAGCTGGTCCGGAGACGGTGTTTCGAATTTGCTCAAATACGCCTTGGGACTTGATCCGAAAGCCGCTTACGGCTCCCTCGGGGAAGTCCGTGACGACGCCGGTATGCTCCGTGTCGATTATTCCTACAACCCGGCAACGACGGACGTGAGCTTTGTCGGCGAACGTTGGGACGAAGCGAGCAAAAGCTGGAAGAGCGACGGCGTGCGCGTCGAGAAGGATGCGGTGGCGGGAACGCTCACGCTCAAGAGCGAGATGCCTACGGATACGGCGCAGCTCACGCGTCAGTTCCTGCGCCTGCGCGTGGTCTTGGCTCAGTAAATTCACGACGAGGAGGAAACGAAAATGATGAAGTATTTTTCGGCGGTTTTGATGGCTTTGTTCGGCGCGGCTTGCGCCTATGCGGCCGAGGCGTGGTCCATTGCGTTTAAGGACAAGACGCAAACGGCGATTACCGGCTATGCGACGGGAACGGCGGCGCCGACCGTAAATTCCGTTACGCTGTCCGGCGCAACCACGGAATATAAAATGTCCGGAAGTCTCGGCACGAACACCACGCTGTTTACGCCCAATACGAATGTGCAGCTGACGGCGAGTAACGCCAACAACCCGAATGTCGGTCCGTGGACGGGCACGATTGCGTTTCGCGCGGCGGATAATCAGTCGATTTCGAAAATTACCGTAAACCTTTTTACGTTCAATGCCTCCGGGGATCCGCAAGGGAACGACACCAACCGCTGGGTGAAGCTTTCGGTTGCGCTGAACGGAACGACGATGAGTAAGGACGTTATGCTCGAAGGCGACGGCAGTCTGAATACGACGGCTTGCGAGTTTGCGACTGAATCGCCGATTGTGCTGGCAGCCGGAGAGACCTATTCGCTGAGCGTCACGGCCGAGCGCACTTCGGAAGTGCACGGTTGCTATTTCGGGATGCAGAGCGTGGCCGCAAGCTTCGAGACCGCCAAGACCGTGGAAGATACGACTTTGCCGCGCGGCTATGTCGCCAAGCTGATTCCGGCGGGAGAAACGATTTATTTCTGCGCGAATGTTCAAAAACCGATTTTGGCCGCAGGGACGGGCGCGTTTTCCGTCGGCGATGCCGGTATCGTTCTGACCGCAGATGCAGGAATGGACTTCAACGAGCAGCTCGAAAGCGGAAAAGCCTATTTGCTCGAAGTCGATTTCGAAGACGGCACGGCGATTGCGATGATTAATCCCGAAGCTTGGATTGACGGCGCGAACGCTTGGACGGCGACCGGTAATGTCCTTAACTTTGCGGATGCGCCCCTGGCTCGCCTGATTGCCGCAGCGGAAGCCGAAAGCCTGTCGTACCGTCTGCGCGAAGCCTGGACGCTCGACGAGCTCTTCGGCGCGAGCTACGCGGCCGGAGAACTCAAGCAGGGAACGGCGCTGACCGGCGACGCGATTTTCCTCTACGCCGCTGACGGAATTACGCCGGTTAAATTTTACAACCACGCCACCAAGGGCTGGGCTGCTGTCGGCGTAAAAGCGGCGACGGCCCAAGCAGCGAAGGCCCCGGTACACCCGCACAAACCGCTGCGAATCACCCGCAAGAAGGGCGCGGATTTGTTGCTGAACCTACTCGGCGAAGCCTTGCCCGGTGACGCGCTGATCGCCGTCGTTAAGGGCACGGATGTCATCGCTTCCGGCGATGCCTTCCCGCAGAGTTTGGCAGCTTCCGAGCTGGCTGCGGAATCAACGCTCAATGCCGTAACGCTTGCGGGAACACGTTTCGTTTTCAACGCCGAAACACAGTCCTGGGAAGCGGAAAACGGTGAATCCGCCGAATCCGTTTCGCTCGAAGACGGCTTTGAAACGGAGCGCTCCGATGACACCCCCAGTCACTTGCGGGTGCGCTCTGCAAAATAAATTTACCCTACAAAAACTCGTTCACTTATTACCTACCCATGAATAAATTCCTCCTGTCGGCCTGCCTAATCGGTGCAGGCGCGTGCCTCTCCCACGCGGCAATCGAATTGAATTTTTATAACAGCTTCGCGGACGTAGAAGGCTCGTTGACATTTAAAAACGAAGCGGGAACGACCTTTGTCGGTTCCGGAGTCGTTGCCGTCGGCTGGTTCGACGACGATGTGCATTTTTCGCAGATTCTGAGCGTCCGTGAGCAGTTTAAACAGTTTTGGACTTGGAATGCGGAGACGGAGGCCGGTAGCGACTATTCCTATTTTAATTCCGTGAACGAGTTTGCGGTCGCGGGGACGGCAGATACTTACGGCGCGGCTGCAGGGAAAACGCTTTATGCTTTCATCGGCTCGGGAACAAGCGTTGCCGATTCCGCAGAATTCGCGTTGCTTTCGTTTAAGGACGCCGAAAACGTCGCTCTTTCGTTCGCTTCGGAATCCGTGGAAATCGCATTGGCCGACAACGCATGGCTGAGCGAAAATGAGCTTTTGAATTGGACGCTCGAAGTTGGGACCCTCCAAGGGACGGACACCGTCCTTTTCGCCGCCATTCCGGAACCCTCGGCTTTCGGCCTACTCGCCGGATTGGGCGCCCTGGCTCTCGCGGGAGCCCGCCGCCGGCGGTAGCGCATCTCCGAAGGAGAAGCGCCAATTCCGAATCCCAAATTCCGAGTTCCGAATGATTACCGCCGACAGAGGTCTGCGGCAGAGAACGGAAATCGGAGACCGGGAAATGTTTCGAAATTTTTGCTCGAGAGCAAAAATTTCTGCATAGAACGATTCGCCGGTTTCTGGTTGCTGCTTACCTGTTGTCCACGAATTTCAATTGCACGAATTTGAGAAGGGCACGGGGTATGATTCTCCTAAAGCGACTATAGAATTTGCTAAGCGGTAATCATTCGGAATTCGCAATTGCGCAGTAGCCTCTTCAAGGCCGTGCGCCGGAGGTGCACGACATAGGATAACCACGGGTGCAGACGCAGTCGCAACCCGCGGGCAGGCGGCCTCGCCGTCATGTGCCGATCCGGGGCGTATATGTCTTTGTCATGCCTGCGGCGCCGTGGAACGGGCAGCTAGGACGGGCGTTTTTGTCTTAAAATGGAGCTCTATCCCGCTTAGATAAAAGGAATTAACCCGATTTTTGCTAAATTTTTGCTAAAATCACCCAAAAACCGAGAAACGCAAAATGAAGATTCCTTTATTTATCGGGATTTCTCAACGTGCCGTTGCTTTAAAATCTTCTAAATGTGCCTTAAATGACATCAGCAAAAAGGGGGTAAATTTCGATTACCGAAATTTCAAGCATTGAAACGCTCTAATGCTGATAAAGGATTAGAGGCATTTTTACCTTTAGGCTACCTCTAGAAATTCCTTTTTTTAGATCCAGTTTCAAAGCTTCTTCCATTCATGCTCGTCAGAATGTGTGCGCCGGAGGTGCAC
>JAFYWY010000102.1 GCA_017546455.1 Opitutales bacterium
GTTGAGAAATTCGAGGTAGTCGGCAATGCCGTCGCCGTCGGAATCCCAGGGATCCGTTTCGTCAAAGGGATTCGTTCCCGCTAAAATTTCCTCCTCATCGCTCCAACCGTCGTTGTCGGAGTCGTGTTCCCAAATCCCCGCCAGAGCCCAAATTGCACCCGCAAGCCCGGCAAACGCCAGCACCGAACGCAAAATCCAATACCCGAAATGTTTTCGTTGTATCTCTTGCATCTTTAATTTTAAGTTTTAAAGACATAATAGACACAACACAACTCTTGTCAATTGTTTTGCGCAAATATTGAAAATAAAAATCCGGAGTCTGCCTCCCCCCCCCACAAGTTTCGCTCCTCCCTGCGTGATACTAAATGCTAGCGCTAAAAATCTGCTTTCAGGGATTTGCCTACGAAAAGAGTGTATATTTTTGTTCCACCGCACCGGAAGAATGTTAGTGTCCGCGTGATTTTGTGAGTGTGAAGCGCGCTCCCCCAAACCGTTCCGGACTCCCTTCTTCGCGAGAATCTTGCCAAGAGCGAATCGTTAGGCTTCGCAGTTCGGGCGGGCGATAATCCCGGGGAAAGGCTCCGCGGGAAAAAGTGCTTCCGCTCGCGTTCCCGCCAACAAAAACTGCTCGGCGATTTTCAGGATTTCGGCAGGGGTTTCGGCGCGGCGTACTGCGTAAAGGAAGGCGCCTTCCGGATCAATTCCCGTCCCTATAAAATTCAGAAACTTTTTCATGCGTGCCGCGACGCGTTCCGGCTGATCGCCCGGCAGAGCAACACATTTTTCCAAGGCGCGGATGTATTCGAAAACATCGGCAAGGCGCGGAGCAAAAACTGTTTTGCGCCCTTCCCGCACTTCGCGAAGGCTACGGAAAATCCACGGATTGCGGATTGCATGCCGCCCGATCATCCATCCGGCACAGGACGTTGCTTCACGTACGCGCAGAGCTTTTTCCACGGAAGCGATTTCCCCGTTTGCCACGACCGGACACGCGGATGCTTTGACGGCAAGGGCAATCGCATCGTAATCCACCGGACTACGGTAGAGCCCGCGAACCGTACGCCCGTGAACGGCGAGCAGATCAACTCCATTTTCCCGCACCAATTCCAAGAGGTGCGGAAACGGGCTCGCATCGTCGAATCCGATGCGGCACTTCACCGTAAACTTTTTTCCGAATTCGGAACAAACCTCCCGCAGAGCCGGAAGAATTTTCGCTACTTGCGTCAAGTCCCGCAAAAGGCCGCCGCCGACATTTTTTTTGAAAACCTTGGGCGCCGGGCAGCCGAGATTCAAATCGATCCCCGCAATATCAAAACGGCTCAGCGCCTGACGAGCAATACGCTGTAAGGCCGGAATATCTTCGCCGATGAGCTGGAGGAAAAGCGGGATGCCCGCCGGAGCATGCTCAAGACAGTCGGCAATATCCTCGTCGATAATCGAAGTCGAATGTACGCGCAGAAATTCCGTCACGAAATAATCCGGAGCGCTTTGCAAGGTTTCCGCGAGCAGGCGCATAAACGGTAGCGTCGTCACGTCCTGCATCGGCGCCAGCGAGGCTACGGGCTCGCCGCGCTTGAACGATTCGTCAAGGCATTCCATCAGAGGGCCGGTCCCTTGTTTTTTCGCTCACGCTTTTGGGCACGCTTAAGCAAGGGCGTAGTGTCTTCGGCCGCATCATACACCTTGCGGGCAATGAAAACATTCGTCCGGTTCAGAAACGATTGGAGCAAAGCATCGGAGGGACGCGCATCGAGCTCCAGGACCTTTTTCCCGAGCTCGTTTTCCATCGAATAAACGAGACGAGCGAAATAAATCCCGTCGCGGTAATCCGTGATGAAAACGGCGTCGAGGCGGATTTCAAATCCCCGACAGAGCGTGTGCAACAGCTCATAGGTCTGCGGACGCGGGAAGGCGCGTCCGTGCATCGCCTGCGTTGCGATTTCGGCAAAGGCGGCATCCGTCTGCATGAGCAGGGTTTTCCCCTTGCAAATAAGAAAAACCGCCGTCGAATCCTTCATCGGGCAAACGCAGAGATTCTGCAATTCGACAAAATCCGCTTCGTTCATAAGGGAAATTTAAGGCTGAATAGGGAGCGTGAAGCGGCAGAAACAAAGCGCCTCTGCCGGAAGATTAGACGCGGCGGCGTGGCGGCTTCCTTTCTTTTTCCTTTTCGTTCTTCTTGTCCTGTCGGCCGTTCGGCTTTTTATCTTCCGTCTTCGGCGGAGGCGGCGGAGCACTCACGACATTGGCCTGGCGGAACTGAAGGCGCGGTGTTCCGTCATCGGCAGCCTCTCCGGGAAGCACGAAGAGCACCGAACGCGTCGTTTCGCGGAAAATTGCCGACGAGGCATAGACCATTTTCCAACCGGAGGCCTCTTCGGTCGAAGGTACGGCTGCGCGGATATTGAACACCGTACGGGATTTGACCGGCTTGGTTACCCAACGTCCGGCGACGGGCAGCTGGGCGGACTGCGGCGGAACGAATTCGCCCTTGCCCTTGGGCGCAGCCAAACCGAAATTAACCGGCGTGCGCGTCATGTTCAAAATCATCATGGACCCCATGGGGAATGCGGCGTCGCTGAAATCGAAAACCACGGGCTTGGCGGTCTGAAGGTTGCCGGGAATCAGCACGCCGACATCGCGCATGCCGGCGGGAATACTGATCTTCGCGTGCGGCACGTATTCGAGCTCTGCCCCGCGCACGCCTTCTTCCTTGCGCTTGAGCATTTCCTGCTCGGTCGCCTTGCGGTAGAGCACGAAGGGCAACGGCCCGCGGTAATCGTACGCGCGCACGAAAGCCATTTCGGTGATGATAAAGGGCTTGTATTCGCGACCGTCTTTGTAGAAAAGGGCTTCCTTGTCCGCCTGCCCGGTCTGCGCCCAGTAAGTGCAACGCAGAATGATGCTTGCATGGCGTTCGACATCCGCAGACGCGCCGCGGGAACGCTGTTGGGCTTCCGAAACGACAGCCGTCCCCGCAAACGCGAGCATACAGGCTGCAAAGAGAGAAATGTGCTTCAGCATGTTAAAACAAGGGGGATTGAAAACTTGCCTAAAGTCTACGGGCACGGCCCGAAGCGAGCAAGAATGAAAAGAAGCGGCGCAGCTTACTCAAACGGCCGAATCAGCACGTCGATCAGATCCTTGGAAAACCGCAGATACTTCTGATGCGGAAGCGCGGAGAGGAATTCGCGGCCGTAGGCTTTGTTAACGACACGGGAGTCCGTCAAAACCAAGCGCCCGCGGTCACTTGCCTTACGAATCAGGCGCCCGATGCCTTGGCGAAACTGCAGGACGGCGTCCGGAAGCGACATTTCGAAAAAGGGTTTTCCGCCCTGCTCTTTAATCCATTCCATGCGCGCTTCGACGAGCGGGACGGAGGGATTCGCAAAAGGTAAGCGCGGAACGATGACCTGCGAAAGCGCCTCGCCGGGCACGTCGATTCCCGTCCAAAAGCTCTGATTGCCGATGAGGATACCGTTTCCGCAAGCGACGAAACGCCGCGTCATTTCCTGGCGCATCAGGCCTTCGCCCTGTACGAACACTTCCCGCGAATCGCCTAAGCGGGCGCGCAGAGCCTCCGCCAGCTTCGCGCAAAAATCAAAGCTCGTGCACAAAATCAACGTACCGCCGGAGGGAAGCATTTTCACGCAGTGCTCGGCGACGAGCGCGTTGTACTCGACGTTTCTCACGAGATTCTCGCCGCGATCCGGTTCCGGGCAATCCGTGGCCACGAAAATCTCCATGTTGTTCACATAGTCAAACGGCGACGCCTCGCATTGCGAGCGCACGGGATTTTCGCCGAGATTCGCCCCGCAACAGCGCATGAAGCGCGACATGTCTTTTTTGTTATTTGTCAATGTCGCGCTCGAAAGCACGGCGCAGGTCCCGCGTCCGAAAAGCGCGTCGGCCAGCTGCGGAGCGACGTCAATCGGAGCTCCGGAAAGCGTGACGATGCGTCGTTTGCCCGCGCTGACTTCCGCCCAGTAAACATACTTGGGCGCACGCCGCAGTTCCAGACATTCGCGAACGGCGAGGCGGTAGGCCTGGAGTTTTTCCGAAAAATCATTGATTTCGTCTTTCGCCGTTGCACGTTCTTCGATCTGCGCGATTGCGCGCAGACGGTTTTCCAAATTTCCGAGCGGGATTTCGCAGACATTCTGCGCCCAATCACGGTCGCGGAAACGGCAGGTTTGATTTTTTCCGAGAACGCGGAAACGGATGTCGTTGAAAAACACTTCCGTCGCGTCTTTGGCTTCCGCAATGAGCGCGTGTATTTCCTTCGGCTTGTAAGGAAAAAGAATCCCGCCTTTTTTGCAGGCGGAGAACACCTGGGAAAGCAGGCGCTGCAAGCCGTAGGAGCTCGCTTCGATGCCGAAATAGTCCGTTGCGATGTCAGGAACGCGGTGCGCTTCGTCCAAAACGATAAAGTCATTCGGGTAAAGCACGCCGGGCGTATCGCCGCGCGGCGCCGCGCCCGCACCGATGAGCGAAAAAAGCAGGCTGTGGTTGACGATGACGAGGTTGGCCTCGTCGAGCGCCGATTTCGCACGGCGGTGCGCGCAGTTTTTCGGCGTGCAATTCTTGCGGGAACAGGCGCGGGAATCGGCGTTGACCAAGTCCCAAACTTCGTCGCTGACACGCTGAGGCAAGTGCTCACGCACGCCGGAGCACCCCGGCTCCGCCCACCAGTCACGAATCATTTTCAACTCCTGGGCTTCCGCCGAACCGTCGCTGCCGTCGAAAATCCCTTCGCGCCGGCGAAGAGCCTCCGCGAGGCGCGTGCCGCAGAGGTAATTCGCCCGGCCGATCATAAGGACAACTTTAAATTCGGCGAATTCCTCCAGCTCGGGAACATTTTCAAAAAGTTCACGACAAAGCGCCAGATCCTTTTTCAGAATCTGCTCCTGTAGCGGAATCGTGTGCGTGGAAACGACGAATTTCTTTTTGGAGAGCTTGGAAAAAATCAGCCCCGGGATCAGATATGCAAGGCTCTTCCCGACTCCCGTTCCCGCTTCGAAAAGCAGCGACGACGTCTCGACAAAGGCCCCGGCAACGGCCTCGGCCATTCGCGTCTGTTGCGGCCGGTTTTCCATGCGCATGCGCTTTTGAAGCCAACCGTTCGCGCGGAAGACCTTCTC
Source organism: Opitutales bacterium (assembly GCA_017546455.1). Lineage (GTDB taxonomy): Bacteria > Verrucomicrobiota > Verrucomicrobiia > Opitutales > UBA953 > Spyradosoma. The sequence continues at coordinate 5,142 of JAFYWY010000102.1, forward strand.
CGTCAACGCAAGCACCGGCGACGCATATTCGCCGAATTGCGCCGTCATCGAGCTCGTGTAATCCTCGGGGAATCCCACCATCGTCCTGCGGAGCGAGTCGCGTTAGAACGTAAAATTCACGCCGACATCCGCCCGGCGCTCTTCGTGGCCGGAGCGCAGAATTGCCGAGAGTCCGGTGTAGAGCGAAAGCCGGGAATTCACGCGATAATTGAGATTAGCGCCGAGTTCGACGGATGAACGTTTGGCCTCGCGGGAAGTCAGGGAGAGCTCGGAGCTCGTCGAATCCTGGAACGCATCAACGCGGATAATGCCGTCGCCCATATCCTGATTCAGAGCAGCGGAAAGCGTGAACTGCATCGAATCGGCGGGCAGGAACGCAGCCTCGAGACCGAGGGTTCCGCGTGCGGCAAAGCCGCCGGCGGCATCCACGCTGAAAGCCTCGGCGGAGCCGCGTTCGCGGAAGCTGTCCGTACGCGAATAGGCGAAACGAAGAGCCGCGAACTGACGGATTTCGCACCAGGATTCGGGGCGGAAAGTAATGCCGCCCTCGGCGAGGAATGCGACTTGCCAGGAATTGAAATCAGCGTCGGCGGAACCGCGTTCGGAGGCATTCGACGTGTACGCCCCGGCAAGCGCTAAAGTCCCGTCGGTATCGACGCCGACGTGGCGATAGTAGCCCATCAGCTCGTAGGCATCGACGTCGATTTGGTGCGCGTTCGCACCGCTGTGCTTCATGCTGGAATGATTGTAGCCGAAAACCGCGCCGAGCTCGCTTTCGTCACTGACGGCAAGGCTCGTTCCGAGCAGCGAGCCCCATGCATTAATGCCGTAATCCGGATGAGCTTCGCTTGCCTTAGCATGCGTACGACCGTACTGCGCCTGCACCCAGACATTGTTCATGAGCGCGTTTGCCGTGCGGGCCGCTTCGCCCGGCGCCGATTCCTCAACGGCAGGCAGGCTCGGTTTGTCGTCGGCAGTATTGAAGCGGTTTTTACGCTCTAAATAATTGCGCATGTAGCGGGAAATCTTTTTGTCTTCGCCGAAGACCGAGGGGCGAATCGACGCCGTTTTTCCGTGGAGCAGGCCCGCACGCATGAAGTCGTAGAGGCGGAAAATGTTTTCCCGCACGAGATCGCCGTAGAGCGTCGTCTCGATTTTTCGTCCGTTCAGCCCCAGGAAAACATAGGCGTCGAGCGCATCATTCCAGGCAATGCGGTCCGTAATCGAATTGGACGCGGTGTCCGTAATTTCCAGAGCATCAAGCTGACCGTTTTTCAAACCGATCAGAGCGGAGAATTCTTCGCCGATAGCGTAGTTTTCGGGCGTGATTACGAGCGTGCCGTCCAGGGAAAGCGCGCCGGCATCGGATGCGATCTTCGAGAAATCCAAAGAGGCGCCCGGATTGACGACCAGCGTCCCCGCGTCCGTCTGCGTAAAGCGGCTTCCGGATTCGAGAACGGAATTACCCGTGAGCGTCAGCTTTCCGGCGTTCGTGATGTCGCCGGTAAAACGCGTTTCGCCCTCAAATATAATTTGCCCGGCGACTTCGTTTCTGAAGCTCCCCGCCGCCGAAAGGTAAGCGCCTTGGCTCAGCGTCAGGCGACCCGCATTGGAAATATCGCCGGCGACAAAGCTTGTCCCGGAGAAAGTCGTGCGATCCGTCGCGCCGACGGAGACATTACCTTCGATGCGTGCGATTGAAATATTGCCCGGGCCCGAGACATCGCCCTGCAGCGTGCCCTCGCCGCTCAGGTTCGCGGAAGCGTAATTCTGAAGGCTGACGGAAGCGTCAAGCGTCGTCCCCGCCAGGATTTTCAAGTCGCCTTTGAGCGAGATTTTCTGCGGTGTCGCCACGCCTTCGTCGTCAACGCTGTCAGCCAAGCGGATAAACTGCTCGCTCTCGCCGTCGCCGAGCGTTGCACTCGAGGTGATGCTGATTGTCTTGAGCACCAGCGGATTGTCCGCGGAAGTACCGGAGGCGGAAAACGTTCCGGCGTCGATGACGACGTTCTCGTAGCTCAGTCCGCCGAGATCCAGCGAGGTGCCGGAAGCGATGAAAATCCCGCCTTCGATCTTGATTTCCGGAGCGACGGAGAATTGCGATGCGACGACTTTTTTGTTTTCCGCGTCGTAATAAGCGTTAAACGCAATCGTGTCGTTTCCGTCGGTTTTATCGAGCAGAACGAGCGTCCCCGAACCTTCAACGGCAAGGGATAGACTCGTTTCGGGATTCGTCGCGGTCAACGCGTTCAAAAGCAGGCGCGTACCCTCGGCAAGGGTCAGCGTTCCGGATTCCGCGAAATAAATTTCGCCGGCCGTAACGACGAAGGGAGCCGATTCCTTGCCGCCGGAGAAACTCACATTGCCGGACTTTTCGAGGTTCAGGCTTACCATCGAAAGCGAGGCACCGGTCGGATGGTTCGCCGTAAACGCGACGTTCCCGCACGTCGTCAATTCGCCGGCAATGGTGTTTTTACCGACAACACTCGAAGCGCTACCGTCTTCAAAGACGAACGCACCGGCGGCTCCGAGCGCGATTTCGGAATCGGACAGATTCAGCGTTCCCGCGACGGCGAGACGGCCGTTCAAATTCATTGAGCGGAAATCGCAGAACGTCGCACCGCTCCCGATTTTCAGCTCGGCGCCGGCATCGATATCCACCTTGCTCGCGCGCGTTCCCGTCAGCGTAAATCCGTCGGTGAGCGTCGTCGTCCCCGAACGGAACGCGAGATTGAATTTACCGCCGATTTCCGAAGAGTCCTGCGAAACGGTTTCCACGGTAACGGAGTTTTCGCCGGACCAAATAAAATCGCCGCCGTCCTCCGTTTTTTCGAGCATGAAATCTGCACCCTTGAGCGTGACGCGGAGCGGATCCGAAAGCTTCACGGTTTCAAAGGTCTCACGCGTCGTCACGGTATTTCCCTCAGCATCGACGGAGTTTGAGAACGTGGCACCCGGAGCAATTTTGATTGCGACGTTCTGCGATACGCTTCCTTCCGGCGCCGTGCCGTTGCCGACCGTAATGCCGTCCGGTGCCTCGTTTGCCGAGTTTCCGGCGATTTCCGTGTTGCCGGAAAGCGTCAGCGTTGTCGCCGCACCGGAGGCGTCGATATAAATCGCGCCGCCCGCAGCCGTTGCGCCCGTCGCCGCGTTGCCGGAAAGCGTCGCATTTTTCAGCGTCAGCGAGCCGCCCTTGAGATAAACGGCTCCGCCGAGCGCCGTACCGGCTTCCCCACGGACCGTATTGTCGGAAAGCGTCGTCTGCGCGCCCGTGATTTCGGTAACACCGGAAGCATAAATCGCACCGCCGAGTGCAAGCGCGTCATTGCCCGTAGCCGTCACCGCGTTACCGGAGAAATTCGCTTCGCCGGCGATTTTGAGCGAACCCGTCAGGAAAAGCGCTCCGCCGGAAGCTTCGGCCGTTCCGTTGACGGCATTGCCGGAGAACATCGCATCCTTCCGGACGGAAAGAACGCCGGCAACGTAAGCTGCGCCGCCGCGAGCAATTTCGCCGTTTGCGTTGTTGTTATTAAATTGAAGGGATTGCGTGGTTGCCGTCCCCGAGGAAATATATAAAGCCCCGCCGCGGGCCGAACCGAGGGGAGCACTTCCCGCTGCATTCGTCGCCGTAGCCGCGTTGTTTTCGAAGCTCAAATTACCCGCCGAGAAACTTGCCCCGGAAAGATAGACTGCGCCGCCGTGAGCCACGCCGTTGCCGCCGGCACTCGCTGCCGTGTTGTCCGTAAGTACGGCATCTGCAAGCACGAAGGAGCCCGTCGCGTAAATCGCACCGCCGGCCGCGAGCGAAGCCTTTTCCGCGACCATACTGCTATTGGATTGTGAGACGTGAACGCGGTTGCCGGAGAACGTTGCCGCCGTCGAAGTTTCCCACTTTGCATTTCGCGAAAGCTGGGCAATGGCGCCGCCGAGGGCAAAAGAGCCCGCTGTCTGCGAAGACGCTTCTGCGGCATTAGCCGAAAAGACGAGCCGGGCATCTCCCGTCGCTGCATAGCCCTGCGTCCCGCCGAGTTGGGCAATCGCACCGCCGGCAACGGAAACCGGATAAATCGTGCTTCCGATCCCCGTAGCGCTATTGCCGGAGAAATTCCAATCAGCCGAAAGCGTCGATTTCAGCGTTCCCGCCGTCTGCGCAAGCGCGCCGCCTTGGGCCGTGCCCGCGCCGTCGGCATTCACCGCATTTTCAGAGAAAGTGCCTGCGCCCGTCGCAGAAAAGCTCAATTCGCTTTTGTCGCCGCCGAGATAAATCGCACCGCCGAGAGCACGTGTCTCCGATACGGAAACCGTCGCCGTGTTCCGGGTGAATTCGAGTTCGCTGAGTTCGGAGAAGCTCAATTTCCCGCCCGTTACGGCAAGCGCGCCGCCGAGGGCTTCGGGGACAAAATTGACGATAGAAGTCGCACCGTTGTCTTCGACTTCTTTTTCCCGGCTCTTTCCGCTTGCAGAAACGGAGTTGCCGGTAAATTTAAATACCGAAGCCGAATCGCCGGTAAATTCGGCCACTGCCGAATCGCCCGCGACTGCGAGCGCACCGCCGTAAGCCGAAGTCCCGTCAGCCGTGGCCTGCGCGCCGTTGTTTTCAAAAGAAAGCGAGGATGCCGAAGCCTTGAGCGTAGCGTTGTCGAGATAAACGGCACCGCCCGCAGCGAGCGTGCAGACGCCGGCGGTGTCAACGCGATTGCCCTTGAAACTCAATTGCGTTGCCGCATCGCTTCGGGCCTGAGAGCCGTCCGCAATAACCCACGCACCGCCGAGAGCCGCGCCCGTGCGCGCTGTCGCAACGTTGCCGGAAAAACTCAGCGTGCTTCCTTCCGCTTTTAATGCGCCCGAAGCCAAGATGAGTGCCCCGCCCTGTGCGCTTTCGCCGTGCACGCGGTTGTCATTAAAATTCACTTGCGAGCCCGCGCCGATGAAAACGCCGAAGTCTTCCTTTTTCGTTTCGGAGGAAGTAACGTAAACGGCGCCGCCGAATGCATTGGCGTCCTTGGATTCAGCACTGTTGCCCGAAAAATTGACGGCATTTCCGCCCTGAACTTTCAGAGTTCCGCTCAGGAAAATCGCGCCGCCCGCAGCCGCATTTTTGCTTTCCTGCGTCGTTCCGTTTTCCGCATTCGTGATGCTGAGCGTGTCGCCGTAAGTCGCAATGTCGGAAAATGAAATTGCCCCCGCAGAAGCATCCAGCGTGATGAGGTCGAAATTGTTTGAAGAATAGAAAATCCCGCCGGATGCCGCGTTGCTCGTTTTTTCGTTGGCGGAAAAGAAGCGGTCGGCAAAAACCGTATCGCCGTTCACCGTGACTGCGGCGGCAGCGAGAATTGCCAAGCGTCCGTCAGCATCGTCCGCGCCCGTTCCCGAGCCGGCGAAAGTGATATTTGAAAACGTATAGGCGAGATTGCCGATCCCGAAGAGGTCGCCGATCCCGTCGGTGCGCAGGGTCGTGGCTGCGCTACCCTTACCCGTCAACAGCACATTCGTCGCCGCAACAACGATAACGCCGTCGGGATTGGATTCCGAGGCTGCTCCCGGCGTGACGGAGACAATCAGTTCGGCGGGGGCAATCTCCAACGTGTATCCGTCATAGGTGGCCTTGTCCTTCCCGCTTTCGGCGTCGGGAGTGGTAGCCGTCAGCACCTCCCGCAAGGTCGCGGCATCCGAGATTGCCTTGAAAGCGTTACTTTCGGCCTGCACGGGAAGCCATGCGGCAGACATCAGCGCGATTAAGGGGAACGTTTTCTTAGAAAATTCGGATACAGGCATTTGCGAAAAATAAATTGTAAGGGGGATAGTCTAAACACTTCGCGCCCGCGCGCAACTGATTCTTTCACCATCCGCCATTTACCGTTCACCATTTACGATTCACCATCTACCGCCCACCAGTCACCATTCACCGTTTACCGCTCACCGGTCCCCCTCTTTTTTCCTTTCGGACAAAATTTAGCGTGTTTTTCCTCCGCTTCGCGAGTATGCTTGAGCGATTATGACAGAAGAACGGATGCGTCTCCAAAAATTTCTCTCTCAGGCGGAAGTGTGTTCCCGCCGCAAAGCCGAAGAACTCATCGCGGACGGACAGGTGCGCGTGAACGGCAAGGTTGCGGAACTCGGGCAAAGCGTCGTCCCGGGAGAAGATGTCGTTAAAATCGGCAAGAAAATCATTACGCTGGAAAACCGGGAACGCATTGTTCTCATGATGAACAAGCCGCGCGGGTATCTCTGCACGAACTTGGACCCGAACGATGCGCAGACGGTCTTCCAACTCATCCCCGAGAGCTACGCCGCCCACAAGCTTTTTTGCGTCGGGCGTTTGGACAAGGATTCCGAAGGGCTTTTGCTTATCACGAACGACGGCGATTTGGCCAACCGCATCATCCACCCGTCGAGCGACATCGTCAAACGTTACGAAGTAACTCTCAACCGCGAGTACGATCCCGCGCTGACGCCGAAGCTGATCAAGGGCGTGAAGATTAAGACGGAAGACGACGAAGAGGAATACCTCCGTTTCACGAACGTCATTCGCTTCCCGGACGGCAAAAAACTCGAAATCCACCTGAACCAGGGCCGCAAGCGCGAAATCCGCCGCCTGCTCGAGGTCTTCGGCTTTTTCGTCAAGAGCCTGCGCCGCTTCCAAATCGGCGGGCTGATTCTGAAGAAAATGCCGCCGGGCGACTGCCGCAAACTGACGCAGAAGGAAATCAACCAAATCTTCTCAAAGCGCGGCAATGCCGATCCGAATCAGGCGACCGGCGTCAAAAAACAAAACAAGGCCGCACTGCGCGGAGAAAAGGCGTCCGCACCGTCCCGCACGCTCAAAAAAGCCAACAAGAAATTTGAAGAAGCCAAGGAGCGCCAGGCACTCATCGAAAAGAAAGTCCGCATCAAGCGCGACGTTCGCCGAGCCGCCCGCGCCGCTCAGTTCGAGGACGAAGGCTTCGAGGATTCGACGCCGCGTCTGCCCGCCAAGCGCAGCACTGCAAAGACGGCGAAAAAGCCGGCTGAATCCGCCTGGCAAAAGCAGGTCCGCCCGCACGCCAAGAACGCGAGAACGCGCAGTTACTCGAGCCGAAAACGCGCCTAAGCGGGAATTTTCGCATGCTCGCAGATTGACAGCAGGCACTTTTTCGGAGAAACTTCCGCCAGTAACGTTTTTTATCCCCCTCAAGAACTACTATGAAAAAATCACCCAAACACGGCTTTACGCTCATCGAAATTCTCGTCGTCATCGCAATCATCGGCTTGCTCGCCGCTCTGCTCGTTCCCGTCATCGGAACGGCGATGAAAAAAGTCCAAATCACGACGATGCGCTCCAAGTACTCAAGCTGGGTTTCCGCGATTGAGCAGTACAAGTCCGTTTACGACTACTATCCGATCCTGACCAAGGGCGCCAGCGTCGGCGACGACGAACACTACGACCTCGGCGAAGGCGAAACGGGCCTCAACTTCGTCAAAGCACTTTCCGGACGCGACCCCGAAACCGGCGAAAAACTTTCCAAGGAAGACCAACGCAGCTTTAACCGCCGCGGACGCTCTTTCTGCGAGTTCTCCCCGGAAGACTTCACGCAGGAAGACGGCAGCGTCGATTATTCCACGCTCGCCGACACCTTCGGCAACACGCACATCCACGTCGTCATGGATACCGATGACAACAAGCACGTCATCATCCCCGGCGAATACATGCCCGAAGACGCAACGGATGCCGAAAACGACCCGAAGGGCCTCATGAAGAAAGTTATCATCTTCACCTCCACGAAAGACGGTGAAGATTACGAAAACGTTTACAGCTGGCGCTAACCCATCTCCCCCGTTTCCGCACAACGCGGGAGCGGGCGGATTCACGCTTTCCGATAAATCTCCGTTTGCCTTTCATGTTTCGCAGAAAAACTTCCCCGCTCACGCAGTTCAAGCGCGCATTCACGCTGATTGAAGTCCTGACCGTCGTCGCCATCATCGGTCTGATTTCCCTCGTCATCATCGGCCTCCAACCGAACAACCCGCACGGGTTGGACGATGCCTGCCGACTGGCCGCGCAACAATTTAAGGCTGCTCAGGCTCAAGCCGTCCTGGGCCATAACCCGGACCGCGACCCCGAAAGCAACAAGCGCTACAACATCCGCACTGCCGTCCTCGTCCTCAATAACGAAGAAGACGAAGAACGCCACCTGCGCTACATCGTCCCGATCATCGGCGGCACGGACGACGAAAGCAAGACCGACATTCGCGACTACTACTGGTACGCCGTCAACGGCAATGCCGGAACGATGCTTCCCAAGGGTGTCTATTTCGTCCCGCCGACGGAAAGCACCGTCACCTCGAGCGAAATCGCACCGCTCGAAGGCGACAACGAAGTTACCTTAGACCCGACCCTCGAACCGGGCGGCAAGCGCTTCGGCACGGGCAAACAGAAGTGGTACGCGTATTACTTTGATTCCAACGGACAAACCTATATGACGAAGGCGACCTTCATGGTCTCCGAAGGCGTTTGGATGCCCGGCACCGGCATTCGCTTTGACCGGGACGCCTCCGTCGTCGGCTTTGCCGTCACGCGCAACGGCGCCGTCATCTTCACCCGCGACGCCGACGAAACTGAAGCCGCCAACGATCTTTAATTCCTTTACATTCCATGACCGTATTCCCGCAGTCTTTTCTCTCTTTCAAGCGCCGTCGCTCCCGCAAGGGCTTCAGCTTGGTTGAAGTGCTTCTCGCCCTGGCCGTTCTCGGCATGGCGATTCTCACGATTGTCGGCCTCCTGAACGCCGCCTTCGCCTCCGTCAGCTCCAACCTCCAAACCAGCCAAGCGCTTGCGGTTTACACGCGCATCGACCGCGCATTCTCCAATGTGCGGGAATTCGTCGACAACAGCGGTCAGGCCATCGTTTCCGAGTCCGAAATTAAAAACAAGCCGCAGTTCGACCTCGTTTACGATTGGGTGCGCGACAAGACCGGCGGCAGCTGGGACGACGCCCTGTTTCTGGTTTACTACCACCGCCGCGTCAACCCGGACGAAGACGGTGCTCCGCAGCTCGTCACGCAGCTGATCAAGACCAATTCGTCCACCGACCTTCCGTCCAAAGGTGATTTGGACTCCTTGGACTTTGAAGGCAATGTCTATCTCGCCCGCGTTTTCGTCTCCCCGCAGCTCGACGGCGCCCGCGTGGAAATGAACGAACGCGGTGAAGCCCTTTCCCGTGCTTACGCCCAAGGCAGCTCCCTGCCGAGCTCTCCGGACAGCTACGCGCTCGCCTACCTGCCCGTCACCGTGGAAATTTATCCCTACAGCGTCGGAGCCTCCCGCCAGTCGGAAACCCAGACGCCGATCTTCTCCCAAATGCTCGTAATCTCCCGTTAGTCTATCCCCGCCATGAAGACCGATTTCAGAAAACGCCGAGGTTTCACGCTGGTCGAACTGATGGTTGCGACCACCATCATGATCATCCTGATCATGTTCGTAACCAATATCGCCGTCAGCATGCTCCGGGCCTACGACAACACCGTCGCCGCCCTGACGGCCAATTCCGATGCCCGCAGCGTCCTCGACCCGCTCGAAAGCGACCTGACTTCCGCCATGAGCTTCGACGACTCGCATTACTGGTTTGAAGTTCGCTACGACGGCGAAAACGACTTGGGCAATCTCGAATCGCACGCCGCTCCGCAGATCATGCTCTTCTCGCAGACGAGCGACCGTACGCGCCGCTCCCGCACGGGTTCATCGACGACCGAGCTTCCCGGCGAGCTCTGCGCCGTCCGCTACTGCCTCGTCCAGAAATCCCCCTTCGGCGATGCCGCCAATTCCCCGGAAAACCTTTCTTACATCGTTTACCGCGCCGTCCTGAACGCGAAGGACACCCTTGAAGCGGCCGTTCCCTACGTCGTCGGTGCTTCCGGCAAGTCCGGCGGCGATGTCGCCAAGCAAAAGCCCTCCGAATTCTGGGATTCCGCCGAACAAATCACCGATCCCTCCGACGAGAAAAAGTACTCTCCGCGTGAATGGTCCAAGCAGATTCAGAACTTCCTCATCGACGGAATCGTCGATATCACCCTGGTGTTCTGGTACGATGACTTCACCGACGGCAAACGCAAAATCGCCGTCGTCAGCAATCCGGATCTCACCTCCCGCATCCGCGATATTTACAAGGATTACGACGTAACCACCTTCCGCAATTCGATTAGCGCAGGCGCGGGCAAGGTTGTCTTCGACGACAATTTCTCCGGAGCCAAATCCGGCGTTCTCCGCTCCGTCGATATTTCGGTGACGGTGCTCGGCAGCGACGGTAAAGACGCCCTGCTCGGCCTTCAGCGCCAGTCCAATTCCGGAAGAATTTCGGAAGAAAAATTCGACGCGGTGATTCTCGAACACGGGACCACGTTCTCGCGCTCGCTTCCGCTCTTCAAGAAATAGGCGACGCCCGGCTACGGCTTTCCGCATCGATGAAAGAAAACTTTCTCGCGATTGACTACGGTTCCCGGCGAATCGGCCTCGCCCACGGCGACGAACTCGGTATCGCCATGCCTGCGCCCGCCGCCGCCGAAGCCACGGAGGAAGAACGTCTCGAGCACATCGGCCGCGAAATCCGCATCCGCCGCATCACCAAGCTCATCGTCGGTTATCCCGTAAATATGGACGGCTCACACGGCTACAAAACGCGGGAAGTCGATGATTTTATCGCCGTCCTTGAAGCACGTTTTTCACTGCCGGTCGAACGCGTCGACGAAACCCTCTCAAGTTACGAAGCAGAATCGCATATGTCGGCAAAGCGCAAAGGCGGCAACAATGCTCAAGCCCGGCGCGCCCACCGCAAAACCGGGGAAATCGATTCGCGCGCCGCGACCGTAATTCTTCAGGACTATTTTAACAGCGCGGGCATCGGCAATCCTTTCCCGACGTTTGACGCCTACGACCATGAGTGAGCCCGTGCCGCAGCGTCCGCGACGGATTATCGGCTCCGCACGCAACCCGAATGCCGTCAAAAAAGAAGCCATTTTCAACGCCATTCCCGAGGGAATGACGCGTTACCGTTGTCTCGTCGCTTACGACGGCACGGATTTCCACGGCTGGCAAAGTCAGGCCTGCGGCATGGCGATCCAGGATATTTTGGAAAAACGCCTGGCGACGATTACGCGGGAGCAGGTGCGCGTCCACGGCAGCGGACGAACCGACTCCGGGGTTCACGCCAAGGCGCAGTGTTTTCACTTCGATTCACGTTGGAATTATCCGCCGGAAACGCTTTTGCGCGCATTGCGCAACCTGCCTTCAGGCATTAGCGTTTACAAAGCGGTAAAGGCCAAAAACGGCTTCCACGCACGCTTTTCCGCCAAGGGCAAGCGTTACTGCTACCACATCTATCAGGGCTTTCCGCCGCCCTTTGAAGCGCGCTACTGCTGGGGCGTCGGCGAACAACGCTTGGACGTCCCCGCGATGCAAAAAGCGGCCGCTCTGTTGCTCGGCGAACACGATTTTTCGGCCTTCGGCGCCACCCATGCCTCCGCCGAACGCGAAAATCCGATTAAGCATCTGCGCCGCCTCGACGTCGTTGTCCGCGGCAAAAAAATCCTCATCACGACGGAAGCCGGCGGTTACCTTTACAAAATGGTGCGTCGCCTCGTCGGCGGCCTCGTGCGCGTCGGCCTCGGCAAGTGGACACCGGAAGACCTCCTCGCCTACCGCGAGAAAAAGATCTGCGACGCCCAGATTACTACGGCGCCCGCGCGCGGCCTCTTCATGGAAAAAGTCTTCTATTGATGGACGCGAGCGCCTTTATCGCCTTTCTGATTGCCGCAGTCTGTCTTACGCTCGCCCCCGGTCCGGACATCCTTTTTGTCCTGAGTAAGAGCCTCTCCTCGGGGACCCGCGCCGGTATCCGTGTCGCTTGCGGACTGGTTACGGGCACTTTCATTCACACGGCTCTTGCGGCTTTCGGGATTTCACTGCTAATCCGCGAATCGGAACTTGCCTTTTCGCTTCTCCGCTGGGTCGGAGTCGCTTATCTAAGCTATTTGGGTCTGTGCGCCCTGCGCCAAATCAACGCCTCGAGCGAAGAAACCGAAGCGCCGGACAAACCCGAGCGCAGCCTCTACCTGACCGGCATTTTCATGGCGGCGCTCAACCCGAAACTCATCATTTTCTTTCTCGCGCTCTTTCCGCAATTCATTCCTGCCGACACCGCTCATCCCACGCTCCAAACCCTCTTGCTCGGCCTATGTTTTTCCGTTCAAGCCCTGATTATTTTCACCGCCGTTGCCCTTTTCGCGGGCAAAGTCTCGCAGACCTTGCGCCGTAAGCCCGGCATCGCCAAAAGCATGAATCTGCTGAGCGCGCTCGTACTCTTCGGAATCGCCGTCGGCGTCGCCTGTGTCCGGCGCTGATTCTCCCGCGCGGCGGATTCAAAATCTTGCCTGTGCGGTCGAATTCCGTCATTATGGCGGACTCATTTTTAGTAAACTCGTATGTCCGACGAAGCGCCATTCTTTGAACCCGACGAAATTCCTTCCGAAACCCTGATTCCGGAAGGCTTTTCTCCGGAGCCGCTTCCGCCTCCCGCGCCGCAACGCCGTCCGCGCACGGGCATGCGCCCCCGCAACGCGCGCAACGATTCCGACGCCACCGTTTTCGCGAGCCGTATCCCGCCGCACAGCGAAGAGGCCGAACAGGGCCTGCTTTCGGCCATCATTCTCGACGGCGGAGGCGATATCCTCGCCGACTGTCAGACCCAAAAGGTTGTTCCCGAAACCTTTTTCCGCACCGAGCACCAAGTCATTTTCGAAGCCCTTTCCGCGCTCAGCAACGAAGGCAAAGGCATCGACATCATCACCCTGCTCGAAAAGCTGAACGAACTCGGTAAACTTGAAGCCGCCGGCGGACACATTTACCTGCGCGAACTCGAAAACAAAGTCGCAACGACGGTCCACGCGCCGCACTGGCTCGAAATCGTCAAAGAAAAATATTTCCGCCGAAAACTCATTACGACGGCCACACAGACCGTCGAACGCGCCTTCAGCGACGGCGATGACATCCGCATGATTATCGACCGCGTCGAAAAGTCCTTCTTCGAAATCGCGGGCGACAACATCCAGGAAACGGCGGAGAGCACGGACCAGGTCGGCGGGCTCGTCGCACGCACGCTGGAAATCCTGCGTCAGATGGAGAAAAACCGCGGCGCGATTCACGGCGTCCCGACAGGCTTCACGCAGCTCGACCAAATGACCTTCGGGTTCCATCCGGGTCAGATGATTGTCGTCGCTGCGCGTCCCGGTATGGGCAAAACCTCCATCGCTCTGAACTTTATCGAAGCAGCGCTTTTCGACAAAAAACGCGAAGCTGCCGGCAAACCCTCCCGCGCCGTCCTGATGTTCAGCCTCGAAATGACCAAAGAAGACCTGATGCAACGCCTGCTCGCCTCAAAATCCCGGGTCAATCTGCGCAATATCCAAAAGGGCTTCGGCACCGCCGACGACGTCCAGCGCCTCTACGAAATGTCGAAAGACTACGAAAAGCGCAAGCTCATCATCGACGACCTCGGCGGTCAGACGATTATGGAAATCCGCGCCAAGGCACGCCGCATCCACGCACGCACGCCGCTTTCGCTGATTATCATCGACTACCTTCAGCTCATTAACGGCACGGATTCCCGCATGCCGCGTGAACAGCAAATCGCAGAAGCCTCCCGCTCGATCAAAGCGATGGCAAAGGAATTCGGCGTTCCGATTATCGCCCTTGCCCAGCTCAACCGTGACTCCGATAAGGAAGATCGTAAACCGCGAGCGAGCGACCTCCGCGAATCCGGCTCCATCGAACAGGACGCCGACGTCATCATGCTCATCGACATCAAGCGCGGCGGGCAGAAAAAATCGGAGACCGAAGCCGAGGAGGAACGCCAGCGCGACGTGCGCGAACGCGTTCTCATCATCGCCAAGCAACGTAACGGTCCGACCGGAGACATTCCCCTGCACTTCCACAGCAATATCACGCGTTTCGAAACGCCTGCCACCAACGTCAGCGAACCCAATTTCTGATGCGCCCAGCCCTCTCCCATTCTCTCGCCGCATTCGCAGGCACGCTCGCTTTCTTCATCGCCGCCGGCCAGCTTCCGCTCGCCGCTCAGGCCGCCTCGGCCACCCCGAGCGCACAAAAGGCCCCCAAAAAACTTTACGTCCGCAGCCTCCTTTTTAAAAACGAAGGCGGCCCCGTAATCGACGAAGCCTTTATCGCCGCTCACGTTTCCCTGAAGCCCGGCGACGAATACACCCGCTCGGAACAATCCAAGACCATCCGCTCCCTCTTCGAGACCGGACTCTTCGACTTCGTCACGCTGGATCCGATTCTCGATCCGGAAAAAGGCACGCTCGACATCTGCGTTTCCTATGTCGCGCGCCCGCGCCTCGTCGGCATTTACTTCCAAGGCAACAAGGAATGGGAAGGCGGCACGCCCGAAGCCCAGTCCGAGTACGAGCAAATCATCGTTAACGACTACGATTCCGCCTCGCGCTCAGAAGAAGGCTTTTTCAGCTTTTTCCGAGGCAAGCTCATCAAGGAATGTACGGACGTAGGCATGACGGTCGGTTCTCCGCTGGACCGCAGCCTCGTCATGCGCGCCGCCGAAAAGATTAAGAAAAAATACGAAGTCAAGTTCCCCTTCGCCAAGGTCTCCCCGCAGGTTAAAGTCGATGACGAAAAAGGCACGGCCACCGTCACCTACGTCATCGAAGAAAACCTGAACACGCGCGTCACCGAAATTAAGTTCATCGGCAACAAGAGCTTCGACGACCTGACGCTGCGCAACGTCATGCAGACCTCGACCTGGGCTTACTTCCTCGACTTCCTCGAATGGCCGAGCGGCCGCTTCCTGAAGTTTTCCGGGATTCGCGATTTGGGCCGTTTTAATTACACGACCTACCAACGCGACTTGGTACAGCTGACGAATTTTTACCAGAACAACGGCTTCCTCGACGTTCAAATTTACGGCCAATCGCGCGAAGAACTCGAAGCGGGCTACTGCTACGTCAACAACGAGGAAACCGAAGGCGACCTGCCGCTCGAAATTACGATTTCGGAAGGCATGCGCTACTTCGTGGACTCCATTCAGATCAGCGGAAACGATTTGGGTAAGGAACACGCGCGCTTCACGCAGGAGGCAATTGTCGCCATGCTCGCGCAATACTCCCCGCGCGGCGTACGTCGCGGCGACGACGCCTACCACGATCTGCTTTTCGCGGGCATGCCCTACTCGCCGCGCGCCGTCGAAGTCGCCATCGAAAAAATCCGCGATTACTACGGCCAGGTCGGTTACCTGAACTGCCGCGTCGCCGTCACGCGCGAACCGGATGTCGATACGGGAAAAGTCGTCGTTAAATTTAAAATCATCGAAGGCGAAAAATCCTATCTGCGCTCCGTTAAAATCGAAGGCAACACGACGACGAAGTCCGAGGTTATCCTGCGCGAACTCGTCCTCGCCCCCGGCGAAGTCTTCGACATGGTGCGCATGAAAACCTCGGAATCGCGCCTCAAAAACACGAGCTATTTCCGCCAGCCGAACGGCCAGTCCACGGTTTCGCTGCGCCCGGCGGACACCCCGATTCCCGGGCAGAAAGACCTCGTCGTCAGCGTCACGGAAGCGCCGACGGGCTCGTTCAACTTCGGGGGCGGCTTCTCGACCGTCGAAAGCCTTTCCGCCTACATTGAATTTTCCGAGTCGAACTTCGACATCTTCAACTACCGCAATTACTTCCGCGGCGGCGGGCAAAAATTCCGCTTCCGCATTCAGGTCGGCACCAATTCTTCGACGGTCGAACAATCCTTCGAAGAGCCGATGGTCTTCGGCCGCGAAATCGCCGTCGGTTACGATGCCTACTACAAGTCCGACTCCTATGTCAGCTCCAGCTACAACACCGTCGATGCCGGCGTAAAGTTCTACGGCCGCCGCCGCCTCTTCGAGCGCGTTTACGGAACCCTTTACTACAAACTCGACAATTACGAGATCAAGGATATCGATCCGGACGTACCCCAGTTCATCTTGGACGAAGCCGGATACACCCTGCTCTCCCGCGGCGGCCTCAGCCTCTCCCGCGACACGCGCGACAGCTACCTCTTCCCGAACACCGGGACGAAAATCGCCTTCACGAACGAATTGGTCGGCGGGCCCTTCGGCGGCGACTGCACCTACTACAAGATGCGCTTGGATGCCGCCCGCTGGTTCCCGCTCTTCGACTACCAGGACCAAACCATTAAGCTGCGTATGCGCGCCGACACAGCCCACGCCTTCGGCAACAGCTACGTTCCCTTCTTCGAAAAAATCAAATACGGCGGGCCCTACAACTTGCGCGGCTTCCGCTACGCCCACGTCGCCCCCTTCGTCGGCGATGAACCGCTCGGCGGCGACTCCGGCGCTTTCGTCTCCGCAGAATACACGATTAAGCTCCTCGACCAGCTCCGCTTCGCCCTCTTCTATGACGGCGGCTTCGTCAACGCCAAATCCTTCGACTTCTCGCCGCGGGAATGGAACGACGACGTCGGCTTCGGTTTCCGCATGCTCGTTTGGGGCGCACTGCTCAACCTCGACATCGGCTTCCCGATCCACAGCACCGAAGAAAATGACGACGGTATGCGTTTCAATATTTCCTTCGGCACCAGTTTTTAATAAAAACAATACAATTACTTAAAAATTATGTTCAAAAAAATCACCCTCCTCGTAGCCGTCCTCGCAGTCTCTGCGGGAACGCTCTTCGCACAAGCCACGAAAACGGCCATCATCAACATGGACGCCGTCATTCAAAGCTTCTCCAAAACGCCGATCGCCCTTGAAAAGCTCAAGGCCGACGTCCTCCTCATCCAGGAACAGGAAAAAGTCGCCGTCGCCGAGCTCAACAAGAAGGCTGAAGCTCTCCAGAAGCTCGTCAAGGAAGTCGAAAATCCGATGAACAGCGAATCCGCCAAGGAAAAAGCCAAAGCGGAAGCCGTCGAACTCAACAAGACCATCCTGAAAGAACGCCAGGACCTGACGGAAACCCTCAATCAGGCCAAGCGCACGATCGAAGAAAAGCGCGCCGCCGAACTCAACAAGATCATCAAGGAAATCCTCCCGGTCGTTCAGGAATACGCCAAGGAAAACAATATCGACCTCGTCCTCAACACGGCGCCGAACACGATTGTCTTCTTCAAGCCGGAAATCGATATCACCGCTGCCGTCAACGAACGCCTCGCAGTTCTCTTCCCGGCAAAGAAAGCGGAAGACAAAAAAGAAGAAGCCGCGAAATAAGCTCGCTGTTTGGCATTAAAAAAAACGTTCCCTCTCGGGAACGTTTTTTTGTGCCAATTGCAAATTCCGAATGAAAAGGGATTAAAGATTAAAGATTAAAGAGAGAGTAGGAGCGAAATAAGCGCCAAGCATCAAGCAGCGCCTACGGCAAAAGCGATAGTGGATAACTCATAACGGATAAGTGGCTTCTCCTAAAGCCAACTACGGAATCCGCTAAGCGGTAAACATTCGAAATTCGCTATTCGCAATTGCGCAGCAGCCTCTTCGAGGCAGTGCGCCGGAGGTGCACTACATCGGATAACCGCGGGTGCAGGTGAAACTGAAACCCGCGGATAGGCGCTTCGTCATCATCGCCGCTCGAAAACATAATTACGTCCCCGACGCTCCTGCGGCAAAATGGAACAAAAACCTTAAGTCCTCCATTCCGCCGCAGGTACGCAAAGGGAGCTTCCACCGTCACTTAGCGGCGATTGCTTTTCGGAGTTTGTCCGCGGGTTCCGACTACGTCTTCACCCGCGGTTATCCCATGTAGTACACCTTCGGCGCACATGCTTTCATGCACGAGATAGAGAAACGCTTTCCCGTACACAAAAAAAAGCGTTCCCGCAAGTTACCCTGCAGGAACGCTCCTCTTTAAGCTCTAAGCACTAAGCTTTAAGCTCTTACTTACGGCGACGGCGCGTGCCGACGAGCAGAAGCGCACCCAAGCCCGCCATCAAACCGAACATCGACGGCTCCGGAACGAGTACGGCCGAATAGTCGAAAAAGTCCTTCGTTGTAAACGAGAGCTTGCCATTTTCCAGCTTCACGTCCGTAACAACAGACGTA
>JAFYWY010000103.1 GCA_017546455.1 Opitutales bacterium
GAATGTGTGCGCCGGAGGTGCACCACATTGGATAACCGCGGGTGTAGACGTAAGTCGGAACCCGCGGATAGGCGGCCTTGCTGCCATGCGCCGATCAAGGACACGCTTACATCCCTGACACTCCTGCGGCGTAATGGAATGAGTTGCGTGTTTTCTCAAAAACGAATTTCCGGAGATTTATCTACGAAAAGAGCGCGCAGCTCGTTCCATTGCGCCGCAGGAATCTCGGGGACAAATCTGCGTCGCTTAGAGGCGCATAAGGCCTGTCCGCGAATGGCACGGATGACACAAATTAGAGCGCTTTGCCCAACTTCCTCACCAATCCGCCCAGTCGAACCGGAATTAATTTACGGAGTCTATCTGAAATAGGACTTTAGGCATGGCCTCACGCATTAGAAGTCCGAATGTTTTGTTGCAATATAGCGTTGGTTTTTGCTCGTCGGCCTATCCGGAACAGTTCGGACAAGAAGGCCTTTTTCAACAAGCGGATGCAGCACCCGCTTTGCCGCACGATACGTATATTTTTTCCCGAGAAACAGGAATATCTCCTTTGTCGATTTCGCCTCCCTGCAAAAATCAAGAATACGCACAACCTCACTCATCCCATCTTGGTGCTTTTTAACCCCGTCTTGATGCTCATCTTGGTGCTTTTTAACGCTATCTTGGTGCTCGTCTTGGTGCTTTTTAACGCTATCTTGGTGCTCGTCTTGGTGCTTTTTAACGCTATCTTGGTGCTCGTCAGCACTATCTTCTTCCGGCGGAAGCGGCAAGCGTGCCCGGAAAAGATCCTCGTCAAAAAACTCAATCCCTCCGTGTTTTGCATATTCCCGAATGTATTTTGAAATCTTTCTCATTCCGGTTCCCAGTTCCTCAGCTAAACCGATTTGCGTCAACATCGACACAATTCTGGGATTCTTCCGGTAAGGCTCGCAGTTCGACACGGTCAGACATCCCCAAATCGAGGCTTAGAGGCGCTCAACTCTCAGCCTCTTCGAGCATATCAGATATCCACTATCACTTATCACTTTTTTTAGTCCTCCTTCGGAGCGACAAAAAAGCGCCCCCGCAATCCGCGAGAGCGCCCTTCTTTAAGCCTTAAGCTCTAAACTTTAAGCTTTCTTGCGACGGCGGCGAGTGCCGACCAAGGCCAGCGCACCCAAGCCCGCCAACACTCCGAACAGCGACGGTTCCGGAATCGCAAGCGTCAGCATGCCATCCGCATAGGTCCACACACGATTGCTCGCGTACATACCAAGAGCGGAATTTTCCAGATCGAGATAGCTGTCAATTTCCTCAGAGCTCAATTCTGACGCACTCACACCGTTAAAAGAGAGAGCCATCGCGCTGATAATGCCCAACGCCGCATCTTCTCCCGTAGCGTACGTCGTAAACCCGCTGAGATCGACTGCGAACTTCGCATCTTTCTCAAAGACAAGATTATTGGCCTCGACACTATCCGTAAGAATTTTCAGCAAGGCACCATTCTTAACCGTAACATCAGCCGCGCGCACATTTTCAGCCGGATTTTCAGCTGAGGTGTAGTTATACCCCAAAGAATACGCCGTCACCGCCAAGGTTCCCGCCTCAACCGAGACTTCTTTCAGGGTGTTATACTTAGCAAGGGTAAAAGTATTCGCCCCTTGCTTTACAAGTGAAATCGTACGGGCGCTCGTACCATCACTATCCTTTTCCGGGAAAATCTGGCCGACGAAAACGGTATCCTTCGTCGAGTTAACCGTCAGCGTTGAGGCGTTCACACCGCTCGCCAAAAGGATATCCCCATGCCCGCTCAAATTGCTGACAGAGACTTTGTCTGCACCAAGGTGCAATTCTGCCACATACGACAAACTACCGGAAGAGGCTTCCTGACCTACTACCACATCTCCGGAACCAAGCGCATTGGCATGAGCCGCAACCAACGTCCCCGCAGAAATCGTAGTCCCGCCAGAATAGGAATTGTCGCCGGAAAGCGTAAGCGTGCCCTCTCCGGATTTGGTCAACATCCCTTCGCCCGTCAACCCAACTGCAAGTCCAATTTTGTGAGTTCCCGTATCAAACTTTGCGCCTCCACTTTCGATGGAATTAAGCTCAAAATTATTTACTCCTTCCCCAGTGACCCAATCCTCAGAGGCGGCAATCGTCGAATCTCCAATACACAACTTATAGCCCCAGTCGTTGGTTTCTGTAATCCCTCCCGAGGCAATATTGAGGCGAACACCGCCAGTCAGTTGATAGGTTCCTACATTGCCAATAATAAACTGATTGACCGAAATCACCCCAGGACCAGTAATTGTACCAGTCCCCGCCCCCGTAGAATACTTCATCATTCCGGAAACGTCGATGGCGCCAGCGACTTCCATTGTCTTGAGGCCCCAGTTGTTAGCAATACTTTCAGCCTTAACGATTGCTCCAGCATCGACAATCAATGCCCCTGATCCCAACGCATTCCCAGCAACAGAAACGTCGCCAAGAACTGCGCCTGACGAAATTTTAACTCCACAATTTCCGTTGATATTTAAAGACGAAATATCAGTCGTTCCCGAAAATATTGTCACGCCGGCATTAGCATTAAAAACATCAAGCTTGACCGTTCCTGCGAAAGTATGAGTTCCTCCGTCAACATGAGAAATCTCTGTCCCCGTAACACTCCCGGCGAACCTCACAGAATAATCATTGCTCCCATAAGAACGAAGAACACCTCCCCTCCCCTCTGCAACAATATTCTCAGAAACCTCCAATGGAGAAGCCACAGACCCCGCCCGTAAGAATACTAGTCCCGATTCACTTCCTCCAGAGAGAACAATCGATTTTGCTGAAGAAATTTTTGAGAGCAAATTTGCATCATTCAACTTTAAATAACCGCCAGTTACTTCAATTGAACCGGAAAAATTCGCCCCCAACTCACCAACCGTCGAAAATGCGTCTGCACTTCCTGATGCCTTGAGTTTAATACGCGTATTTTCTCCTCCGGAAATGTTACTCAAATCAACATTAGTCCCAGCATTCGAAATATCAAATGAAACAGCACCATTATTTGAAAGCGCAACCGCAATATCCGAGGCTACATCGCCAGCAGCAAGAGCATCCTCCACGGACAATGTTCCGCCGGATACTCTCAAAATCCCAGCCCCGCTTGTGGTAACGGATCCATTGATCGTTCCCCCATTGGAGAAATTAACCTCATTTTGAATTTCAATACTCGTTCCGTTCGTTGCTCCAATTTTAGAAGCAGCAACCATATTAATGGGAGATTCCCCTGCAAGGGTCAATTTCCCTGCACCGTTCGTGAAAATAGCAACGGCATCAATCGCCTCGGTAACATTGATGAGCGTATCCGCCGCAATAGTGAAATTCGCATAACTTCCTCCATTTAATACACTAGCGTTTTTCCATTCAGTTTCTCCCAACGAAAGAGAGCTCCAATTTACGGTCAGGCTAGATTCGGGCAAGTTAAAATCATAAGCAACGGACGTATCAACAATCTTAATCGCCGCAATGTTCCCACGAGCCTTCCCTGCCGCATTTGCGCCAACATTATCACCCAAAGATGAAATCGAGAGGTCTCCATACAAAAGAGAAACCGTCAAGCAGTTTTCACCCTCAACAGGAGCTGTACTTGCGGATGAACCACTTCCCCAAGAATCACTGCCAACAATGGTTCCCGAGTCCTGGCGATACGTGTAAGTAACACCGTTCACAGTCTTAGCAGAAAAACTACCCGCCGTATCTGCCGCACAATAAATCGTTACATCGTAACACAAATAGGAAACACCTGTTACTCCAACTTTAATCTCGACATTCGTCCCTCCGTTATTGTCATCAAGATACCCGTTGAGAATGCCAGAAGCGCCGTCGGTCTTACGCCACAAGCCAGTAGCAGACCATGCGGCCTTCATCTCCGTATCCACCTCATTCGAATCCTTCAATGCTCGATTCGAATTTTCACGAATCGTGGTATCATTCCAAAAGCCTTCGTTCGACTTTCCTTGACCCGCGTTAAAATTAATTTGCACAGCATCACCTCCAGCGGCATACGCGGTAGCGGTCATTGCAGCGGCTGCAATGAGGGTAGAGAAGAAGAATTTTGAGGTCTTCATAGCAAAACGAGTAGTGTATTAAAACTTGGGTAAAAAAGGGTTGGGTAATTTTGAGGAGAATTTTCGCGCTACGAAAAATTGAGGTCAATAAAATTTTTCGGTGACGCTTATAGAGCCGCTTAAATAAAGGATGTTTTTTCGGACCGGTCCGGTGCCTGCGGCGGTGAATGGGAATCGGTGAGCTGTGAATGGAAACCAGTACAGATTCCCTCGCAGAGACGCGAGGGCGCAGAGATTCAAACAACGCTCACTGTCCTCATTTCCAAACACAATCCTCCGAAAAATTTGATTTGGAAGTGTGACGATTGGATATCCCGCAACGCTCCGTGTCTCTGTGGCTCCGTGAGAGAAATTGCCCCAGTGGGGAAAGTTTAAAAGCTACCACTGGAAATTCGGCAAAATCATGCAACTCGTTCCACTACGCCGCAGGCATGTAAACAGAGCTATATTTGTCGTTTTGCGGCGCTTATTTTTTCGGGGCTATCCGCGGGTTCCGACCACGTCTTCACCCGCGGTTATCCCATGTAGTGCACCTTCAGCGCACTGCCTCGGAGAGGCGGCTGCGCAATTGCGAATCCCAAATAGCGAATTCCGAATGGTTACTGCTCTGCAAATTCAACAACTGACTTCAGGAGAATCACGCCTCGAGTTCTCAACATCTAATAACTTCGCTTAGACTGCATCCCTGCCAACTAAGGGGTCTCTGTAAAATGACGCTTCCTTACCTAACATACCTAACGGTAATCATTCGGAACTCGGAATTCGAAATTTACAATTGGCGCAGGCCCCGCCTGCTCCTCACTTTCCGCTTGCGGGAAAGAGCGCTTTGCCATTTCATTTTGCCAATTCATAATATAGAGAGAAAAGCAACCATGAATTCCATCAAAACCGCACTCATTCTTCTCGCCTCGCTCGCCGTTGTCGCTTGTACACCGAAGCGCGGTCCGGAAGACAACGCTAAATACACGACCGGCAACCAGGGCGGAATTTCCGAAGTCGATTCCGGCAATCTCGGCGGCGAAGACGTTCTCGCCGATCGCGATACCCGCACGACGGACGAAAAGGTCGCGGAATGGTTCGCCTCCAACTCGATTCCGGAAGAAGCCAAGCTCTGCACGGTTTACTTCGGATTCGACAAGTTCTCGGTGGATGCCGAAGGGCGTGCGAAGCTCGACGCCGTCGCCGGCAAGACCCGCGGCAACGGCATTTACATCGTCGGCTACACCGACCATATCGGCACGGAAGAATACAATCTTGCGCTCTCCGACAAGCGTGCACAATCCGTCAAGAAGTACCTGAACCAAATCGGCGGCGCCCAAAGCGCGCAGATTCAGGCGATGGGCGAGCAATTCGCCACTCAGGGCGGTACCCGCGCGGAAGTCGCCGAAGACCGTAAAGTCATCGTCGTTGACGGAAACGCAGCCAACTAAATCTTTGTAAACAACAAAGCTCCGGTGCGCTTGCGTTCCGGAGTTTTTTAATACGGAAAAAACAAACTATGAAAAACAATACGCCGCAATTGACCTGGTGCGAAATCCGCTTCGGAGACGACATGAATTGGTGGATCAAGGAATTGAGCATCCCCGTTCAGTGGGACATCGATTCGCTCTCCATCATCGACCCGCGCCAAATGAGCTACATCCTCGACTTGCTCGACGCCATGCGCGACTACGGGCTCTCCATGGACATCGTCGAAAACGCGTTCATCCCGTTCCAACTCCAGAAAATCAATCCGGATAAAACGGCACGCCTCGTGCGCGTCAACGAAACCTTCTTTGACACCGACGAAGAGCTTTTCGCCCTGCCCGACACGCTCGACGAAAACAAAAACACCTACGCCGATTTCCTCTCGCACATCACGAAGCTCCGCGTGAATTACCTGAACGATAAGATCGACTTCGAACAGAAATTCACCACCACGGAACTCGAAGAACAAATCCGCGACGCGCAGACCCAAGCCTTCATGGAAGGCCGCGCCACCCACCTCTTCCAGGAAATCATCGACATCCTCGAATTCATCCCCGACGGATTCGAAATCAGCGGAAGCGATGACGACGAAGAAAAGCTCAAGACCAAGAGCGAAGAAGACTTCTCTGCCGTTAAAGACATCGCCGAATTCGACGACAAGGATCTCGAAGAAGACGAAACCATGCGTTGGGACGACGAAGACGACGACCGCCCAAGCGAATTCGACGACGAAGGCCTCGACCTCGTCGAGCCGAAGCCCGAAAAGAAGCGCCGCGGCCGCAAGCCCAAGAAACTCCAAGAGTAGTTACCGACAAAAAAACGTTCCCGAAAATGGGAACGTTTTTTTGTTAGCGAACGGAAACCGGTGAATGGATTCCTATAGGAAAGTTTAGAAGTTTAAGAGCTTAAGAGTTGAGTCAGCGTAGCCGAGGGGAATACAGCTCAAGCGGTAATCATTCGGAATTCGAGATTCGCTATTTGCAATTGCCTCTTCGAGGCTGAAACCCGCGGATAATCTATGAAAAACAAACGCTGCAAAGTGACAGATAAATCTTCGTTTACGTGCCTACGGCGGAATGGAACGAATTCCGGAGAATAGTAGATCATTCATCACTTACCGATTGCAGATTCAATTTGCGTTTTGCAGAAATCGCTTGCGATGCTTTATCCATGCGGGTTAAATCTCCTGCAAACTTTGAAAAACCATGTTTATTCAACGCAAAATTGCAGCAGAGATTATCGCCCAGCAGGAATTTTTCCCGGTGACAACACTTACGGGACCACGTCAATCGGGAAAAACAACGCTGTGTAAAGAACTCTTTTCGTCTTACCGTTACGTCAACATGGAAGATGCGGGAACGCGGTTTTCCGCGATTAAGTCGCCGAGAGAATTTCTTCTCGAGCACTCTGACGGCGGCAATCTCATCATTGATGAGGCACAACGGGCTCCGGAACTTTTTTCCGCGACGCAAGTGCTCGTAGACGAAGAGCGCTCCCGTCGCTTCGTTTTTACGGGGAGCAGCAATTTTGCGCTAATGCGGGGTATCACACAGTCTCTCGCGGGGCGCACGTCTATTTTCACCCTACTGCCTTTCTCACTCGACGAACTTCCCTCCGAACACCGCGCAACGGCGACAGAGAAGCTGATTTTCCGAGGAAGCTATCCGAAACTGCAGGTCTCCGGAATTTCCGAAAACGCATTTTACTCCAACTATTACACCTCGTATATCGAGCGGGATTTGCGTGAATTCGTCAATGTACGGGATCTTTCCGCGTTCGAAGATTTTATGCGCCTCTGTGCGAGCTCTGTCGGATGCGAAATCAACGCTACGAAGTTTGCCAACATGCTCGGGGTCTCGCGGGAAACCGTCCATGCATGGATTTCAACGCTCGAAGCCGCCTATTTGGTGTTTCGCCTGCCGCCCTTTTTCAAAAATATCCGCAAACGCATCGTTAAAGCCCACAAGCTGTATTTTTACGATACCGGCTTAGCGTGCTGGCTACTCAACATCAACTCCGAAGAGCAATTGCAGCGCCATCCGTTGCGCGGGGAGCTGTTTGAAAACTTCGTTATTTCCGAGCAGTTCAAAAGAAAATTTAATGTCGCACGACGCCCGAATTTCCACTTTTACCGAGACAATCTTCAGAAGGAAATTAATCTTATCGAGGACGACGGAGGAAAAATTCGAGCTTACGAGATCAAAGCGGCTCGAACCTTTCACAAGGATTTTTTCAAAAACCTTGATTACTTCCGATCAATTTTCGGAGATGATATCGTCTCCACTCAAGTCATCTACGATGGAGAATCGGAGCTGAATACGCCGAAAAACGGTGTTGTTAATTTCAGAAATATTTGACGTTTCCGCGCCGACGGAAAGTCAGCAAACAGTCGCTTCGGGAATAGTGGATGGCGCGCAGACACCGTGAATAGAAACCGGTGAATAGTGCCGAGTTTCTGCGGAACAAGCCACAAAAATGCGCTCCACAGTCAAACAGCGAGAGCGCTCTTCTTTAAGACGACATCGATAAATTCGTCTTAGAAATTTACCTACGAAAAAAGCATGCTACTCGTTCCACGGCGCCGCAGGAAGCTCAGGAACAAATCCGCGTCGCTTAGCGGCGCATAAGGTCTGAGGTCCGTCCGCGGGTTTCGGCTATTGCCTACACCCGCGGTTATCCAATGTAGTGCACCTTCGGCGCACAGCCTCGAAGAGGCAATTGCAAATAGCGAATCTCGAATTCCGAATGCTTACCGCTTGAACTGTGTCGCTCTCGGCTACGCCGACTAAACTCTTCAACTCTTAAGCTTCTAAGCTCCCCGTAGGGCGGGCAACCAGTCACTAATTACCGGTCACTGCCGAAGGTACCGTCCCCTTCAAGATCCGTGACAGCTCGCCGTAGCGGAGCTTGAGGCTGATCGGGCCGCGGGAATACGGCGCAATATCATACGGATTGAAATAGAAGAGGATGCCGTCGGATTCGACGATGAAGTTTTCCGTCGGAGCCGGCTCGCAGGAGAGCTTGCTCTTGAGGGAAACATTTTCCAAGGTCATTGCACGGCGCGTCAGCAATTCCGTCAGTTCTTTTTCGTAACCGGGCTTGAAGAGGTCCGCCAATGTCAGGCGTTTTCCGTTTTCGCCGTCGAAGTTGAAAAAGTACTTGAAGTGAATCGGGTGAGCGCCGCCGGTGTCGCGGTCGAGCTCGAGGCTGTAAATGATGGTCGAGCCGACGATGCCTCGCGTGTTTCCGCGCAGAGCAATCCGGTTTTCAGAGCCGAAAGAGTGTCCCCAATCGTTGTAGATTTCCGTCCACGCGTCCTGGTAAGACTTTACTTCTTCCGCGATGTAATCCTGCACGCTGCGGACAAAATCGGGACCGATGCGTACCGTCGTTTTCTCGCCGATCGGCACCAGGGCCGTCTTGAGAATTTCGCGGTTAATCGCTTCGCACGCGACCGGCTTGGCGGGATCCGCCGCATAGCGCAAATCCACGCTGATATTGAGTTCCGGTTTTTTCGGATCGCATTCGAGCACCGATTTTTCTTCGGCGGTCATTCTCGAAAAGCTAACCGGAAGAGGCTTCGCCGCCCCCGCGCCGGAAGTACAGGCGCAGAGGAGCGAGGATGCAAGAGCCCCGAGAAGCAGAACGTATTTGCGAACAGACTTCATTGGCGGAGTCGTATCGGATTAGGCTTCGATCTTTTCGGAAAGGTAGGCGACGAGCTCGTCTTCCGTGAGGCGAATCTGCTGAAGCGTATCGCGGTCGCGGAGCGTAACCTTGCCGTCCTTTTCAATCGTATCAAAGTCCACCGTGATGCCGAACGGCGTGCCGATTTCGTCCTGGCGGCGATAGCGACGGCCGATGGCGCCGGCAGCGTCGTAGAACACGTTCCAGCGACGTTTCAGGCGCTTGTAAAGCGCTTCGGCGCGCTCAACGAGTTCCGGCTTATTCTTGACGAGCGGGAACACGGCGGCCTTGTACGGTGCGAGGCGCGGATGCAGCTTGAGGACGAGGCGCTTGTCGCCTTCGACTTCTTCTTCGCAGTAGGCGGCCGAAAGCACGGCAAGGAAAATGCGGTCAACACCGACGGAGGGTTCGATAACGTGCGGCACGTATTTTTTCTTAGCGGCTTCGTCGAAGTATTCCATCGACTTGCCGGAAACCGTCTGGTGCTGGGTCAGGTCGTAGTCTCCGCGGGCGGCAACACCCTGCAGCTCCTGAACGCCGAAGGGGAATTCGAACATGATGTCCGTCGTGCCCTTCGAGTAGTGGGCGAGTTTTTCTTTCGGGTGATCGTAGAGCGAGAGGCGCGACTTCGGAATGCCGATACCGTCGAACCAATCCATGCAGTATTCGATCCAGCCCTTGTGGAGCGCCTGCCAATCCGCGTCGGGGGAAATGAAGTATTCGATTTCCATCTGTTCGAATTCGCGGGAGCGGAAGATGAAGTTGCGCGGGTTGATTTCGTTGCGGAAAGCCTTACCCGTCTGCGCGATGCCGAAGGGGACCTTGACGCGGCCGGTGTCGACGATATTTTTGAAGTTGATGAAGATGCCCTGGGCCGTTTCCGGACGCAGGTAAGCGACCGCCGTTTCGTCGCGCAATGCGCCGACGTAGGTCTGGAACATCATGTTGAATGCGCGCGGCGGCGTGAGCGAACCGGGCTTGCCCGTTGCGGGCGAGGGGATGAGCGCGTATTCTTCGGGCTTGGCTTCGGTGTAGTCCTTCAGAACGATCGGCGCCATTTCGCCCTGCTTGGCGAGCTTGCGCTTCATGTCGTGCGCCATTTCTTCCGCCTGGGCCTGCATGCTTTCGTCTTCGAGAACGGAGACGTAGCCGATGGTTTCGCCGGCAACAATGACGGGCGCAAAAAAGAGCTGGTCGGCGCGGTAACGCATCTTGGACTCTTTGCAGTCCACGAGCGGGTCGGTGAAGTTGTCCACGTGGCCGGATGCCTTCCAGGTCGTCGGGTGGTGAATAATCGTCGAATCGAGGCCGACGATGTCATCACGGCGATGCACCATGTCTTTCCACCAAGCCTGTTTAATATTGTTTTTCAATTCAACGCCCAACGGACCGTAATCGAAGAATCCGTTGTAGCCGCCGTAAATATCGGACGACTGGAAAATGAATCCGCGGCGTTTGCACAGGTTGATGATATCGTTCATCAGGTTAGAGGAAGGTTTCTTTTCGCTCATCTTTGTAAAAAAATTGTTTCGGGGAAAAATAAACGCGTTCCCGCTAAAAGACAAGCGCGGGAACGCATTTTAAGCTTCGGATTCGGAATAAAATTCCGGAAAAACTAATCCGTCAGGCCGAGCACGGCGTCCATACCGTAAACAGCCGGTGACTTGCCGACCACCCAACTTGCCGCGTGAACGGCTCCGTTTGCGAAGATCGCTCGCGATTCGGCCTTGTGCGTGAGCTCGACGCGTTCGCCTTCGCCTGCGAAAATCACCGTGTGGTCGCCGACGACGCTACCGCCGCGCAACGCATGCACGCCGATTTCGTTGCGGGTGCGTTCGCCGACCAGCCCCGAGCGCCCGTGGCGTTCCGCCGACTTGTCCAAGCCGCGCGCCGCCTCGACGACGGCGAGGAGCTTTTCCGCCGTCCCCGAAGGAGCATCCTTCTTGTGACGGTGGTGCATTTCGACGACTTCGATCTCAAAAGACGGATCAAGCAACTTGGCGGCCTTGCCGACGAGCCAGTTAAGCACATTGACGCCGACAGAATAATTGCCCGCCCAGACAATCGGGATTGTTTTTGCCGCCGCTTCGATGCGGGCGCGCTCTTCCGCCGTATGCCCGGTCGTACCGATTACGAGCGGCTTGCCCGCTGCCGCGCAAGCTTCCGCGAGCGCCGGAGTCACTTCATGAAACGAAAAATCGATCGCCACATCGCAGCTTGCCACGGCTTCCGCCGTAAACGTTTCGCCGATATCGCATTTCGCGACGATTTCCGCTCCCGTAGCCTGAGCCGCAGCCGAAATCGCCTGCCCCATACGTCCCTTGTAGCCGTTTAATAAAATCTTCATGCCTCTTTTTAATCACGATTCCCGCCGAAAGAAAACAGAAATTTGCTCTAAGGGAACCTCTAGAAATTCCTTTTTTAGATTTGGTTTCAAGCTTTCTTCCATTCTGCTCGTCAGAATGTGTGCGCCGGAGGTGCACTACATTGGATAACCGCGGGTGAAGACGTAGTCGGAACCCGCGGATAATCCATAAAAACAAGCGCCGCAAAGTAACAGGCAAAGCTCTGTTTGCGTGCCTGCGGCGTAATGGAATAAGTTGCGTGTTTTCGCAAAAAGCGAATTTCTTGAGATTTATCTACGAAAAGAGCACGTAGCTCGTTCCATTGCGCCGCAGGAATCTCAGGGACAAATCTGCATCGCTTAGCGGCGCATAAGGCAGAGGCCTGTCCGCGGGTTTCGGCTCTGCCTACACCCGCGATTATCCAATGTAGCGCGCCTCCGGTGTGCATAGCTCAATCTTGAGATAGATTTTGAATTTCTAAAGGTAGCCTTAAAATCTTAATCGGCAAGTCGAAGAGTTTCTTCTCAAATTGTTTTTCTGTTAATCTTCTATTTCCGCATCTCTCCTCTGCTTTGCAGACTAAACTTTTAAGCCATTAAGCTCTTAAGCTTCCTCTGCGCAGCTAATTTTTATCGCTTTAACGATGCGGAGGAAATTTAATGGGGGCCATCATGAATCTTACACGGGCACTTTCTTTTTTTCTGCTTTCGGCGGCGAGCGCTTTCGCGGCTCCGATCGCACGACTCGGAGATGTCCCCGTGGATTGGCCGGGAACCGAAAAATTTTCCGGCCGAATTGAAGCCCGTGCCGACGCCGCAAGCGCCGCACTCGGCAACGGCGTCGTCGCGGTGCAAATGAACGGCGACGAGGCGGTGTTCACACTCGCGGGCACGACGATCCGCCTTACGGAAATCGCCTCCGTCGAAATCGAAGACGCCGACGGTACGCGGCACCGCCTCGCATTCAAGCGCGTTTCCCCGTATACCAAACGCAACTACACCCCGCCGGAAGTCCCGGTGCGCCACGCCGATGCGCTCGACGAAGCCGGCGCCCTGCTCTCGGCAAGCTTCGAAAACGAGGAAAAGCAAATCCGCATGGAATGGGAAGTCCTGCTCCGCGGAAATGCGCCCTATTTCACGCAGCGCTTCCGTTTTTCCCGCCTGAAAAATGCCGAAGCGATGCACGTCGTTTCGATTCGCCTCGGAAAATACCTTCCGGAAAACCCGGCACACGTCCACACCGTCGGGAAAGTGCCCGGCTCGCCCGTCGCTCTGAGCGAAAACGTGCTTTGCGGCATCGAACAACCGAGCTTCGAACCGGCGCAACTCGAAGCCGGAGCTGTCGGACTCGAGCTCCCCTGCGATTTGCGGGTCAAAAGCACAAGCCGCCTCGAGCTTTCCTCGATGATCGGCTATTTCCCGCAGGAACAGCAGCGCCGCGCATTTAATTTCTACATCGAACGGGAGCGCGCCGCCCCCTCACGCCACTTCCTGCTCTACAACGGCTGGTACGATTTCGGACTTTCGCCTACGGAAGAAAAACTCTCCGAAGCCATCGACACCTACGGCAACGAACTCGTCAAAAAACGCGGCGTCCGCTTCGACGCCTTCGTCCTCGACGACGGCTGGGACGAACCCGCACGCGAGCTTTGGACACCCTCGCCGGCAAAGTTCCCGAACGGCTTCCGCCCGCTTTGGAAAAGGGCACAAAGCTACGGCGCCGGATTCGGCATCTGGATTTCCCCCACGGGCGGCCACTTCGGCGTCGCCGAACGCTTGGAATCCTGCCGCAAAATCGACGGCATCTCCGAAGACGCCCTCGCCTTCGACCTCGATGATCCCGTTTACGAAAAGTGGTTCGCGAAAAAATGCCGCTCGCTCATCCTCAACGACCGCGTCGTCTATTTCAAATGGGACCGCATCAGCGGAAACGTCTCCCGCCACTTCCTGAACCTCCTCAACATCGCGGACAATCTGCGTAAAGTTCGCCCGGAGCTCTTTATCAACGCCACGAGCGGCACATGGCCCTCGCCGTTTTGGCTGAACCACGTGGACACCACCTGGCGCGGCGGAGCGGACATCGCATTTTACAATACCGGCATCGGCGACAAACGCGACCAATGGATGAGCTACCGCGACGGCGAGCTCATCGATAGCGTCGTGCGCCGCGCCCCGCTCTACCCGATTAATTCGGTGATGCACCACGGCATCGCCCTCGGCACGCATTATCAGGGGGCCGTCTGCGCCGAAGCGGGCAATGACTTGCGCCGGGAAATCTTTTCCTATTTCGCGCTCGGCGCCAACCTGCAGGAGCTCTACGTCGATCCCCGCATGTTGGACGAAAACCCGACGCAATCGAAAGCCTGGGTGCTCCGCAAAATCCAGCCGAAGTCCAATCCCGCTAAAGCTGCCGCCACGCGCAAGGCCATCGGGAAAGCCAACTGGATTGCAGGCAGCACCGTCTGGGACTGCCTCGCGGAAGCCTCGGCCTGGGCGCAGCGCAACGCCCGCCCGCTCGTCGATATGCACTGGGTCACCGGAACGCCCTCCAACCCGCCCGGCGCCTATGCCTTCGCCGGCTGGCATCGCGGCAACGGCGTCCTCTACCTGCGCAACGCCTCCGACAAAAGCGCCTCCGTCGAATTTTCCCTGAAGGAAGCCTTCGAGCTCCCGGCAAGCGAACCCGCCGACGCAAGCTACGCGTTGCGGACCGCCTACGTTTACGGCAACGACGCCTACACCGCTCCGGCAGAAGCCGTGCCCGCAGCCGAAAAAATCCGCTTCACGCTACAGCCGCTCGAAGTCCGCGTGCTGGAAGCCCGCCGCCTCCCCGCAACAAAAGAGTAATTATTTTTTAATACCATGGAACTGATTAACGGAAACGCCATCGCCCAAACGGTGCTCGACGAGTTAAAAGCCGAAGTCGAAAAGATTGCGGCAAGCGGCCTCGTACCGCACATCGTCGTCTTACGCGTCGGCAACGATCCGGCCAGTATTTCTTACGTTAACAAAAAAGAAAAAACGGCGCAGTCAATCGGCATGCGAAGCTCCGTCAGACTGTTTCCGGAAACAATTTCTCAAGCTGAGCTCGAAAATGAAATCGACGCGCTCAACGCCGACAAAAGCGTCCACGGCATCCTGATTCAGTCGCCGCTTCCCGCCCACATCAACGAAACGGAAATTTTCAACCGCGTCCTGCCGGAGAAGGATGTTGACGGATTTTCGACCGCCAATATCGGCCGCCTCGTGCAGGAACTTCCCGACGCCTTCGCGGCCTGCACGCCCGCGGGCATCCTCGAATTGCTCGAACGCTCCGGCGTTGCAACCGCCGGTAAACACGCCGTCATCGTCGGGCGCTCGCAGATCGTCGGCAAACCGGTCTCGCAGCTCCTGCTTTCCAGAAAGTCCAACGCCACGGTGACCATCTGCCACTCGCATACGGAAGACCTCGCGGCCGTCACGCGCCAAGCGGACATCCTCATCGCCGCCATCGGCCGCCCGCAGTTCATTACCCGCGACATGGTCAAGCCCGGCGCAGTCGTCATCGACGTCGGCATCAACCGCGTCCCCGATGCAACGAAGAAAAGCGGATTCCGCCTGGTCGGCGACGTCGATTTCGAAAACGTTGCACCGATCTGCGAAAAAATTACGCCCGTGCCCGGCGGCGTCGGACCGATGACCGTGGCCATGCTGATGAAAAACACGCTGGCGGCCTGCCTGCGACAAAACCCGGCCCGCTAAAGATGAACCTGCCGCCGCCGATCCCGCCGGAAATTGCCCGAAAATTATCGGACGCCAAGTTGCCGCCGCCCGCTCCGCTTCTCCCGCGCACCCTGGCCTTTATCGCCGACGGCCTGCTGGCGGGCCTGCTCGCCTGCCTCGTCGTCCACCTGCTGATTCCGGTTATCATCCCCGACGATTTCCCGGTTTTTAAGGAAACCATGCAAAGCCTCTGGCAGGATTACATTGCAGCCAACCACGCCGCGGCGAGCGGAAACACCGCCGTTGCCAACGCCTTCCTGCAAAGCATCCCCGAAAAAGTCGGCAATTCCGCCGTACAAACCGCTACGAGCTTCATCAGCCTCACGGCAATGCTGACCGCGCTCGCCTACTTCACGCTTTCGGAAAGCCTGACACGCGGCGCCTCCTTCGGGAAAAAAATCTTCCGCCTCCGCGTCATCTCGACCCTGACGGGCGGTTCTCCGCGCTTCCTCCAAACGCTTTCCCGCTCTCTTTGGCGCGCCTGCTCCGTCGCTCCCGCAGGCCTGCTGATCGGCATCGTCGTCACCATCAACGCCCACGTCCCGTTTTTCTCCTATCGCCGACGTGCCTGGCACGACAAGCTCGCGCACACGGAAGTCGTTGACGCCAAAGACGCCTAAACAAGTTCCCGCCGCACGATGCCTCTCGTTCTGATCAGCGAAGAAGACGCGAAAGCTCCGGTCCCCGGCGAAGGACGCATCTGGCAATTTTGCGAATTTCTTAAACACGAGCGGCGCCTTTCCCGCTATACCGTGCGCAATTACGGCGAAGCGGTCCGGGACTTCGCGCGCTGGGCCCAAGCGGCCTGCGGATTCGGCGGCGATTTTTCGAAAATCACCCGACGCGACGTGCGGGATTTCATTATCGAACGACAAAGCGAAACCGCTTCCGAAACACCGCTCTCCCGCAGAACCATTCACAACCGCGTCTCCGCACTACGAAGTTTTTACCGTTTTTTAAGAAGCCGCAAACTGGTCAGTGCCTCGCCGATGAGCGCTCTCGTCCTGCCGAAGCTTCCCAAGAACCTCCCGAAATTTTTAACCGAAACGCAGATTGCCGAACTGCTCAAAATGCCGGCCCGTGCCCTCGAACAGGCACTCATTTCGGAAGAAGAATTCACCCGCGACACGGCGGCGCTCGAAACGCTCTACGGCGGCGGTCTGCGTATCAGCGAACTCTGCGGCCTCACCGTCGCACGCATCGACTTCGCAGCCGGCACCCTGCGCGTCTTAGGCAAAGGGAATAAAGAGCGCATCGTCCCCGTCGGCAAAATTGCCATGCGCGCCCTGCAGGAACAAATCAACAGCCTCGCCGATGCCGAAGGTCGCGCCTTCGTCTTCCCCGGCAATCGCGGCGGTGCCC
The DNA here is from genome assembly GCA_017546455.1 of Opitutales bacterium. Taxonomy (GTDB): domain Bacteria; phylum Verrucomicrobiota; class Verrucomicrobiia; order Opitutales; family UBA953; genus Spyradosoma. Next base: position 16,720 of record JAFYWY010000103.1, read on the forward strand.
TCTCCCCGCAGACCATCCAACACCGCCTGAAAAAATACCTCAAGCTCGCCGGACTGCCGATGGACATCACCCCGCACAAGCTTCGGCACAGTTGCGCAACCCACATGCTCGAGCACGACGCGGACCTGCGACTCGTCCAGGAGCAACTCGGGCACGTCAATCTTTCAACGACGCAAATCTACACTCACGTCACCCTGGCCCGCCTGAAAAAAGCCTACAAAAAAGCCCACCCGCGCGCGTAAGCGGAACGCTTAAAGCAAGCTCTAGAAATTCGCTTTTAAAAGCTGTCTCAAGATTAGACATGTGCGCCGGAGGTGCACACATTCTGACGAGCAGAAAGGAAGAAATCTTGAAACCAAGTCTAAGAAAGAAATTTCTATAGGTTCCCTTAAACTCCGCCATAGACGGGTTGCCTCTTCGAGGCGGGGCTCCGAAGGAGCCTTGACAGCCCTCCCCGCTTCACGCAAAATGCCGCACTCTTGTTCTTTCATAAAAGCTTCCAAGCTTTTTGCTCCAATGAATTTCGGGGACGTTCCGGATTCGATTTCGGCAAATAGGTTGTGATTGCACGCGGAGGATGATACTTGGCCTCCTAAATCATGTATCGCCACGTTAAATGGCAAAAACAACACCATCGCGTTCGAACGCAATGCGTTCGCGCTTGCTGCCTAATTAGCTGCAGCACGGTTACGCCCGCCTACGCCTGCTAAGCGTGCGAGCCGTCAAAAAAGCAGGTAAAACTTCGAGCTTGTCCGCATTCCCGCGAAGCCAAAAAAGGGAACGCGGATAGGAATTCCCGGGCGCCGCCGCCCTAAGGAAAACCGAAATCCAATCGGACGGCTAAGCGTGTAGACGTTGCCTCCGAAAGGTCGAAAGACAGGGGTTCGACTCCCCTCGTCTCCACCACTTTAAATCGCCCGCAAACCCTTATAAACAAAGGGATTGCGGGCTTTTTCGTGTATTTTTACAATCACTCGAAAGCGTCAGAAAACGCCTAAAAACGCCCTTTTCTTGCAGAGATTTTTGCTAAAAATTTACTTACTGTTTTTAAGAGCGCCTTCCCCCAAGTTTTTGACCATAGACCTGTTGCTTGAAAAAATCGTATAAATGAAATAAATAAAAATATAAGGAAGTTAAATCTATGGAAAACGAAGCTTTGTTTTTGTCTATACTCGCCGAAGAGCTTATTCCCGCGATGGGATGTACCGAGCCTATTGCGCTTGCCTATGCCGCGGCAAGAGGCCGTGAGCTCTTACAGGGTGCCCCCGCCAAGATCGTCGCCCGATGCAGCGGAAACATGATCAAAAACGTGCGCTGTGTAACGATCCCCAATTCCGGCGGGATGATAGGGATAGGCGCGGCAGTGGCTCTCGGCGCATTCGGCGGAAAGCACGAGCTGGGCATGGAAGTGCTTGAGGCCGTATCGGCTCATGACAGAGAGACAACGAAGGCTTTCTTAGACGCGGGGAAATGTACCGTTGAATACCTTGATTCTGACATTCCCCTCCACTTTATCCTCGTACTTACGGACGGCACCGACACGGTGTCGGTAGAGGTAAAGCACTCTCACATGAACGTGACCTCCATAACCAAGAACGGCGAGGTCGTGTTAAACAAAGACTCCGAAGAAGAGGCCTGCACCCTCGATCGCTCAAAGCTCACCATCGAAAGCATAAAAAGCTTTTCCGATAATGTGGAAATCGAAAAGATAAAGAATTTTTTCGATAAGCAGATTCGCTACAACATGGACATCGCCTACGAGGGCATCTCGGGCAATTACGGACTCGGTATCGGCAGAGTTATAAGATCCACGTATGCAGACGGAGTCGTAACACGAATGAAGGCTTATGCCGCGGCGGCCTCCGAAGCAAGAATGAGCGGATGCGACATGCCGGTCATCATCAACTCGGGAAGCGGCAACCAAGGGATTGCTTCGTCCGTCCCCGTCATTATTTACGCGCGAGAAAAAAACATTCCCAAGGAAAAGCTTTACAGAGCGCTTGCATTCTCCGCCCTCCTCACGATCCACCAAAAAGATCATATCGGGAAACTTTCGGCATTCTGCGGAGCGGTATCCGCATCCTGCGCCGCCTGTGCGGCCATCACCTACATGATCGGCGGAACGGTCCAGCAAATCAAAGCGACGATCGACAATACGCTCGCCAATATCCCAGGCATCATCTGCGACGGCGCAAAGATCTCCTGCGCGGCAAAAATCGCATCGAGTGTCGATGCCGCGATGATGGCACACTTCCTCGCAATGCAAGGCAAGGCCTACGATGCTTACACGGGCATCCTCAAAGAAGAAGCCGAGGAAACCATAAGCTGTGTCGGCTACATCGGCAAAATAGGTATGAGACAAACAGACCGCGAAATCGTCAAGATGATGCTCGACGAGAAATAAGAATCACGGCGTAGCCTTTCGGTTACGCCGTATTTTTTGCGGTCGAAAGCAAAGCGTTTAAACGAACACCTCGCCCCCCGTAAAAAGCAAAAAGCGTTCCCGGATTAACGGGAACGCTTTTCTTTTGGGACGGATTCGCCTATTTGCGGCGTCGGCGCATCCCGACAAGCGCAAGCGCACCCAGTCCCGCGAGCATCGCAAAAGCACCCGGTTCAGGGATTGCCGTCGGCGCCCAAGCGTAGTTCGCATCAAAGGCGATATTTGCGATTTCGGCCGAAGTAATATAGTTCGCTCCGATGTCTCCGATCAGGAAGGAATTTTTATAGCTATTAACAACACTTGCAGTCGTGAGGCCATCCAAAGCCTCTCCGATCAGTTGGTCGTTCAGCCAAATATAAAATCCGCTTGCCGCTCCGTTTTCCGTTTCCTCAATCCAAGCCATGCGGAAAGAATTCTCGGAAAGCGTAAAGCACTTGTCCTTGTAAGCATCGTTCGTCTGTCCGTAGAGCAAATTCGTATTGCTGGTTCCACCCCAATAGATACCGCTTTCGCCGATATACAGCGCGCCGACTTCATTGAGACCGTTTCCGAGCAAAATCCCGAGGAAGTTGTTCGTAGAATGCGAATCTGCACTGATTTCGTTCATCTTTACTTCCAACGACAGAGAGAAGGCATGGGTGCTTCCGCTTACGTCATTCCAGCTGAGACGAATGTCGCTTCCCGCATTATGGCCAACCGTATTGACGACTATATGGCCGTCATTGTTGACCGTCCAATAAGTCGATGTATTCGTTGCGGTACGGGTCTCAGCTCCCGCCGTCGTAAATGAGACTTTTACTCCCGCGTTGCCGTTTTTCTCAAAGCTCGACTGCGTAGCCAATTGTGTGGAGGAACGGCGCTCCAAGCCCGCCGTACGTTGAGCAATTCCCAAAGCTCGAGCCATATTGCCGGCAAGAATCAGCTCGCCCTGTGCCTTCGGATGCAAGCTGTCGTAAGTATGTACTCCGTTGGTCGGGTCAAATCCGGCAGTAATGTCCGTATAGATTACCGTCGATTTATCGGTACTCCACGTCTTCACTTCCTCTTTCAGGCGATTGTTGTAGGCAAGAACCGTCGCCCACGGATATTCCTGTGTCTCAACATGTCTCCAGTTAGTCTGGGAACTCGGCAAGAGCGAAAATACATGCACCGTCACGTTCTCGTTTTTCGTCTGGAGCGTTTGAACAATTGACTTCTGATTGGCCAAGAGCGCATCGAAATAGCTGTTCGCGTTACCACGGGAAAGGTCATTGATCCCGATCAAGACCGTCGCCGTGTCCGGCAAATTTTCATAGCCGTCAATCCAAGTCGAAAGTCCTCCGGTGCCCTGCCCCGTATTCGGACGATTTCCTTCAGAAGCCCCGCTGACAATCCAGGCAGCATCCCAGCCAAAGTGGCCTTCACTCGTATTCTTAAAGGTTTGCCCCAAATAGGTCGGCGCCAAATTCGAAGTCGAGTTGCCGCTGGTAAAGATCGTCATCGAACCCTGGGGATTGTAGTCGATGTTGTTATCGACGAAATGTTTCCAAAGCGAGTAGCGGTAGGAAACGGCGTTCGTCCCATTGGCCTGGGTAATGGAGTCTCCAACAAAAACAATATTTCCCAAATCCGTAGCAACGGCGGGGACGGAGGCGAGGAGGCTAAGGGCTGAAGCAAAAAACAGAGAGGAGAAACGGGGTTGTTTCATAGGGTGCATAGTCTACAGGGTTCTTAATAAAAAAACACTCTAAAAATAGTAGGCTTAAAATCGCCGGGGCGATGCCGACACATCGACATCGCC
>JAFYWY010000104.1 GCA_017546455.1 Opitutales bacterium
AAAGATTTATCTACGAAAAGAGCGCGTAGCTCGTTCCATTGCGCCGCAAGAATCTCGGGGACAAATCTGTGTCGCTTAGCAGCGCATAAGGCCTGAGGCCTGTCCGCGGGTTTCGGCTCTGCCTGCACCCGCGGTTATCCCATGTAGTGCACCTCCGGCGCACATAACTTAATCTTGAGACAGATTTTGAATTTATAGAGGTAACCCCAAGCTTTTAAGCTCTCGCCGCAGGCATCCGCTTCCGGCGCTCGCTTGATGCTTGGCGCTTTCCCGCAGGAACCTGCGTTATTCGCTATTCGCAATTGCTTCTTCGAGTCTTGCTGTATTTAATCGCGAAACATGGAATCTCCGCTCAGTCAAAATCCCAAACTTTTCCCGTCCCTTGAAGCCGCAGTCGCGCGTCGCAAACAACTCGCCGAAGCCGGCAAAAAGCTTGTGCTGACGAACGGCTGTTTCGACCTCCTGCATTGCGGGCACGTCTATTATTTGCGTGCGGCCGCGCAGCTCGGTGACGAACTTTGGATCGGGCTCAACGGCGCAGACAGCGTGCGGGCACTCAAAGGACCGACGCGTCCGGTGCAGGGCGATTTGGAACGTGCGTTCACGCTCGGCGCGCTCGAATTCGTGTCCGGTGTTTTCTTTTTCCACACGCCGCGCTTGGATGCCGAAATCCGAGCTCTGCGACCGGATGTCTATGCGAAGGCGGGCGATTATACATTAGAAACCCTCAATCCCGACGAGCGTGCGGCCCTGTTGGACTGCGGCGCCAAAATCGAATTTTTGCCTTTCCTCCCCGGTTTTTCCACGACCAGCCTGATCGGGAAAATTTCCTGTGCGGCCGCTGCGGGAACGCTTTAAGACCTATCGCAACGGCGATTCGGGAAACCCATGAAAAAGCATCTGGCTGCCATTTTTTCGCTCTGTGCCTCGGTGGCGGGGGCCGCTGAACTTGCAGACTCCGCCAAAGCCGATCTCGCGTCCCGAGTCTTTGTGGTCGCCGCGGCGAATGATGCGGATTCCGTCGAACTCGCCGAATACTACATGTCCCGCCGGGGAATTCCCGCAGAGAACCTGATTGCTTTCCCGATGCCGAAGGCGGAAACGCTTTCCTGGGACGATTTCGCGGAAGAACTGCACGCACCGCTCTTACACGAACTGTGCCGGCGCGGTCTCGTGGACGGCACGCTCGGCGAGAAGCGCGACGTTGCCGGACGCCTTTTACTCGAATTGCCGGCAGATTTTAAGCCCGCAAACGCACGTGCGGGGATGCGGATTGCTTACCTTGTCCTTTGCCGCGGAGTGCCGTTGCGCATTCAGAACGATGCCTCAAAATTACCGCCGCTCCCGCCCGCCAAAGAGGGTGCGCCTGCACCGAAACGCGCGCCGCTCGAAACGAATTGCGCGTCGGTGGATTCCGAGCTGGCGCTAATCGCCGCCCCCGGGCTACCCGTGAACGGGGCCGTCCCCAATCCGTTTTTTAAGGATTCCAAGCAGTCGGAACTGAAATCGCTTTTCCTCAAAGTCGCCCGCTTGGACGGCATCACGCTCGCCGATGCGAAAGCGCTCGTTGACGGAGCCTTAAACGCGGAAAAAAAAGGCCTGATGGGGCGTGCCTACATCGATATTGGCGGACCGCACAAGCAGGGCGACGGCTGGCTGGCGAAGGCGGAAAAAGTCGTCCGTGGCCTCGGCTTCGACACGAGCGTCGAGTCTTCGAAAAAGCTTATGGCGGCAACGAGTCGCTACGATGCCCCCGCACTTTATTTCGGCTGGTACACGCAAAATGTCGGCGGCTTTTTCCTCGATCCGAATTTCCGTTTTCCCGCCGGGGCCTGTGCTATTCACATCCACAGTTTTTCGGCGACTTCCATGCTCTCGACGACGGCTTGGACGCCGGCTCTCGTGGCACGCGGCGTGACCGCGACCGTCGGCAATGTTTACGAGCCCTATCTCGGCCTTTCGCACCATCCGCACTACTTCGCCGAGGCACTTGCGGCGGGCATGAGCGCCGGAGATGCCGCCGCCTTTGCGAATCCCGCCTTCAGCTGGCAGACGATTTTCGTCGGTGATCCGCTTTATCGTCCCTTCAAGAAGTCCCTCGACGCCCAACTCGCCGAGGCCAAAACAGGCTTTCCGAGCCGCCTGCATCAGTACGCGTTTTTGCGTGCGGCCAATCTTGCCCGTGAGGCGAAGAATGACGACGAGGCGGATAAAATCCTGAACAGCGCCCGTTTTTATGCGCCCGGCGTGGCTCTGGAATATGCCATCGCCCGAAACAATTTCTCAAAAACCTACCGGCTCGACTGGAAGTACAAGCCGGGGAATCTCGTGCTTGAAAATCCCGGACTGCTCTTGGAAATCGTACGCTTCTGGGCGGAATACGGAAAGGCGGAAGACGCCGTTAAGTACTACGGCGAACTCCTCGCGCGCCGCTTCGTTCCCGAGCATGTCCGTGCCGCAGTTTTGACAGAGGCAATCGCCTGTGCCGAAAAACACCACGTTCCCTCTGCACCCGTCCGCACTTGGCGGGAAGAGCTGCTTCGACTTTCGCCGAAGCAATAAGGCGAGCCGATGGTTCGCCAATTGCGAATCCCGAATTCCGAATGATTGCCGTTAGGTAGGTGTTGCGAGTTCGAGGTATGATTTTTCTAAAGCCGATTATCGAATTTGCAGAGCGGTAATCATTCGGAATTCGTAATTGCGTAGCAGCCTCTTCGAGGCTGTGCGCCGGAGGTACACTACATTGGAAACCCGCGGACAACCCCACGATAATCTACGCCGCTAAGTGATGTGTCCCTGACATGCCTGCGGCGTAATGGAACGAGTGAAGAAGTATGCGTCACTCCTTTCCCGTACCCCAAATTGCTCTCTTTTAAGAGAAAAATTCATTAATGCTTGCGCGCAAATTGTATAACAAACGCGCGTTAATCCCTTTATTTATAAGGGATCGCTTCTAACTCTTGAATCCCTACTATACCTATATGAAAACATTTGTGTAAAATAATGCTTGAAATTTGCGGGGGGGGGGGGTATCTTTTGCAGCACTTATTTTTTCTTATACTACACATGAAAACAACAGTTAAATTCCTATACTCAACTCTCGTCGCGGCCGCCGCGATGACCTCCACCGCGTGGGCAGAAGGCACGACCCTGATTGTCGACAGCTCCGGAGCCGAAAACACCTTTGCCTCCGTTAGGGATGCACTTACCGAAGCCAACAATCTTGGAGGAGCTACAATCAATATCGTATCTGCAGAAAACGATGGCATCACCGATGGATTCGCGTTAACGAATGCCGGAGCCTACACCATTACCGGTGGAGATTGGAAAGTCTTTACTCCGGTTCTCGTTAATGGCAAAGATGTAGCCCTCAATTTTGATGGGGCTTTTGTCACATTGGGTAAATTGAGGGGAGGAAAAGATAACTCTAATACCTATCAAAAGAACGCTGTTAATATTACGAACTCGGTGATTGCTTCCACTGATTATGCCGGGTACGGTGGCGGTTGGGCAACGTTCTACGATTGCAGTGTTACAATTAATAATTCTATTTACGCGTGTAACTTGAGCAAGTATGCAACGGATACGGTTAAGACGTTGCCGAGGAGCGCGAGTGCTGTGAAGGCAGCTATTGCAGAAGGAACGTATACGCTGGCAGAAGGTTCTGGATATAACGGGCAACACATTGGAACCTCCGGCTTTTTAGATATCGACGATTCTACTGTTTACTCCGGCTTCATTTCGATCGCCGATCGCGGCTATGCGGATATTGACAATAGTGTTGTTTATGTTTGTGGAAGTTTGGGTATTGGTGACGGTAAGATTGCTAACGGCGGCAATGACTCTAACAACAATGGATGGACCGCCTCTTCAGCATCTGATTATCGCACAGGCGAACTTGCAACAATGGATGTAACGGACTCTATTGTTCGTAATATCACCCTGAATGGAGAAGGAGGAGGACTTCAGGTCGGAAGTGCGTCTAAAGGTGGAGTTCTGAATATTACGCGCTCTGAATTTGATTTCACGCGAACAGGAGAGTCTTCCGAAAAGGTAGCTGTCTATGCGAACGGGACAATCAACATCGTAGATTCCACGTTCTCGGCGGGCTCAATCACCAACAACGGCACAATTAATATTTCCGGGAATTCCCAAATTGTTGCAGCGTCTTACAGCGGAAATGCGATTAAGATTGTCGGCGACACGACGTTAACCGATTCTTTGATTGGAGGAAATGTTGCGGTCGGATATGGTAACTACACCAAACAGCCTGCGACACTGACGCTTAAGGGAACGAGCAGCATTAGCGGTGTTCTCTATGTTGGCGATGAAAAAACGGTTGATGCATACAAACTCAATGTGAATGGCAGTGCGACAATCGGTAGCCTTTACTCTCGCACGGAATCTATTGTAAATGTTTCCGAGGCGAACCTTAGCATTGGGTACTGGCAAAACAAAGGAAAGGCAACGATTGATAATGCTTCTGTGGAGGTAACAGGAGTAAATTTCTATGTGTACAATAATGATAGTGACTCGTTGGCTTCGATCACGCTGAAAAACGGGGCTACCTTGACTGCGATGGGGCTTGCCAATAACATTGGCTTGATTCTCGGAAACACGGAAGCAACTCCTGCCAAGGGACATGCCGCTCTTTATTTAGAAGGTGGCTCGACGGCAAACCTCTCGGAGCTTCAATTACGTCCCACTGTTAATGGGGACAAAACTTATAAGATTGAAGTTGCTGCGAAGGGAGACTCGACAATTAATGTTCGTGATGCTGTTGTCATCGGAGCAGGAGCAACGATTTCTCTTACCGATTCTACGCTCAAGGCCACGTCTGTTTGCGGCGAGGGCCTGATTCTCGGAAACGGGACTGTTAACCTGAGCGCGGACTCTATCTCGACGCAGGTGTTTGTCGGCGGCTATTACGATGCAGAGGGCAATCGTCAGTACAACGACGGTGAAGCGTTGCGCTCTAAGCTGGTGCTTGACGATGTCAGCGGTAACGGTGTGATGATCGAGAATAAGGAATTCCGCGTCAACAATGCCGATATCACGCTCAAGGCGGACGTAACGGCAGAACTCGGAAATAAATATTTCTATATTCGAGAATCCGTTTTGAATCTGAATGGTCATACGGTAAATCTCAATACCGGAAAGTTTATCGCCAATGGAATCAATATCACCGGCGAAGGAACGATTAATGCGACGGACAGCAATGACCCGGCTTGCTTCCAAAATGTTAAGGCTACCATCGGATCCGGAGTGACGTTTAATACGCACACGTTCCATGCATATACGGATCTGGACCTTCATGGTAACGCGTCTGCAACCGGAACGGCTTTAGTGGGAGTAAACGGCAAGGAGCCGTTTGATTCCAGCAAGCCGTGGATTGATAACGCGAACATGACCGTTTGGGGAAAATTCGAAGCCGGTAGCATGACGGTTCAAGGCGCTTCCGGCAATATTGTTGCCTCGAAGCTCATCGTAAAGGATGGCGGAAATGTTTCTGTCTTTGGCAAACTTACCAACAATGGCGTGCTTGAAGTCGACGCGAATGGCACAGTTACGGCGAATGCGATTACCGGATTGGGTGACGTGGTGCTCGCAGGAACGATCAAGGTGGTCGGTGGCGTGTTCGAGGCTGACGAGCTGACGATTGTTGCGGGCGCAAAGCTGAACTTCGGCGCGGCTGAAAAGGGCGTTACCCTCATGGCTACGCGCGAAGTGATTTCGTTCGACTTCAATACGCTGACGATTATCGCTACGGACGTTAAGGTTGGTGAACTCGATCTGCACGATGTCCTCAATAAAGAAGGCGCAGACTTGATTTTGAGCAAGTTGACGGACGGAACGGAATTCAAGGTCGTCGATTCTTCGACGAAAAGGGAATTTACGGCTGTTTACAATGCCGGAGCTGAAGGTTTTCAGGGCTCGATTTCCGTTATTCCGGAACCGTCGATGTTCGGTCTGTTCGCGGGCTTGGGTGCTTTGGTGCTCGTCGGCACGCGCCGTCGCCGTCGCTAATAGATAGCTTAAAGCTTAGAGCTTAAGGCTTAAAGAGGAGCGTTCCTGCAGGGTAACTTGCGGGAACGCTTTTTTTTGTGTACGGGAAAGCGTTTCTCTATCTCGTGCATGAAAGCATGTGCGCCG
>JAFYWY010000105.1 GCA_017546455.1 Opitutales bacterium
TCTAAAAAAGGAATTTCTAGAGCTTGCCTTAAAAGCTTGGGAGTTTAGTCGGCGGAGCCGAGAAAGACCTCGAAGAGGCAATTGCGAATAGCGAGTTCCGAACGATTGCCAACCAACGAATCCGCTAATTTGCAATCGTTCGGAACTCGGAATTTGGAATTTGCCATTGGCGAGCTGCAAGCTCGCCGGCTCAGTCGAGGAGAATCAACGCCATGATGACGAGATTTTCCGTCCCCGTGTTAAGCAAGCCGTGGGACGAACCGTTCGGCGTGAAAGTGACATCGCCGACACCGATTTTGCGAATGACGCCGTTGTCGTTGTAGTCGCCGCTTCCCGCGAGCACGTAGTAGGTTTCGCTCTCGTTCGTGTGTTTATGAAAGCCGATTTCACAACCGGGCTCCAGCGTCACTTCCGCGTACATCCGCGCAGAACGCTTCATCTGCTCGGCATCGAGCAAATGCTTAATCAGTACATGACCCTTGCCGCCGGCAAGTCCTTCAACACGCATCGTTTTTACAGCCATAATCTTCTTTCGTTAAAAATCGTTTTCTGAAAAAAATCAAAAATTTAATCCCGTCGGAACATGCCGTCGGCGAGGAGCATGCAAACGGCGTGCACGGCAATCCCCGCGCCGGCACCGATGTCGTCGAGCTTCTCGTTCGTCGTCGCCTTCACGCCGACACAATCTGCGGGGACGCCCAAGACGCTTCCGAGGCGCTCGCGCATCGCGGGAACGTGTTTTCCGAGCTTCGGACGCTCCGCGATGACGGCGATATCGACATTGCCGACCGTGTAGCCGCGTTTCCTCGCCTCCTCAACGGCCCGGGCGACGATTTTCATGGAATCCATGCCGGCGCAGGCGGGATCGTTCGGCGGGAAAAAATGTCCGATATCCGGCAACGCCAAGGCGCCCAAAATCGCATCCGCCAAGGCGTGCGCTACGACATCGCCGTCCGAATGGGCAACGCAACCGACGTCTGCGGGGATTTCCACGCCGCCGAGGACACAGCGCAGTCCTGCGCCTAAGCGGTGAATATCGTAACCGATTCCGACACGAAACGGCGGAAAAACGGTCGCCGGCTCTGAATTCTCTGAACGCATGTTAAAATCTGTATTCCCTTCGGAACTTTTTTTGAAGTCAAAATTCCGCGAAGACGCATTTTCCCGGCTCAACCGATAAACACGAGAAAACAAGGATTTTGTTTGAGACCCGCGGTTCCCTTTTAGTATGCTGAGACCATGAATTTGTTGCGTCTTTTTACCTGCCTTACCGCACTCGCTCTTTGCGGGGCTCCCCTCCCGGGCTTTGCCACGCCGGCAAAAGATGAAATTACTTTGGAAGAAGCGCTCGAAACCAATGCCTTCGCACCGGAATACCGGGATAAAATTCCCTGTGCGAAAGACAAAGTCATCGGCAAGTGGAGCTGGGCAACGGCGGAAAAAGATCCCGCTTTGGACGATCTGCCGCACCCTCATAAGCCGTGTACGGATGACGCCAAAATTAACGCGTGGATCGCCAAAATCGACGACATTCTCAAAGGCGATCCGAAGCGCACGAAGGCGGCACGCATGGCGGAAATCTTTCCGGGAGTCCCCGAAGGCGAAGTGGATCTGATCGAACGCGCCGTGGAAATCGACCCTGCCGTCGGCGGTTGGCACAGCCTCGGGCTCTACGCGCCCCCGGGGGCCAAAATCACCGTCACGGTAAAAGGCAAAGCCAAATTCGACATGGATCTGCGCATCGGCTGCCACACGGACTTCATCACCAAAGGGCACCTCGAAAAAAATCACGACAACAAGCAGAAGCGCCCGCCGAAAATGACGAATGCAATCCGGATTAAGGCAGGAGAAAAAAAGGCCGAACTCGCCAATCCCTTCGGTGGGCTGATCTATCTCGACGTCAAAGGCGTGCATCCGAAGCACAAGCCCGTACGCGTAGAAATTTCCGGCGGGATTGCCTCGCCGCTTTTCGTCCTCGGCCACAAGGATGACAAGGGCGTGGACATCGCCGTCGTCAAACAGGAAGAGTGGCAAAAGCAACTCGCCGAATACAAGGCGCCGTGGGGTGAAATCGCCGTCCCGCGCCTGATTTTCACCGTCCCGGCAGAACACCTGCGTCTGCTGAAAATTCCGCGCCGCCTCTGCAAAAACCTCCAACGCGGAATGGCCGTCCAAGACTGGCTGATCGGCTGGGATAAATACCCGGAGAACGTCGCGACGCCGATGCGCTTTGTCATCGACGAACAGATTTCCGTCGGCTACGGCCACTCGGGCTACCCCGCGATGGGCTACATGGACTGGGGCAACTGCATTAAGAGCGGCATGCTCGTCAAACAGGGCAGCTGGGGCCTCTGGCACGAATTGGGGCACAACCACCAGTGGGCACCTTTCCGCTTCGACGGCTGCGGAGAAGTCACCGTCAACCTCTTCTCGACCATCAGCCAAACACAGGCGATCGGCACCTCCTACGAACAGGCTTGGGACGGCACCTCCATCGCTCCGGAAGACATGAAGGAAAGCATCCACGCGTTCCTGACGAAGAGCAACAAGACGAGCTTCGACGCGGAAGAAGACGTGCGCCTGAAGCTGTACTTCTTTGTCGAGCTGATGCGCGGGCTCGGCTACGATTCTTTCCGCAAGGTCGCCCTGCGCCACCACGAAGAGCAGCCTTTTAACAACGAAACGACCAACCGGGATCGCTGGGATTTCTTTCTCGTAGCCCTCTCGGAAGCGACGGGGAAAAACCTCGTACCTTACTTCGAACGCTGGAAAATCGACCTCTCCGAAAAGGCCAAAAACAAGGTCCGTAGCAAATTCAGAGGCGAAGCGAAAATCTGGACGCCGTGCAAGGGCTACCCGCGACGTCTGCCGACTTACGAGGCCGAAAAAGCAGCCCTGGCGGCAGAAAAGGAAGCCGAACGCCAAGCCCTCATCGAAAAGCGCAAAAAAGAAAAGGAAGAACAGGAAAAGCTCGAACGGCGGGAACGCGCCAAAAAAATCCTCGAACAGCATTAATCCTCGCTTTCGCGCACAATCCCTCTACACTCTCTGAAGAATCTGATGCTCCCGATTATCGACAAACACGTTCTCAAGGAATGGCTCAAAATTTTCCTCATGGCGCTCTGCGCGATGGTGGGAATGTTGCTCATCTCCTCCGTCTATAACGACCTGCAGGATCTGATTGAATGGCAGATTCCCACGCTCGAAATGCTGGAGTTTTTCGGCATGACCGCCGTCGGCTTTCTACCCATCGTCATCCCGGTCTCGCTCCTCGTTTCCCTGCTCTTTATCCTCGGGCACTTCCACAAGAACCAGGAATTGACGGCTTGGCGCGCGGCGGGGCTCGGCATCTTCCGCATCACGCGTTCCCTCTGGGTCGCCGGAGCCCTCCTGTCCCTGCTGATGCTCCTGCTCAACGCCACCTTCGTTCCCTACGCCACCGAACGCACGGCACGCATCATCCAGCAGTACGACAAAGCCGGCGAACGCGGCGAACGCCTCTTTTACAACAATGCCGCGGAGCACCGTATTTGGCTTATCTCCAACTTCAAGCCCTACACCGGAGAAGCCCAAAACGTAAATATTTACTGCTTCAATAAAAAAGGCGAACTCGAGAAGGAAATCGTCGCCGAATACGGCCGTTACGACGAAGCAAGCGGCAAGTGGAACCTCTTCGACGGACGCCTCGTCGATTTCGGATTCGGTCCCGGCAAACCGCCCAAAACGCAGAAGACCTTCGATAAATTCCATCCCGCCGGCAAAAACATCCTGACGCTTTCCCGCGAGGAATTCCCGGAAAACCCGCGCCTGATGGCCCTGACAAATAAAAGGCCGCGCGATCTCTCGATTCCCGAAATCCGCGAAATGCTCGATTCCGTCGGAGGCGAGGAAAATGCCGCCCGCATCGCCGAATACTCCGTCCACTACAATTCGATTTTGGCCAGCCCCTTCTGCTGCCTCATCGTCGTCGGCATCGCCATTCCCTTTGCCGTCGCCGGCGTACGCACCAACCCGATGGTCGGCGTTTCCAAGTCCATCGGCCTCTTCGCCGCATACTTCCTGCTGACGAACATTTTCAACGCCCTCGGCGCCAAGCAATGGCTCCCGCCGGTAGCCGCCGCCTGGGCTCCGAACCTGATTCTGTTTTTCTACGCCGTTTGGCTCTGCCGCAAGGTCAACTAAGCTGACGACGTAATTTTCCATCCCGAACCACACCATTTTCCCGTTCCGATGTTTCGCGCAAAAAAAATGCTCCGGACCGCACTCTTAGCGGCATCCGTCACTCCCTTCGTTCTCCCGCAGGCCCTCAGTGCGGCCCCGCAAAGCGCTTCCGGCGCACGCCCGAACATCCTGCTCGTGCTCGTGGACGACATGGGTTGGGGCGACCTCAACTGCAATTGGGCGTACGGCGAAAAATTCAAAAACCGCAACCGCACCCATCGCTTCAAGACGCCGACCCTCGATAAAATGGCAAGCGAAGGCATCCTGCTTTCCCGCCACTACACGGCCTGCCCGGTCAGCGCTCCCGCCCGCGCCTCGCTCATGACCGGCATGCACCAGGGGCACACCCGCCAGGTTCGCGACAACACGTTTGATACGCCGATCGCCGACGTTCACACCCTCGGCTCCGTGCTCAAGGAAGCCGGCTACGCTACCGCCGCCATCGGCAAGTGGGGCATCGGCGGTGTCGGCAACGGCTCCACCGGCAACAGCGGCTACGCCCGCGCACGCGAACGCGGATTCGACTACTTTTACGGTCTCTTCGACCACCTCGCCGGGCACTACCACTATCCCGCCAACTCGGGCCGCTACGTCTGGGAAAACGAAACCGACGTAACGGAAAAACTCAAAGGCGGATACGCGTACTCGACCGACCTCTTTACCGCGCGCGCCAAGGACTGGATCGTCAAAAGCAAAAAAGCCGATCCGAACCGTCCCTTCTTCGTTTACCTCGCCCTGCCCGCGCCGCACGGCTCTCTGCGCGTGCCGAATTGCCCGTATCCCGCCGGCGGCGGCCTCAAAGGCGGAGTCCAATGGACCAAGGACGGTACCGTCAACACCGCCAACCCCAAGCTCGGACAGGCAGACTCCTATATCCACCCCGACAACAAAAACTTTACGACCGATGCCGCTCGCCGCCACTCGACAATGATTCGCCGCGTGGACGATGCCATGGCGGACCTTTTCAAGCTACTCAAAGATTTGAAAATCGACGACAACACGCTCGTCGTCTTCACCGCCGACAACGGTCCCCACGAAGAAGCCGGCAATGACTGCGGGAAGACCGCTTTCTATGCCTCGGGCTCGCCCGCGCAGGATCCTTCATTCTTCAAATCCTACGGCATGATGGACGGCATCAAGCGCGACGTCTTCGAAGGCGGCCTGCGCGTTCCCGCTATCGTTCGCTGGCCGAAATTTATTCCGAAGAAAAAAACGACCACCGAACCGTCGCAATTCCACGACTGGCTGGCGACCTTCGCCGACGTCGCGGGTGCGGAAGTCCCGTCGAGCTCCGACGGTGTCTCGCTCCTGCCGATTCTGACCGGCGAAGGCAAGCGCATTCCCGGACAGATTTACTGCGAATATTCCGTCGGCGGTTCCTCAAGTCGCCGCGGGGATTTCGCTCCCGCCCACCACGGACTCCCGCGCCGCAACCAGCTCGTCGTTTGGGAAAACGGCTACAAAGGGCTGGCGCGCAACCTGAACGAGCACTCCAAGTTTTCGGGAGACGGAGCCGTCGTTTTCGAAATTTACGACACGCTGAAAGACCCGCAGGAAACGAAGAATCTTGCCGGCAAGCCCGGATTCGGCGAAGACTTCCAGCAAAAGCTGCGCGACAAGGCTTTGCGTTCCCGCCGCGCCTTTGACGGCAAGCACCCGCACGAATACACGCGCGGTCTGGACTTCTCGCAGAAAAGCTTCTTCGAAAAAAATCCCGTACCCGCCGTCGCCCAAGCCGGCAATACGGAGAACATGGATTTCGAATACAAAGTTTTCGCCTCACAAAAGGCCTTCCCCTGGGTTCCGGATTTCCGCCAGACCCGCCGCGAAGCCGTGCTCTCCGGCAAAGCACAAAAAGCACTCGGCGAAAATCTGCTTCCGCAGGAATTCGTCAACCGCCGCGGCGCACGCGGGATTCTCATCGAAGGCACCGTCTCGGTTCCGGAAAATGCCGAATACGTTTTCACGCTCCAAACCGATAACGCCAAGGGCAGCAAGGCCTTCGTCCACCTCTACGACATCCAGCTCATCGACGCGGACAAGCTTTACAAACCCGGAACGGCAGCCCGCTCCTACGCCAACGTCGGCACGGAAAACCCGACGGGCACACGCGGAATCCGTCTCGCCGCCGGCACGCACAAGATCCGTATCGAATACGTGTGCTCCGCCGCCGCTCAAGCGCCCTCGCTCGTACTGACCCGGGAAAAACGCTAAAAAAATCAATCGCAACCGAACGCCCCGAAATACATGGAAAATTTCACCTATTACAATCGCACGAAAATCATCTACGGCCGCGGAACCGAAAAAGAAGTCGGCGCCGAAGCCCGAAAACTTGCCGATAAGGTGCTCCTGCACTTCGGGGGCGGCAGCATTAAACGCAGCGGGCTCTACGACATCGTTGTCGCCTCCCTGCGCGAACACGGCGTGGAAATCGTCGAACTCGGCGGCGTTGTTCCCAATCCGCGCCTCGACCTCGTGCGCGAAGGCATTGAGCTTTGCCGGCGCGAAAATATTACCCTCATCCTCGCCGTCGGCGGCGGTAGCGTCGTCGATTCCGCGAAGGCCATCGCCATGGGCGTCCACGAAGAAAACGGCGATGTCTGGGAAAACTTCATTTCGCGCAAGCCGATTCAAAAAGCCGTCGATGTCGCTACGATTCTGACGCTTCCGGCAACAGGTTCCGAAGCCAGCCCGAACACCGTCATCACCGACGACGCCACGCAACTCAAACTCGGCTACGGCAGCGAACTGCTCCGCCCGGTTTTCAGCATTCTCAATCCGGAGCTCTTTTTCACCCTTCCGCGCAACCAAATCGCGAACGGCGTCTGCGATATGATGTGCCATATCTTTGAGCGCTACTTCACGCTCACGCCGAAGGTCGAACTCACCGACGCCCTCTGCGAAGCCACGCTACGCACAATTATCGACAACGCCTATAAGCTGGCGGACAATCCGCAGGACTACGACGCCTGGGCGGAAATCGGATTCGCCGGCACCCTCGCCCACAACAACCTGCTCGGCCTCGGGCGCGTACAAGACTGGGCCTCACACGGCATGGAACACGAAATCAGCGCGCTCTACGACGTCGCTCACGGAGCCGGGCTCGCCACCGTCGTTCCCTCCTGGATGCGCTACGTTTACAAAACGGACGTCGCCCGATTTGCCCGCTTCGCCAAAAACGTCTTCGGCATCAGCGAAACCGCTCCCGACGGCACTTCCCGCGATGACGAGGCGCTCGCACTCGCCGGAATCGACGCCCTTGAAAGCTTCTGGCGCAAGCTCGGTCTGCCGACAACGATGAGCGAACTCGGCATTCCCGACGATTCCCGTTTCGAAGAAATGGCACGAAAAGCGGTTCTCGCCCGCTCAAGCGACGGCAAGGAAATCCCCCAAGGCAATTTCCGGAAACTCTATTCCCAAGACATTCTGGCCATCTACAAGATGGCGGAAGGAAGCGGCAGGGAGTAAATAGAAATTAGTAAGCAGTAATCACCAACGACCATTCACTGATTACCGCTCACTGATTACCGTTTCCCCTCCTTACTGTCCGCTAAGCAGCCTCGCCTCGGCATCGGCGGCAAGGACATCGTCCAAATCGACGGGCACGCGATTCGGAATTTTCTCGAGACTGCGCTCGATGATTTCCGGAATTTCGAGGTAGGGAATTTTCCCTTTCAGAAACGCATCGACGGCAACTTCATTGGCGGCATTGAAAACGGCAGGCGCGATGCCTCCGGCACGGGAAGCCGCACGCGCGAGGCGCAGGCATTTGTATTTTCCGTAATCCGGCGCACGGAATTCCAGCGAAAACGCCTGAGTAAAATCCAGGGACGGACGCGTTCCCGCGAGACGTTTCGGATAAAAAAGACAATGCTGAATCGGGAAGGTCATTGACGGCGGAGCCAGCTGCGCAATGACGGAACCGTCGCAGAATTTCACCATCGAGTGCACGATGCTTTGCGGGTGAACGACAATGTCGATGCGCGATTCCGGCAAGTCGAAAAGCCATGTGGCCTCAATCAGTTCCAAGCCCTTGTTCGCCATGCTGGAGGAATCGACGGTTACCTTCGGCCCCATATTCCAATTCGGATTTTTCAGGGCATCGGCGGGGACAACGCGTGCCATTTCCTCGAGTGTATAATCGCGGAAAGCCCCGCCGCTCGCCGTCAGAATCAGGCGATCGACGTGGCGTTTTTCTTCTCCGATGCATTGGAAAATCGCGTTGTGCTCGCTGTCCATCGGCAGAATGCTGACACCGCGTTCCCGCGCCGCCGCCATAACGAATTGCCCGGCGAGCACAAGGATTTCCTTACTGGCGACAGCGACGTCCTTGCCGGCGTGAATAGCCGCCAAAGTCGGCTTGAGGCCCAGCGTTCCGACGACTGCGGTGACCACGAGATTCGCCTCGGCAAGCGTCGCGATTTCAATCAACCCGTCCAATCCGACATAGAAACGGGTTCCCGCCGGAAAAGTCCCGGAGCCCTGCGCTTCCTGCGCCGCCGTTTCATCGAAAATCGCAACGTGCTTCACCGCGTATTTCTGCGCGATGGCCGCAAGCTCACGCCAACGCGTATTGGCGGCAATGCCGACGAGCTCGACGGCGTCGCGATGGGCGTCCACGACTTCAAGCGTGTTTTCGCCGATAGAACCGGTGGCTCCGAGAAGAATGATTTTCCGCATAGAATGTTTAAGCAAGTCGCACCTGCCCGGTGCCTTCGATCAGATATTTGTAGGTCGTCAGCGCTTCAAGGCCCATCGGTCCGCGCGCGTGGAGTTTTTGAGTCGAAATGCCGATTTCGGCGCCGAAGCCGAATTGTCCGCCGTCAGTAAATGCGGTGGAGGCGTTGGCGTAAACGCAGGCGGCATCCGTTTCCCGCAGGAATTTCGCAAGGGCCTCGGCGTCTTCGGCGACAATGGCTTCGCTGTGATGCGAGCCGTTGCGCGCGATATGCGCAAGCGCTTCGTCGAGCGTCGGCACGGTACGAATGCTCATTTTGTAATCCAAAAATTCCGTCCCGAAGCTCTCCGGACCCGCTTCCTTCAGCAAGCTCTCCGGATAGCTGCCCGACAGGGCGGCAAACGCCGTCGGGTCGGCAAAAATCGTGACATTTTTCTCGGCAAGCTTTCCGCAGACGGCCGGCAAATCGGCAACACGGGAAGCGTGAACGAGCAGACAGTCCAAGGCATTGCAAACGCTGACGCGACGCGTCTTCGCATTGAAAACGATTTCGCGGCCCTTTTCGACATCGCCGGACGCATCAAAGTAAACGTGGCAAATGCCGGCGCCGGTTTCGATGACGGGGATGCGGGCGTTTTCCCGCACGAAATCAATCAGCGCACGCGAGCCGCGCGGAATGGCGAGATCCACGTCGCCGACCGCATGGAGCAAAGCCATCGTGGCTTCGCGCGGCGAAGGCAAAAGCGAACAGGCTCCGGCCGGAACCCCGGATTTTTCCAGGGTCGCGCGCACGATTTTGGCCAAGGCTTCATTTGTCGCTTCGGCATCGTGCGAGCCCTTCAAAATGCAGGCGTTTCCGCTTTTCAGGCAAAGCGAAAAAACATCGAGCGTGACGTTCGGCCGCGCTTCGTAAATGACACCGATAACGCCGATCGGCACGGACACCTTGCTGATGCGCAAGCCGTTCGGGCGGACGTTTTCCGCAATGATTTTTCCGAGGGGCGAAGGCAATTCGGACACGCGTCGCATGTCGCCCGTGATGGCGGCGAGACGTTCCGGAGTAAGCAGCAGGCGGTCGTATTTCGGATTGTCCGGCGACATGCGGGAACAGTCGTCCCGATTCGCGGCGAGAACGCTTTCCGCCTCGGCATCGACGGCATCGGCAACGGCGCACAAAAGGCGCGCGATGGCACTGTCGCCCAAACGGGCTACGGCGAGACTGGCCTCCCGCGCTTCCGCAAAAATCCGTTTACATTTTTCGGCGATGGCTTCCATGGCGACTCAGTCCAAAAAGAGATAGTCGTAGTGAACGACGGGGTGGTTGTCCTCCGTGTTATTTTCAATCCACGTCGTCAGTTCCGCCGCCGAGCAGAGCGCTTTTCCGCAACCGACATTTTCGCCCTGCCCGTTGGTGATGCGGACGAGCTCGTCGCGGAAAAATTCGCCGCCGCAACGCAGGACGTCGCCGGCGTTCAGGCTGCGCGGATGGCCCATGCGGATTTCCTTTTCCGCATCCGCCGTGATGACAATTTCCCGACGTGCGGAAACGCGGTGGTCGGGCTCCGATTTTTCGGCGGGCAGGAAACGCGTGCAGAGCGTCCCTGCGGGATCGTCAACCAGTTTCAAGAGAATGTCTTCGCGCTTGCCGTTAGCGATAATCACCGGAATGCCTTCGGAAGCGATGCGGCGCGCGATATTGCATTTCGTCATCATCCCGCCGCGTCCGAACTGGGACTTGGTGCGCGTGACACACATCGAAAAATCCGTGTCTTCCGGCTTGATTTCACGGATGACCTGTGCGCCGGGTTTGGAAGGATCGCCGTCGAAAATACCGTCCACGTTCGAAAGGATGATCAGCATGTCCGCATTCATCATTTCGGCAACCAGACCGGAGAGCTCGTCGTTGTCCGTAAACATCAGCTCCGTAATCGAAATCGTGTCGTTTTCGTTGACAATCGGGACGACGCCGTTGGCGAGCATGATATCCATACAACGCTTCTGGTTGCGGTAGTGCGAGCGCGTCGTGAAAAATTCCTTCGTCGTCAACACCTGTCCGCAAGCGCTTCCGTTGCTGCGGAAGAAATCGAAATAGCGGTTCATCAGCTTGGCCTGTCCGACGGCGGAAAAGAGTTGGCGTGCCGACACCGAATCGAGTTGGTCGGCGGGAATCCGCAGTTCGCTGCGTCCGGAAGCCACGGCGCCGGACGAAACAAGGACCACCTCGATGCCGCGGCGGTTCAGCGCGACCACTTGGTCCACCAGAGCCGACATACGTGTGACGTCGAGAGTGCCGTCCTGTCGCGCAAGGACGTTAGAGCCGATTTTTACGGTAATACGTTTCATGATTTTGGGGTGAGTAATTAAGCAATTGTGAAAAATTTTAACGGGCCGCCTTCAGTCCCGCGATGACTGCGGGCGTGAATCCGGCAGCCTCCATGGCGTTGAGGCCTCGAATCGTAACTCCGCCGGGTGTCGTCACGCGGTCAATCGCCGCTTCGGGGTGTTCGCCGCTTTGTTCGAGCAATTCGACGGCGCCGCGCAGAGTCTGCAAAACGATTTCGCGGGAAACGCCCGGGTAAAACCCGAGTTCGACACCGCCCTCGCAAGCCGCGCGAATGTAACGCATGGCAAAGGCAATTCCGCAGGAAGCCAACGCCGTGCCCGCCGCCATCTGCTTTTCGTCGATGAGCAAAGTTTTTCCGAGTGCCCCGCAAAGCGTTTGCGCGGTCGCAAGCTGTTCGTCGCTTGCGTTCTTCGCACACAGGAAAGTCATGCTTTCGCCGCAGGCCGCCGCAGTGTTCGGCATGATGCGGAAAAACGCACGCGTGTTCGCCGACGCAAAAAAGTTTTCGAGCTGTTCCAACGAAACGCCCGCCGCAACGCAGGCAACAACGGCACCCTCGCGCAGGCTGCCGCAAATCTCCGCCGCAACGCTTTCGACGAGCCAGGGTTTCACGCAAAGCAAAACCCAATCCGCCTCTGCAACCGCCGCCCGATTATCAAGAGAAAGGCTGATGCCGGGAAGCTCCGCCGCCAAGGCGTTCAGCGTTGCTTCGGAACGGGCGGTACAAGTAATCTCCGCCGCGGGACAAACCCGCTTGGCAAGCAGACCGCGCACGATTGCGCCGCCCATGTTTCCGCTTCCGATTACTGCAATTTTCATACTTCGTTATTTATATCATTTCGCAAGGCTTCCCGCAAGCAGGCAAAAGCTTGCCGAAGGCGGTTCCATGGCATAAATTTTGCACTAAAACCTTTATTATGTGTGACAACGACGAACAGAAAACGGCAGAAAACTCCCCTATTTCGGTCCAAATTCAAAAAGAATTTCTCAAGCAACGGAAAATTTTCCTCTGGGGCTCGGTAAACGATGCCTCCGCACGCGACATCACGGAAAAACTCCTTTATCTCGAATCCGTAGCCCCGGGCGAAGCCATCACCTTTTACATCAACACGCCGGGCGGCTCCATCACGGCGGGCATGGCGATTTACGACACAATTAAACTGATTTCCTCGCCCGTTAAAGTTGTCGTCACCGGCATGGCGGCCTCCATGGGCTCGATTCTCTTGAGCGCCCCCGCAAAAGGCAACCGCTTCCTCTACCCGCACGCCCAAGTGATGATTCACCAGCCGCTGATTATGGGCCAGTTCCAAGGCCCGGCCGTCGATCTCCACATCCAGGCCCAGGAAATGGAACGCACGCGCGAAGAGCTTAACCGCATCCTCGCCGACGCCTCCGGTCAGCCGCTCGAAAAAATCACCCG
Source organism: Opitutales bacterium (assembly GCA_017546455.1). Taxonomy (GTDB): domain Bacteria; phylum Verrucomicrobiota; class Verrucomicrobiia; order Opitutales; family UBA953; genus Spyradosoma. The sequence goes on from JAFYWY010000105.1 coordinate 12,664, forward strand.
CGACACCGATCGCGACTTCTACCTGAGCGCGCAGGAAGCCATCGAATACGGACTCGCCGACGCCATCATCACGCCGGAAGGAGCAACGCCGAATGCAGCTCCCGCAGCCAAGTGCGCCAAAAAGTCCGCTAAGAAAAAATAATCCGCCACGTAAGCCCCTTTTCTAAAATGCCTGTCTCCCGGAAATACCTTCGCTCCGCCGCGCTCGCCGCATTCCTGACCCTTCCCGCTCTCCTCGCCTCGGCCTCCGCAGAAAATGCAAGCCCGACCGTCACGCCGGAAGTCGTCGCCCCCGTCAAAGAGGAAGCCATGCGCTACACGACGACGAAGGAAATGCAGGACGACATCCGCCTGACGCGTTTTTGCCTGAATCGCTTCCACCTCTCGCAGAAAAAAGTCAACGAGGTGGACATGAAATCCCTGCTGGAAAAGCTTTCCGTTTCCCTCGATCCGTCCCGCAGCTTCTTCCTTCAAAGCGATTACGCGCTGATGTGCGACCGCTTTGCCTCCGCACTTTCCTACTTTCTGGAGAAGGGAAACATGGCCTCCGCCTTCACCATTTATGAGACCTACCGCGCACGCGTCAACGAGCGCATCGACTGGGTCCAAAAACGTCTGCAGGCGCCTTTTAATCTCGCGGGAACAGGCTCCCTCAAGCTCAACCGCAAAGACGATCCGTGGCTGAAGGACCAAGCGGAAGCCGATACCTTCTGGGAACAGCGCCTCACGAACGATCTCATCAACGAATTGCTGAGCGGCAAAAAGGACGCGAAAGCGGACACCCCGCCCGCGGCACCGGATCTTTCCGAAACCGCCGTCCGCGAAGCCTGCAAAAAAATCGGCGAACGCTACGAAAAACTCCGCAAAAACCTCGTCCTCGAGCCCTGGGAAGTCGAAGAGCTTTTTCTTAACGCACTGACGGCCCAATTCGACCCGCACACAACCTTTTTCCCGAAGCAGACCATGGAAGATTTCCAAATCACCATGCGTAATTCGCTCTGCGGAATCGGGGCTCTGCTCGCCGATGAAGAAGGCTACTGCACGATTCGCGAAATCATCCCCGGCGGCCCCGTCGAACGCTCCGGCAAATTTGCCGTCGGAGACCGCATTATCGCCGTCGGAACGGGCACCGACGAATCCGCCGCCCTGACCGACGTCGTCGGCATGCGCCTCAACCGCATCGTCCGAATGCTGCGCGGCAACAAGGGCGAAACGATTCGCCTCCTCATCGAATCCGGCAGCGACCACAGCAACCGTAAATACATCACGCTGATCCGCGACGAAGTCAAACTGACGGAGCAACTCGCGACGGCGAAAATTATCGATGTTCCCGCGGGCGACAAAAAACTCCCCGTCGGCGTCATCCACCTTCCCTCTTTCTACGGAAAAGACCGTAACGACAAACAGGCCTTCAGCACAACCGAAGACGTCAAGGAGCTGCTCGGCAAACTCAAGGCGAAGAACGTCGGCGCCGTCATCCTCGACCTGCGCGACAACGGCGGCGGCTACCTGAATGAAGCCGTGGACCTGACGGAACTCTTCGTCGGCTCCGGCGAACCCGTCGTCCAGGTACGCGGCATTTCCGAAAGCGACATCAGCGTCCTTAAGACGGGGCGTAAGACCTTCCTGGATGCCGCCAAAAACATGTTTGTCACGACCCTGCCGGACTGGAACGGTCCGCTGATTGTCCTCGTTTCCAAGGCCAGCGCCTCCGCCAGTGAGATTGTTGCTGGCGCCCTGCGTGATAACCGCCGCGCCCTCATCGTCGGCGATCCGCAGACCCACGGCAAAGGTTCGGTGCAGGAAGTCATGCCCTACAGCTACGTCGTCGGAGACGAACGCCAAAAGGCCTCTATCAAAATTACGCGCAGCAAGTGGTACGCGCCGTCGGGTAATTCGATTCAGCTCAAGGGCGTCGCCGCCGACATCGCCGTGCCCTCGGCCTACAGCGTCCTGCCCATCGCCGAGAGCGATTTGGACAAACCGCTTCCCTGGGACTCGATTCGCTCCGTTCTTTCGGAAGACCGTTCGACTCCGGGCTGGCTTGCCGCACCGATTTCGCAGGAGCTGATCGACCAACTCGCAAGTGCCAGCGGAAAGCGTCAGGCCGAGTTGCCCGAGTTTCTCACGCACAACCGCACGATTGCCTGGTGGGCTCGCCGCGAAACCGACAAAAGCGTTCCGCTCAATATCGAAGAACGCATTGAACAGCGCGATTCCGACCTCGATTTCTTCAAGCTCGTCAAAAGCGAATATTCCGAACTCGCTAAGACCGATTTCGTCATCACGGAAATCAAACTCAATTCGGCAATCGAGCAGGAAAAAGTCAGCGACGAGCACAAGAAAAGCTCGCTGCGCCGCAAGTCCGCCCTCATCCCCGGCATCACCGAGGAAGACGAGGAGGAAATCCCGCATTACGACGTCGTCTTGCGTGAAGCTGCGCGCATCGCCGCCGACTGGATCGAAATCAACGCCGCCCGCAACACGAATCCGTAAGCGCACGGCCCTTAAAAACGAAGAAGCGACTTTTCCGGTCGCTTCTTTGTTTGTATTTTTACTATACTGCGTCACCTATGACAGAATCTTTGAATCGAGTACGCGGCGCCTTCCCGCAGTTTTCACAGGAAATCTGGGAAAAAATCGAAGCGATGGCCGCCCTCCACCGTGAGTGGAACGCCAAAATCAACCTTGTTTCCCGCAAGGACATCGACAATCTGGAATGGCACCACTACGCGCCCTGCCTCGCCGCAGGAAGCTTCCTGTCGCTGATGAACGGCGCCCGCGTCATCGACGTCGGCACCGGCGGCGGCTTCCCGGGGCTCCTGCTCGCCGTCCTCTACCCGCAGGCCCATTTCACGCTGATGGACTCCATCGCGAAAAAGATTCTCGTCGTCTCCGACATCGCCGAAAAACTCGCCCTCAAAAACGTCGAAACCCGCGTCGGGCGCGTCGAAAAACTCGGCAAACATTTTGACTTCGTAACCGGACGCGCCGTGACAAATCTGCCGGCATTCTTCGGCCTGGTCAAAAAGCTGATTGCTCCGGGGAAAAAACACTCGCTCACCAACGGCATTCTTTATTGGAAAGGCGGCGAACTCGCTCCGGAATCAGAAGCTCTCGGCGTCGAACCCGCCAAAACCGTCGAACTCGAATCGATGCTCGACGATCCTTATTTCAACGGGAAATACATCCTTCATTACCCGTATCCCGACGTCTTCCGCGCCCGCATCACGCTCCCGCCGCAATAGGTGACGGACGTCAAACTGACGCCGCAACGGAAGCCGACAACGTTTCGCTTCCGGACAAAAAGATTTGTTTGCAGGCGCTGAAAATTCTGTCTGAATTGCGGATATGAAATTATCCCGACTGCTTCTGTGGATTTTGGGTACTGCCTTGTGTTGTGCCTCCGCCAGCGCCAAAACCTCGTTTATTTTATCGGACAAACTCCCTGCGCCGAAATGGGACGAAGGCTACGGAGTCGGCAACGGACGTCTCGGAGCGCTGACGTTCGGCGGCTTCCCGAAGGACTTGCTCGTGCTGAACGAAGCGTCGATTTTCGAACGTAAGCCAATCACTATTCCCGCCAACGCGGCGGAAGCCGTGGAAAAAGCCCGTAAAGCCTGCGACGCCGGAGACTTTGCGGCGGCGGATGCTATTTTCCGAAATGAAATTCTGACGAACGGCTCCATCGCCGGCAATTACCAGCAGGGCGGCCTGATCGACGTCGCATTTTTAAACACGCCGAAGCAAAGCACTTCCCGCCGTGAACTCGATATGAAGCACGGCTCGGCCAGCTGCGAAGTCGGTTTCGAAAACGGGGAGAGCCTGCGTTGCGAGTTGCTGAGTTGCGCGGAACCGGAAAACTCCGCGCCGCTACAACGCGGACTCATCGCCTACTTTGTCGAAAGCGACCTCAGCATGGGAATCGATGCGGACTTTACCTTGCGCCACCCGGATTCGAACACGAAGATTCAATTTCTCGGCGACCGGGATCCCCACAGCGGCGAAGTCATTTTTGTGATAAGCGGACAAGGCGGCAACGGCGGCACGCGCTTTGAAAACTTTATCCGTTTCTTTGCAGAAGGCGGAGAAATTTCCGTTGAAGGAACAAAAATCTCAGTCCGCGGAGCCCGGAAGGTCTTGGCTGTGTCGTCCACATCGACCGATTACGATTATCACCGCAACGGCCGCCGCAAAGCTTACGGATTCGATGCCCTTGGTTGCGTCAAAGCAATCAGCGGAGTCGGGGACTGGGAGCGCTTGCGGGAAACGTCGCACGCTCATTTCGCCGAGCGTATGAATCGCTGCGTTGTCGATTTGGGGGATTCCGAGCCCAAAGTCCAAGCGATGACGACGCGGGAACGCGTGGCGCGCATGAAAGCCGACCCGGATGCACGCGATCCCGATTTAATCGAACAACTTTTCCAATTCGGCCGCTACTGCCTGATTTCCAATTCGTGCCCCGGCGCTCTTCCGTGCGGACTTCAGGGGCTTTGGAATCCGAATTTGAACGCCGCCTGGATGGGCTGCTACTTCTTCAACATCAACTGCGAAATGAATTATTGGTGCGCCGATCCGACGGGACTCGGCGAATACCACCGCGCATTCACCGATTTCATCCTCCGCCTGAAACCGCACGGCGAAGCTTTCGCAAAGGCCATCGGGCACGAGGGTTTCTGCTTCGGCCACTACGCGGATTGCTTCGGCAACACCTACTTTGCCGGCAACCATCCGGAATGGGCCGCCAGCCTGATGAACGGCGCGTGGATCTGCGCCCACATCGTCGATGCCTACCGTTTTGACAACGACAAAGAGCGCCTCATCGATGCTCTTCCGCTCTTAGAATCCAATGCGAAATTCATTTTGTCCTGGTTCCGCCCCGATCCCAAAAATCCGGAAGAACTGATTGCCGGCCCCGCCGTTTCGCCCGAAACGGGATTTTTCTATAAAGATGCCGCCGGTTCCCGCAAAATGGCCTATGTCTCCACGGGCAACGCGCACGACCAGCTGCTCGGACGTGAGGCCCTGCGCAATTACATTTTTGTCTGCGATGAACTCGGCAAACGTAACGGGAAAACCTATACCGCCGCGAAAAAAGCCCTACCGAAAATCGCTTTACCCAAAATCAATGCGAACGGGCTCATCATGGAGTGGCGGGAAAACTTCGAAGAATGGCAACCCGGCCACCGCCATGTCAGTCATCTCTACGGCCTGTTCCCGGGCCACGAATGGAATGTACTGACAACACCGAAATATGCCGCCGCCGTCAAAAAATCGCTCAATAAACGCCGGCGCGACCGGGAGACCCACGGAACGCTTCATCCCGGCTGGAGCGAGGCTTGGTGGATTAATCTCTACGCGACACTCGGCGAAGGCAATACCGCCTACGCACTCATGAACCGCATGGTGGCGCGCTACATCAATCCGAACCTTTTTGATATCCACCCGCCTTTCCAAATCGACGGGAATTTCGGCTTCACCGCCGGCGTTGCCCAATGCCTGATTCAGAGCGGGATCGAACGCGACGGACGCCGCGTCGTGCAGCTGCTGCCCGCCCGCGCCAATGCCTGGGAAAAAGGCTCCGCAAACGGTCTGGTCGCCCGCGGAGGCCTGAAGGTCGATCTTAGCTGGAGCGACAAAGGCGTTAACGCCCGCCTTCAATCGACACGCGCCGGGAAATTCACCGTCCTCTGTAACGGCATTTCCCGCGACCTCGCCTTCGCCTCTCCCGGAGAGACCCGCACCCTGCTCTTTCCGCCGGAAAGCTAAAGGGAAGCCATAGAAATTCCTTTTTTAGATTTGCTTTCAAGCTTTCTTCCGTTCTGCTCGTCAGAATGTGTGCGCCGGAGGTGCACCACATAGGATAACCGCGGGTGAAGACGTAGTCGGAACCCGAGGATAGTCCATAAAAACAAGCGCCGCAAAGTGACAGGCAAAGCTCTGTTTGCGCGCCTGCGGCGTAATGGAATGAGTTGCGTGTTTTGGCAAAAGCAAATTTCCAAAGATTTATCTACGAAAAGAGCACGTAGCTCGTTCCATTGCGCCGCAGGAATCTCGGAGACAAATCTGCGTCGCTTAGCGGCGCATAA
>JAFYWY010000013.1 GCA_017546455.1 Opitutales bacterium
GACGAAGCCACCGTCAAACGCACCGCAGCCAATCTTGAGGCTTATTTGAGCCAAAAGCAAAAGGAGCATTTCAAGGCGCCGATTTTCGTTTGCTCGCACCTCCCGCTCCACTACTCCATGCGCAGCTACACCGGCGGCGACGGACGCTATGCCAAATACATTTTCGACGTCCTTAACCGCTATGCACAAAAAGGCCTGAAGCTCTTTTTCCTTTTCGGCCACAACCACTCAAACGGTTGGGACAATTATCTCGGTAACTCCCGCGTTTTCCTCAAGCCCGGCGATAAAATGCCCGTCGGCGTTCCGGCCGACCGCAAACGCTGCACGACCAAGCCCATCGCCTTTACCTACATGAACGCCGGCTACACCGGCTACATCACGACGAGCGATCCGAACGACGGAGCAGACCGCACACTGAGCATGAGTGTCTTTGAAATCGACGCCAAAGGAAATGTCACAATTAAGCGTTACTCCTTCGACGGCCCCTGCGAACTCAAAGCCCCCGGCGTCCCGAACACGCGCAACAACAACGAAGAAGCCAAGCTGAAGCTTTATAAAGTCCCTAAGGGAGCTTAAAAGTTTAAAAGCTTAAGAGTTTAATCAGCAGGGCCGAGGGAGGCCTTGAATAGGCAATTGCGAATAGTGAATTCCGAGTTCCGAATGATTACCGTTAGGTGTATTAGGTGAAGTAAACATCATTTTACGGAGATAGCTCATCCGCCAGGATGCAGTTTAATCGGAGTTATCAGGTGCTGAAAGTTCGCGCTATGATTCACCCAAAGCCAATTATTGAATTTGCTAAGCGGTAATTATTCGGAATTCGCAATTGCGTAGCAGCCTCTTCGAGGCGTGCGCCGGAGGTGCACTACATGGGATAACCGCGGGTGGAGGCGAAGCCGCAACCCGCGGACAGCGCCAGCACACCATGCGCCGCTGAATGATGTCGATGTGTCTCCGACCTGCCTGCGGCGCTGTGGGACAAACAACTCTGTTCCATCACTCATGGCTGTTCCATTGCGCCGCAGGGATGTTGAAGACGTATCTGCGCTATTGAGCGGCGCATATATTGAGGGGACTATCCGCGGGTTTCGACTACGTCTGCACCCGCGGTTAGCGTTAGTAGTGCACCTCCGGCGCACGGGCTCCGATGGAGGTATGGCTATGGCGCTTGGCGTAAGTTTAAGTGCTTGGTAGCTTAATCGGCACAGCCGAGAGAGGCCTTGAAGAGGCAATTGCGAATAGCGAATTCCGGGTTCCGAATGCTTACCACGTTATCAGTTGTCAACTTTTCCCCATTTGCCGGTTTCCGCTCACTGTTTACCTCGCCATAGGCGTCCACCTATCCGCCATCAGCTAGCCGCTATTCACTTCTGCCGCGCTTCTTTAAGCCTTAAGGCAACCTTTAGAAATTCGTTTTCCGGCGATTCGCCTACGAAAAGAGCGTGTATTTCGTTCCATTGCGCCGCAGGAATGTCAGGGATATAAGCGTGCCCTCGACCGGCGCATGACGGCAGAGCCGCCTGTCCGCGGGTTCCGCCTGCATCTACACCCGCGGTTATCCCATGCAGTGCACCTCCGGCGCACAGCCTCGAAGAGGCTGCTGCGAATTCCGAATGATTACATTCGCGCCAAGTATCAGGCATCGAGCATCAAGCGAGCTCTTTCTTTAATCTCTCTACCGGTCTCTTATTGCTTTTCGATTTTTCGGACGACGCGCTTCGGGTAGCTGCCGTGGTCGTCGGAGACGTAAACGTGGTCCCAGACAAGATTGACTTCGTCGCCGATCTGCAGGCCTTTGACGAGTTCGGCCGTTTCGGGTGAGACGTCGCTGGTGCCCGTTGTCGAAGCGAGCATGAAGACGTATTGGTCGGCCTTCGGGTCGCCGTACTTGTCGGGTTGTTGATAGTCGTTGTAAGCCTTAATGTCGAAAAGCGCGAGGGTACCGGAGTCGCCGCATTTGTCCGGGCAGAGCATCGTCATGCCGCGGCAACGATGTTGGCGCGTTCCCTTGAAGACGGCTTGGGTGTCGTGGTGGGAAAGCAGCTTTTCGTTGCTTGCCGGAGCGGCGGGGGCTACGGGACTTTGGCAACAGCTGTCCGCGTCTTTGCGTTGCGGGCAGGCGTCGTTATTTTTTTCGTCTTTGCAGGAGCTGAGGCAGAGGGCTGCGGCGAGCAGGGCGAAGACGGAGACGAGGGTAAATTTATTTTTTTTCATCGTGCTAAATCAAGCGTCCCCGGGCAAAAATTTGTCTGAGGCCGCCTTGCGGACAAATATGGTTGCGCCCCGGCGGGAAGTCCACACGATTTCTCCCATAGCATTGTAGTTGATATGAAAGCCGAAAAACAAAGCTCTGCGCCGCGCCGCTCTTCTTCCATCGAACGCATTTTGGGACGCCTCGACGACTTGGATTCCACCAATCTCGCCATCCTCGTTCAACGCCTCGCGCGGGAACGCGGCCTGCTCGAAACGGTTTTTGACGCCGTCGAAGAAGGCATTCTCGTCATCGATGCGACGGGAACGGTCGATTACGCCAATCGTGCGGGAGCTTCGCTCATCGGCCTCAATCCGAAAGACATCGGTTCGGCGGTGCTGTGGAAGCTCGTGCCCGACCTGGCGCGTTCTCTCGATTTTCTGCGGGAAGACGGCCTCGCGCCCAACATCGCGCGTGACGTCGAATTGTTTTATCCCGAACACCGCTGGGTGCGCCTCCAGATTTCCCGCCTCCTGCTCGGCGACGATGCCGTCCGCTTCGGCGTTATCATCCGCGACATCACGGACGAGCGCCAAAACACCGAGGCGATGATCGAAAGCGAGCGCATCAACTCCATCTTTACCCTCGCGGCAAGCGTCGCTCACGAAATCGGCAATCCGCTCAATTCGATGAAAATCCACTTGGAGCTGATGCGCCGCAAACTCGCCAAGCTCGACGTCCCCGAAGAGAAAACGAAGTCGCTGAAAAAGTCCGTCGAAATCTGCCTCGACGAAATCGGCCGCCTCGACGACATTTTGAAAAACTTCCTCGGCGCCATCCGCCCGCAAAAGCCGATTCTCGGAAAAACCAATCTGATGGAAATCGTCTTCGACGTGCTCGCCGTTCAGAAGGCAGAACTGGAAAAACGCAATATCCGCTGCTCCGTCAAACAGGGAAAAGGCCTGCCCATCGTCCTCGGCGACGCTTCGCAGCTCAAGCAACTTATTTTCAACGTTTCCAAAAACGCCATGGAAGCCATGCAGGACGGCGGGGCAATCGATATCGTCTCCGACGTCGATGACGCCTTCGTTTATCTGCGCGTCCGAGACACCGGCTGCGGCATTGAGCGCGACGCCATTTCGCGCATTTACGAGCCGTTCTTTACGACGAAAGACGGCGGTCACGGCCTCGGCATGATGATCGTTATGCGCATCATGCGGGAACACGGCGGCCAGGTGGGCATCGACAGCACGCCCGGCGAAGGCACGCTCGTTACGCTCCAATTCCCGCGCCCCGACAGGCGCACGCCGATGCTGAGCACCTTCGGCGCACAGCCTGCGCAGTGAGCGGAAACCGGTGAATGGGGAATGGCGGAAAAGGAAGGGATAGTTGATAACTGACAACGGATAGGGGGAGCTCCTGCGGAACAAGCGCCAAGCGAGCGCCTGCGGCGGGCTTAAAAGCTTAAGAACTTAGGAGTTTAGTCGGCGGAGCCGAGAAAGGGCAAAACGGATAACTGATAACGGATAGGTGGGTTGCCTTCGGCGGGGAATGGTGACTAGTAATCGGAGACACCCCCGTTTTCTATTCACTGAGCGAAGCCGTGCGCTGAAGGTGCACTACATGGGATAACCGCGGGTGCAGGCAGAGCCGAAACCCGCGGACCTGCCAAGGGATAAGCGCGCCGCTCAAGGACGTGGATGAGTCCCGGAGAGTGCCTGCGGCGCTTGGAACGGGCAGCTCGTCCGCGGCAGAAGGCGCAAGCGAAATTCCTCCACATTCGTGCAATTCGTGTTTATTCGTGGTTCCTTTCCTTCTCGTTCCATTGCGCCGCAGGCGGGTCGGGGACGTATCAGCGTCATTTAGCAGCGCATGGTGTATCGGCACTATCCGCGGGTTTCGGCTTCGCCTGCACCCGCGGTTATCCTATGTAGTGCACCTCCGGCGCACAGCCTCGAAGAGGCTGCTACGCAATTGCGAATTCCGAATGTTTACCACTTATTCATTATTCACTAAAAACCTATTCATTATCAGTTATCCTTTTCCCCATTCACCGGTTTCTGCTCACTGTTTACCTCGCCATAGGTGTCCACCTATCCGTTATCACTTATCAACTATCCCTTCCTTTTCCGCCATTCACTTTTACCGGTTTCCATTCACCGCCCGGCTCTTTTTTGTTTATTTTCGAAATCTATACGCTTAACTTTGAGGACGTTATGGCATCATCCACAATCACGCTGAGAATTCCGGAAGCTGAAAAGCGGGAGGCGAGCCGTATCCTGCGCGCCCGCGGGACTACGCTTACGCGGCGCCTGCGCGCATTCGTCCGGGAAATCATCGACGAGGATGAAGGCCGGGTCGTCTCGCACGAAGAGGTAATGCAACGGCTCGGGATTACACGCGAAGAGCTTGATGCAACCCCGCTCGTCGACTGATGTCTCGCTTCCAGATCGATTATATCTCGCCGGCTCTACGCGACTTGGAGAAACTCAACCCGTCTGTTGCGCGGGAAGTACTTAGAAAAATTGAGCACGTTGCTCAAAACCCGCTAGCGACCAATGAGGGTGGATATGGTCACCCGCTCTCCGGAGTCCTCGCCGGATTCTTCAAAATAAAATTGCTCTCTCGTGGTCTTCGTGTTGTCTACAAATTGAAAAAAGTTGAGGGCAAGATGCTGATTATCGTCATCGCAGCAAGAGCGGACGGGGAAGTTTACAAAATTGCCGAACAGCGTATTCATCGCTTAAAAATTTAAGGAAGCTCTAGAAATTCGTTTTAGATATTTACCTACGAAAAAGAGCGCGTAGCTCGTTCCATTGCGCGCAGGAGCGTAAACGGAGTTTTACCTGTCATTTCGCGACGCATGTTGTGCCAGCCCTGTCCGCGGGTTTCGGTTTCACCTACACCCGCGGTTATCCCATGTAGTGCACCTCCGGCGCACAGCCTCGAAGAAGCGGAATTTCCTGCGGAATAAGCGCCAAGCATCAAACACCGATCCGGGGCCTGCGGCATCCTTAATCTTTCCCACAAAGCACCCTATCCGTTATCAGTTATCCACTATCCCTTTTGAGGCAACTTTCTTTAATCTCTAATCTTTAGCCTTTAATCTCCTCCGCGCTTTACTCGAAGCGGATGGCGACGGAGTGGCCGTGGACCTGGAGCTGCTCCATCTTGGAGAAGGCGGCGACGACGGGTTCGGCCTTTTTGAGGGAAGCTTCGTCGTATTGGACGTAGCTGGTACGGCGCATGAAGTCGGGGACTTGCAGGCCGCTAAAGAAACGCCCGGTGCGGGAGGTCGGCAGGGTGTGCGAAGGGCCGGCCGCAAAGTCGCCGAGGGCGGCGGGCGAGTAATGGCCGACGAGCATGGCGCCGGCGGTAGTGATGCGTGACGCGAGTTCCTTTTGGCGTTTGACGCCGGTTTGGATTTCGAGGTGCTCGGGCGCGATGAAATTAGCGACGGCGACGGCGTCGTCGAGATTGTCGGCGAAGATTTTGCAGAATCCGGCTTCCATGATTTCGCGGAGGCGCGGGCCCTTTTCGTAGCGCGTCAGCAGGGATTCGATGGCGATATCGACGGCGCGTGCGGTGCGCTTGTCGAGGGCGAGCAAATAGACTTTTTCCTTTCCGGAGCCGTGTTCCGCCTGTGTGATGATGTCGGCGGCAACCCATTCGGGGTTGGCTTTGCCGTCGGCGATGACCATGACTTCGCTGGGACCGGGGAGAAGGTCGATGCCGACTTTCCCGAAGAGCTGGCGCTTGGCTTCGACGACGAAGGCGTTGCCCGGACCGGCGATTTTATCGACGGCGGGAATGGTGGAGGTGCCGTACGCCATGGCAGCGATGGCTTGGACGCCGCCGACGCAGTAAATCTCGGTGATGCCGCAGAGTTTGGCGGCAGCAAGGATTTCCGGGGCAACGGTGCCGTCACGGCGCGGCGGGGTGCAGAGGACGAGCTCGGGCACGCCGGCGAGCTTCGCGGGGAGTGCGGTCATGAGCACGGTCGAGCTGAGCGGCACCTGCCCGCCGGGGATGTAAAGGCCGACGCGGTGAATGGGGAAAAAGAGTTCGCCGACGACGGCGCCGTGCGGGTTGCGTTTTTTCCAATTCTTCGGGAGGGTGCGCTTGTGGAAATCGGAGATGGATGCGGCGGAAGCCTTCATGGCTTCGAGCTTTTCGGGCTCGATAGAGTCGAAGGCGGCGTCGATAGTTTCCTGAGGAACGCGGATCTGCTTTTGGAGCAGCTTGGCGTGGTCGAACTTAGCGGTGTAGTAGAGGACGGCTTCGTCGCCGCGTGCTTGAACATCGGCGATAATTTCCGCGACGGTTTGTGCGATATTGCCGGAAAGGGCTGCGGGGGCGCTGAATGCGCGCAGTTTTTCGAAACAATCGGCGTCTCTCGTAGAAACTTCTAACATAGTGCGTCTTTTCTAAATAAAACTGTTTTTCGGCACGACAAAAAAAATGCTCCCGCGGGAGGCGGAAGCATTTTTCGTGGAGACCGGAACTTAGGCCGGGATTTCCGAGAATTCGGAGACGGCGGTTCCTCCGAGAGCGGGAGCAATCTTCTTGACCATGCCGGTGAGGATGCCGCCCGGACCGCATTCGATCGTTTCGGTGACACCGAGTTCGGCGGCGCCGCGCACGCAGTCTTCCCAGAGAACGGAGGAAACAACCTGCTTGGCGAGCGCTTCACGCATCGCAGCCGGATCGTCGATCAGCGTTCCCGTCGTGTTCGTGAAGACGGGGATTTCCGGCTTCTTAAATTCGACGGAAGCAAGGAAGCTCGCAAATTCGGCGCGGGCCGGTTCCATCAGGCGGGAGTGGTAAGCGCCGGCGACGACGAGCGGGATCGCGCGCTTGAATTGCTTCGTTTCCGCATTCTTGGCGCAGGCGGCTGCGATTTTGTCCGCGTCCCCGGAGATAACGATCTGGCCGGGCGTATTGAAATTGGCAGCATCGACGTCGAATTCCTTACAGAACGCGAGGACGTCTTCGCGGGAGCCGCCGATGATGGCAGCCATACCGCCCTTGGTCTTGTCGCAGGCTTCCTGCATGAGGCGGCCGCGTTCGGCGACGACCTTCAGGCCCGTTTCAAAATCCCAAACACCGGCGACAGCGTAGGCGGTGAGTTCCCCGATGCTGAGGCCGAGCACGCACTTGAGGTCAGCGAGCTTGCCCTGCTCTTTCAGAATTTGAGCGATGACGTAGCCCTGCGTGAAGAGCGCCGGCTGGCAAACGCGCGTTTCGGTCAGGGTTTCCTGCGGGCCTTCGAAGCAGATTTGCTTCAGGTCGAACGGCAGCACCGCATTGGCGCGATCGTAAAGCTCGCGAGCAATCGCGGAATTTTCGTAGAGCGATTTGCCCATACCGACCTTTTGGGCGCCCTGTCCGGAGAAAAGTAATGCTTTCATTGTTTTTCTGATTAAGATTTAGGCCGACGAGCTTAGAGACTAAAGCCCGAGCCTTAAAGAATAAAATGGCTCCTGCTGACAATGGAGCGTAGCCGATCTGAATGGAATCGGCGCCAGTTTCCGCTCACTGCTTACCTGCTTGTCGAAGAAGATCCACGAATTACACCGATTGCACGAATGCGGAGGAATTCCGGTTGGCTTTCCGCTTGATGCTTGGCGCTTATAGATCTTCTCGGCTCCGCCGATTAAACTGCTCAGCTTTTAAGCTTCCTCAGGAATTTTAAAGGCCGAGCTTTATGCGTCTACGCGCAGCAAGCGCATAGACGGTGTTTTCTTCGCGCATTCCGACGATTACTACGACCATTTCGCCGTCAATTTCGCGCAGGGCGTAAACGACACGGACTCCGGCGCGTCGTAGTTTGATTTTGAATAATCCGGAGAGGTTTCCGCCAAGCGGTTTGCCGTAGCCGCCACGGGCCTGCGGGAGCGGATTTGTCGCCACTCGGTTTATCATCTTCAAGACTTGCGCCCGAACGGGAACGGCAAGCGCAGCGAAGTCGCTTTTAACGATATCGGGGAAAACGAGTTTCCAAGCTCCGCTCATACGACTTCGTCGTCCGGAGCGTTATCCAGATCGTCCTGCGTGACACCGACTTCGCGCATGAATTCATCCATGGGCATACAGTCCTTGACGTTCAGGTTTTTCATGCGTTCTTGCGCGAGCGCAAGATCTGCCGCGTCTTCCTCATCATCGATGATTTCCCGGACGAATGCACGCAGGCACCGCGTAAGCGTAGTCCCGCGTGCGCGTAGGATGCGGCTCGCTTCCCGCTTTTCAGCTTCCGGAATTCTCAGCGTGATTGTTGACGATGCCATAGTGTTCTCAAAATTAAGCGTACCATTTTCGAAAATAAACAAAAAAGAGCCGGTGCGGTAAATGGGAGCCGGTAAAAAGTGAATGGCGGAAAAGGAAGGGATAGTTGATAACTGATAACGGATAGGTGGACGCCTATGGCGAGGTAAACAGTGAGCGGAAACCGGTGAATGGGGAAAAGTGAATATGTTTTTTAGTGAATAATGAATAAGTGGTAAACATTCGGAACTCGGAATTCGCTATTCGCAATTGCCTCTTCGAGGCGTGCGCCGGAGGTGCACTACATAGGATAACCGCGGGTGCAGGCAGAGCCGA
>JAFYWY010000014.1 GCA_017546455.1 Opitutales bacterium
CGTGGTCCTGGATGCTGCGCTTCAGCTTGTCGTATTCCTCAACTTTGTTGCGCCAAGCCTGCGCCAAGACGATTGTTGCCTTGACGACCTGCCCGCGGATGGCATCCGGAACGCCCGTGATCGCGCATTCCAAGACCGCCGGGTGAGACATCACTGCCGACTCCACTTCGAAGGGGCCGATGCGGTAACCGGAGCTCTTGATGACGTCGTCATTACGGCCGACAAACCAGAAATAGCCGTCGGCATCACGCGTCGCCACGTCGCCCGTGTGGTAAATGTTGTTATTGTAAACACGCTTGGTCAACTCGGCGTCGCGGTAGTACCCTTTGAAAAGGCCGAGCGGCTTCTTTCCGTCGGGCGTACGAATGATGATTTCGCCCTGCACGCCCGGCGGCACGCTCTTGCCGGCGTCGTCCACCAAATCAACGCAGTAGGAGGGATTGGGAACGCCCATCGAGCCGGGTTTCGGCGTCATCCACGGAGTCGTCAGAATCGAACAGGTCGTTTCGGTTTGTCCGAAGCCTTCACGCAGGCGGATGCCCGTGATATTGTAAAACTCTTCGTAAACGGAGGGATTGAGGGCTTCGCCGGCAATCGTACACCATTTGAGACAGGAAATGTCGATACCGCTCATGTCTTCGTGGAGCATGAAGCGGAAAACGGTCGGCGGCGCGCAGAAAGACGTGATGCGGTACTTGCTGATCATGCGGAGCATGTCGCGCGGCGTAAACTTCTCGTGGTCGTAAACGAATACGGCCGCGCCCGCAATCCATTGCCCGTAGAGCTTGCCCCAAACGGCCTTGCCCCAGCCGGTGTCCGCCACCGTCAGGTGCAGGCTGTCTTCGTTAAGATTGTGCCAGAAAGAACCGGTGACAATGTGGCCGAGCGGATAGGTAAAATCGTGGGCGACCATTTTCGGATGGCCGGTCGTGCCCGAGGTAAAGTAAAGCAGCGAAATATCGTCGTTCGTGTTGACGTTTGCCGGGCGTTCGAACGCCGGAGCGCTTTTGTATCCCTTCGTAAAGTCGTCAAAGCCCGCAGGAACGACGGGGCCCGTGGACATCACGCACTTCAGCGTTGCACAGTCCGGAAGCGCCGAAGCCACGCGATCCAAAACCAGTTTGTCGCCGACGCAGACAATCGCCTTAATGCCCGCTGCGTTACAGCGATAGACGATATCTTTTTTCATCAGCAGGTGTGTCGCCGGAATGCAGGCTGCACCGATTTTATGCAAAGCAAGAATCGTGAACCAAAACTCGTAACGCCGCTTCAGAATCAGCATGACCATATCGCCCTTGCCGATTCCCTTAGACTGAAGGTAGGCCGCCACGCGGTCGCTCTGTTCCTTCAGGTCTGCGAAAGTGAAATCAATGTGTTCCCCTTTGTCGTTTACCCAGCACATCGCCCGTTTGTTCGGATGCGTGCGTGCCCATTCGTCAACGACGTCGTAAGCGAAATTGAAGTTCTCAGGGACGAGCACTTCAAAATTCTTGCAGAAGTCTTCCTGCGATGTGAATTTCGTTTGTTTTAGGAATTTCTCGAGCATGATTCGTGTTGCTTATGAAGCGCCCTCTCATGAGAACATTTCATAATTGCGCTAAATTTTAATCTGCGGAGGCTTGTAAGCACAAGAAATTTCCCGTACCCGGAAAAGTTTTTTTGAGGGCCTTCCGAGCTCCGGGCCGCAATCCCGCTGTGGAATTGCCGTTCCCATTTCCGCATTGAACGGTAGCGCTCAAAAGACTTCAATGAAAGCTTATCATGGATTTTCTGACGCTTATTTTTTCTTCCGCTTCCTTCCTCATTTTGCTGTTTTTCTGCGTTTTCCGGGCTGACAAGCAACGCGAATCCGAACGCACGAACAGTGAATCGCTGAACCGTATCGCGGAAGCCCTTGTCCGTGAACAAAGCAACTCCCGCGAAGCCCTGCGGGAAAACCGCGAAGAAATCGCAAAAACCTCGGCGATTCAGACCGAAGCCCTCTCCGGGACGTTGACCCGGCAGTTTTCGCTCGTCAGCGAATCCCTCTCCCAATCCCGCACGGAACAGGCCCGCTCGCTCGAAGCCATCCGCGCCGCCATGGAAAATTCCATCCGCGCCCTGCGTGAAGAAAACGCCAAAAAGCTGGATGAAATGCGCGGAGTCGTCGACGAAAAGCTCCAATCGACCTTGGAAAAGCGTATCGCCGAATCCTTCCGGCTCGTCAGCGAGCGCCTCGAAAACGTTCACAAATCCCTCGGCGAAATGCAGTCCGTCGCGACGAACATCGTCGATCTCAAGCGCGTTCTGAGCAATGTGAAGACCCGCGGCACCTGGGGCGAAGTCCAACTCGGCAATTTGCTTGCCGACATCCTCACGCCGGAGCAGTTCGAACGCAATTTCAAGCCCTCACCGCGCTCCGGAGAGGTCGTTGAATTCGCCGTCAAACTTCCCGGCGAACAAGGTGACGCCTCCCGCCCGATTTACCTGCCGATTGACTCGAAATTCCCGATTGAAGATTACGAGCGTTTGAGTGCCGCCGCCCAGATCGGAGACCGCGAGACCGTCGAAAAAGCCTCGAGCGAGCTTGCTAAGCGAGTCAAAAGCTTCGCCATGGACATCCGCAACAAATACATCCGCCCGGGCGTTACGACGAACTTTGCAATCCTCTTCCTCCCGACGGAAGGTCTCTACGCCGAAATCATTCGTCGCGAAGGCCTGGCAGACGAAATTCAGCGGGAACAGCGCGTCCTCATCGCCGGACCGACAACGCTTGCCGCCCTGCTCAACAGCCTCCAAATGGGTTTCCGCACGCTTGCCATCCAAAAGAATTCCGCCGAAATCGCCAAAACACTTGCCGTCGTTAAGACCGATTTTCTCCGCTTCGGGGAGCTGCTTGAAAAGATCTCCGCCAAGCTGAGTGACGCCCAAAACGCCGTAGCCAGGACGGTCGATCGCCACCGCATCGCCAGCAAACGCCTCGAAAAAGTCGAGAGTCTCGATTTGCCTTCGGCAGAGACTGGTGAACAGTGAATGGTGACTAGTGACTGGTTGCGCCCGTCCCATTCACGATTCACTAGTTTCTGCTCACCATTGCGAAGCTAACGGTTGCTCCGCAGAGAGCTCCTTCCCGAAACGTGCAACATTTCGTAGCTGTTCGGGTCGGCCTCGCGGACAAAGCGGGAAGCTTCCATCAGGCCGGGTTCGCCGTAACTCGAGCGGATTTTCGGGTAAAGCATGTAGAGTTCGTCCTTCGCACGCGTCGCCGCCACGTAAAACAAGCGCCGTTCTTCATCCACGTCGCCGGACTCAATGGCGCGCTTTAGCGGGAACATTTCCTCTGCGCAGCCGATGACGAAGACAATCGGGTACTCCAAGCCCTTGGCCTGGTGGATCGTCGAGAGGCGAATCATCGGACGGTCCCGTTCTCCGCCGTCCACGTCTTCTTTATTCGTTTCCGAATTCAGGAGCGCGAGTTGCGCCAGCAGGTCATCCAGGCTTTCGTATTTTTCGGCAAATCCGATTAAACTCCGAAGGTCGTCACCGCGCTGTTGCCAATCCGCATAGATTTTCCGGATAAAATCGCCGTACCAGCCGTCCAGGCCGATACGTACAACCTCGGCCGGCGTCCCGGCAACGCGCGTTGTTTCCGCGACGGAGGGAATTGCGGCAAGATTTTTGGCGGCGAAAGCAAATAAATCGTCCTCCTCGGCCTCTGCGGGTTCCTCTGCCGGTGCTTCGAGGTCTTTCCCGCAAAGCGATTCGTGCATGTCCTGAAGCGAGATGATGAAATCCCGGTAATCGTCGAGCGCCGGCGCGGGAATCTTTTTCAGGACGGCCTCGTCCGATAATGCGGTAAAGAGGTGGACTTTCTTTTTCGCCGCAATTTTTCCGGCGAGTTCGAGCGTCTTGCCGGCCGTACGCGGACCTACCTTTTCCATCAGCGCGAGGATGCGGGAAAAAGCGACGCCGTCGGTCGGATTGACTAAGAAACGGAGGATTGCGACGAAATCGCGAACGTGTGCCTGTTGGAAGAACTGGACGCCGCTCGTAATCAGAAACGGGATTCCGGCGCGCGAAAGTTCGAGTTCCAATTCTTTGGCGTGAACGTGCGCGCGGTAGAGCACGATGATGTCGTTCGGCGAATAATCTTCGTCATTAACGAGCGAGGAAATGCGGCGGATGACGAGGCGAGCCTGGTCGTAAGCATCGATTGTCGGCACTAAAAAAGGTTTTCTTCCGCCTTGGCGCGTCGCACGCAGGGTCTTGGAAAAACCCAAAGACTCTTCACGGGAGGCGAGTACGGAGTTTGCGAAGTCGAGAATCTGCGGCGTCGAGCGGTAATTGATTTCGATCTTGTGCAGGGCCGTTCCCTCATAAGTTTCGGGGAAGCGCGTAATGTTTTCGTAGTTCGCGCCCCGCCAGGTGTAAATACATTGGGCGTCGTCGCCGACCGCCGTCAGCGAGTTTTCCTCAGAAATAAGGCGACGAATAATTTCGGACTGGAGCGTGTTGGTGTCCTGAAATTCATCGACGAGAATGTGGCGGAAGCGCTTGGAGTACTGCTCACGCACGCTCGGATTGTTCTCGAGCAACTCGAGGAAAAGCTCGAGTAAATCGTCGAAGTCACAGAGGTTTTGCGCGCGTTTTTCCTCCGCGTAGGCTTCTCCGTAGAGCGGGATGACACGTTCGGCGTCCGGTACCCACGGCATGCGCTCTTCGATAATTTCGCCGAGCGGGCGGCGCGTGTTGCGGGCGTAGCTGATCAGATCGAAAATGACTTTCGGCTTCGGAGCATTTTTGCCTTTGAGAAATTCCGCGTTAACGCGCTTGCAGACTTTTCCGAAGAGCGAATCGGCATCGGAGGCATCGAGAATCGTGTAGTCTTTACGCCGCCCGACCAATTCGGCATTTGTCCGCAAGATACGCTGGCCGATACTGTGGAAGGTGCCGCCCCAGAATTCGCTGCGCGGAACGCCCGTCAGGTCTTCGACGCGCGAGAGCATTTCCGTCGCGGCCTTGTTGGTAAAGGTAAGCAGGAGAATGCGCCACGGCGGAACGCCCTGCTCCAAGAGCCAGGCAACACGATACGTCAGCGTGCGCGTTTTTCCGGAACCGGCACCGGCGAGGACAAGCGCAAAACGGTCCCGCGAGGTCACGGCTGCGAGTTGGTCGCTGTTGAGCTCTGCACTAAAATCGATGGGCACGGGCTTTCCGGGGCTGAGAGATTGGCGGATTAGTCTTCGGTATCTTCCCGTTCGGCTTCGCGAGCGTCGCGAATAATGCGCAGGCAGAGCTCGCGCAAATCGAAAATCGCTTCGCGCAAATCGTCGTAATGGCGGCGCGAGATTCTCGACGACTTCGGAAGTGCGGAAAGCAGATTCGGCAGCAGACCGAGGTAGTCGTTCCATGCGGCGTGGGCTCGCTTCATCAACAGCTTTGCCAAGGCGTTTTCACGCGCGGAAATTGCATCGATCGCAAGTAACATCGCCTGTTCGGGTGCGGCAAATCCGCCGGAAAGTCCTAAAGTCGTTTCCGGACCAAAGGTCAAAAGCGACGGTCCTTCCCGACGGTAAATGGCGAGGAGGTGCTCCCGGGCGTATGCGATAATCGCCCGAATCGCGACTGCTTCCGTCGTATTCAGGAGCGAATAAACCGGCGGCGGCCCGGGCGGCGGCGTAATCGCGAAGTCCTCTCCGAACATCTTGACGATTTCCTCCTTCGTTTCGTCTTCGTTACCGTCCAACTGCCAGCCCATGGCGAGCGCGCACTTGTCCAAACGGTCTTCGCCGGGACGAATTTCCAGAGATGCGTAAAATCGTTTAAAGCGTTCGACTTCGCGGTCCGCCCAATCGAGAAACTGCTTCCATTCGGCTTCCGAACAACGGATTTCGGGAGAATTCCCGTCTTCGAAGCCTCCGCCAAAACTGCCTTCAAAATCTTTTTTCATCTTAAAATCCTTTCGTTAACACGGCAAACGGTGGTTCATATCATGCGCCGGATCGGCTTCCTGAGCTTCGCCGACCACCCGCGCCGGAACGCCCGCTACCGTTGTATGTGCCGGAACGTCGTCGAGCACTACGGAACCGGCGCCGATTTTAGCACACCGCCCGACTTCGATATTGCCGAGAATTTTCGCGCCCGCACCGATGAGCACGCCGGAGCGAATCTTCGGGTGGCGATCTCCGCGCGCCTTCCCCGTACCGCCCAGCGTAACCGCATGCAGAATCGAAACGTTATTTTCGACAACCGCCGTTTCGCCGGCGACAAACCCCGTCGCGTGGTCGAGCATAATCCCGCATCCGAACGAGGCCGCCGGATGAATATCGACCGCAAGCTTTTCCGAAACCTTGCTTTGAATAAAGTGGGCAATGTATTTGCGGGAATGCTGCCAAAAATAGTGAGCGACGCGATGCGCCGAAATCGCAATGAAGCCCTTGTACCAAAGGAAAGGAACAAGGACGGATTCGCAGGCGGGGTCGCGTTCCAAAATCGCCCGAATGTCGTTTTGACAGCTGCAGGCGAGGGTAGAATCGTGCGTGAAGGCTTCGAGGCACAGCGCCGCGATCGCGTTGTATTCCTTTTCCGAAGAAGCCAGTTTGTGAGCGATTCGAGCACTCATCGCAAGATCGAAACTTCCCTGATGAAGCACAAAGGAATTGAGCGTTTCGGCCAGAGCCGGTTCGTGCACGAGCATTTCCTGCCCGCATTCACGCATCAGCGGCCACAGGTCGATAGAGGCGTCTATCGCATCCGCATTTTCCGTCTCGTATGAATCAATCATTGCTAAAAATCGGGACATTAAAACCTTGTCATCGCGCCTCCGCGATACAAAAAACCCTCAGTGAGGAAAAGGAGGAACTCACTGAGGGTACTTCGGTCAAGCCGAAGTAGGATTGGATTGGGAGAAAAATTTGGAGGTGTGGGGCGGATTCGAACCGCCGCATAGTGGTTTTGCAAACCACGGCCTTAACCACTTGGCTACCACACCAAAAAAGCTGAGGTTCAATATGTTCTTTTTTAATCCCTATTGCAAGCCTTTTTTTGAAAGCATCATTAAATTTCTCAAATACCAGCTCGCCGGCCTTTCAAAATCCTTATTCTTTCCACAAATAGGAGTTTCGGCGGAAAAGCAATTGTCCGTCCGGAGCAAAGACATTCAGTTGCCAAGCCGAGGGGCGTTTGCGGGAAAGCGAACTCTCCCAATCTTCACCGGTCAGGCCCAGGCGTAATTCACGATGCGCCGCCGCCTTAAATTCGGGAAGCTCCCAACGGCAAACCTGCAAATCGCTTTTCTTGGGATGATAATAGCGCAATTCGGCAACGCTTCCTGCGGGGACTACGGCACCGCTTTCGAGCGAGACGATCATGTAAAGCCCGTCACGTGCTTCGGGACGACTGCGAACAACCGCATGGCTTCCGGTATTTTCTTCGTTCGTGAAGTATTCGGAGATGCGCTTAAAATCGTCTTCCGTCTTCATATAAAACGATGCGTAGCGAATGCCGATTGCGTTCCCGGCGTCCTCACCGTGATAAGCCGGCGTCGGCGGCTGCTTACATGCCGGATTCAGCGCGAAAACGAAAGCGCCTGCAAGCATGCCGGCTGTACGAAGAAATGTTTTATTCAAAGAAGACACGATGCCTCATCTTCTCGCGTTCCCGCATTTTGTTCAAATAAATTCTTAGTCGCGCCGTTCGGACCGCACGAGCTAAGCGGAAACCCTTTTTCGAAAAAAACGGGCTCTCCAAAGTCGTATGCCTCGGAGAGCCCGTTTTTCTAAATCAGATTTCCTTATTCGAGAACTCCGATTTCTGCGGCGGAAACGTGATTTTTGTCGAGGGCGTGCGTTCCCGTGAAACGGAAATAACGCGCCTTTTCCGGAGTAAACGAGATCGTCAGCTCAATCGGATTGGCTCGGAGATTGCCGAATTCGCCTTCCGCGACCTTCTTCCACGATTTTCCGTCGAGCGAAATTTCGAAGATGTAGCGGTCCGTCATGCCGTGCGTTGTACCGTCCTGGCGCGGCAGATAGGTGAACGCGCGCAGATTGCGAACCTCGCCCATGTCGACGGAGAAGGACTGCGGCGGGTTCAATTCCTGCTTCATATGCGTGTGCCAGAAGGTCGAAGGATTGCCGTCGATCGCGGCAGCGGCATTCGTTCCCGCAGGCGCGTTCACGATTTTCCACTTGGTTTTCGGCACGCCGTTGGTGACGGACGCGGAAGCGGCGGCCTTCTTCAGGTTCAGGCCTTCGGGAAGCTTGAAGAGGGAAAGTTCGGCAATGCACGGGCAGGCTTCGGCTTCCGTAATGCGCAGGCGGACACGCTGGGCCGTCACCTTTTCCGGAAGCACGAGCATGGATTGGACGCCAATGGTTTGGCCCGTAACGACTTCCTTCCATTCGCCGTCGATATCCGCATCGAGCGCCCAAGCCGAGACGCGTTGTCCGAGGCGGATTTCTTCGCGGACGCGCACAACGTCAAAAGTCGTCTTGGCGGGAAGGACGATGACGGCGGCGGCTTTCGTCACGTTGTCATTGGTCGCCCAATACGTGTCTAAGTCGCCGTCCACGAGGTTTTGAGCCCCGAAAGCCTTGGCATTTCCGCGTCGCACGGCCTTGGCAGCCGCCTTAGCGTTGAGCGCGAAGTCTTTTTTGTAGAGCGCATCGCGGAGCTTCTTAAAGCCCATAAGCGATTCGACGTCCTTCGGATCGAGTCGGCCGGTTTTGTCCGGCGCGAGATTCAGAATGAGATTGGCTCCGCGTCCGACGCAATCAAACCAAACCTGCATGAGCTGTTCCGGGGATTTCGGACGTCCGCCCTGATGCCAGAACCAACCGCTGTGATTGATCGGCGTATCGCCTTCTGCGGGCACCCAGCGGTTCCCTCCCGGAATCCCGTGGGCCGCGGTGACGTGACGGCAATTATCCTTGCAGCTTGCCGGGTGCGTCGACGGCGTCTGCTCCGGATTTTGGGAGCCGACGGTGTGCCAGTGCGGATAACCGACATGGCCCCTTTCGGAACCGCCCCAGCGTGCGTCGCCATAGTGCGAAGCACCCCAGACAATGCAGTTCGGCTGCATCTTGCGGATATTCTTTACGATTTGTTCGAAATTATAATATTTGTCTGCACCGCCGGGGGTATTGCGGCGTTCACGCGCTCCGCCGTAGTAGCCGTCGCCGCCGTTTGCGCCGTCGAACCAAATTTCGAAGACGTCTCCGTAGTTCGTGAGCAATTCTTCGATTTGTCCGTAGTAGGCCTTGATGTAGCCGTCGCGGCCGTATTCCGGGTGATTGCGATCCCAGGGAGAGAGGTAGGTACCGAACTTGATGCCGTGTTTCTTACAGGCTGCGGCGAATTCTTTGACGACGTCGCCCTTGCCTTTTTTCCAAGGCGATTTTTTGATGCTGTGCTCGGTCGTTTTGGTCGGCCAGGAGCACCAGCCGTCGTGGTGCTTTGCCGTGTAAATCATGCCGGTCATCCCGCCGTCCTTGAAGGCTTTGGCAATGGCGTCGGCATCAAATTTTGTCGGGTTGAACAATTCGGCGCTCTCGTCGCCGTAGCCCCATTCACGGCCGGTGAAGGTATTCAGGCCGAAGTGCGTAAATGCGTAGTATTCCATGCGTTGCCATTGCACCTGCGGTTCCGTCGGCGTCGCGCCGTGCGGCTTCGGAGCGCCGGCGGGTTGCTTCGGCGATTCAAGCATTCCGGGAACCTTGCCGAAAAGCTCGGCGGGAAGGCCGGCAAGCGCCACGGCGGAAGCGCAAACAGTCGTAAGAGTAACGAATTTTCTCAATTGGGGGATCATGGTCAAAGATTATTCAAAATCACGGAGAAAATCTCAACACGAATAGTCGAGTGATCCGACTTCGATTACGGAAAACAAAAATCGCGGACGGAAGCGCTCTCGGTGTATGAAAATCAAAATCGGAATGCCGGCACCCGCCGTGGTGCTAAAAACAAAAACCGCCAGCGGAATCGAATCGGTCTGTCTGACCCGTTCCGTCGGGAAACGCCGCACGGTCATACTCTTTGTCCCGCTCGCATTTACGAGTGTCTGTAGCGAAGAAATGTGCTCGGTTTCCCAAACCCTTCACGCCTATGATGCGCTCAACGCCGACGTGTTCGCCATTTCCGTAGATAATCCTTTTGCGCAGGAAGCCTGGAAAAAGAGCGCCGGCTTTTCCCTGACCCTGCTTTCGGATTTTAATCGCGAAGCGATTAAGGCTTACGGCGTCGAAGATACCAATTTTCTTCCCGAAGTTTTAGCTTTTCGCGGCGTGGCAAAGCGGGCTGCTTTCGTCATCGGCATCGACGGAAGTATCGAATTCGTTTGGGTGAGCGATAATCCCGCAGTCATGCCGCCTTTCGAAGCCATCCACGATTTGCTTAGCGGTTTACGCCATTGAGCAAATTTCCCCTCCTCCTTCGCCAATGGCGTTAACGAAATTCTAACAATTCCTTTATCGCCTCTTAGCAATGCGTTGCCATAATTGACGCATACAAGGTAGTTATGGCGACTAAAATTCTGGTTATTGAAGACGACGAAGCCATTCGTGACGTCGTTCGCTTCACTCTCGAAAACAACGGATTTCCCCAAGTTCTTACCGCCGGGGACGGAGCCCGGGGGCTTCAGATTGCACAGCGGGAACAACCCTCGCTGATTCTTCTGGACCTGATGCTCCCGCAGCTCGACGGGCTGAGCGTATGCCGCGAGCTCAAGCGCGACGAGGCCACGCGCAATATTCCCGTCATCATGCTCACGGCCAAGAGCGAGGAAAGCGACATCGTGCTCGGCCTCGAACTCGGCGCCTGCGACTACATTACCAAGCCCTTTAGCAACAAGGTCCTCGTCGCCCGCGTGCGCGCTCAACTGCGTAGCGGTATCGAGCAGGAACAAAGCGACGAAATCCGCTACGATTCGCTCGTCATGAATACGCTCGAACACACGGCAAAACTCGACGGCGACACGCTCGATCTGACCTTCACGGAATACGGCATTCTGCGCCTTCTGGCCAAACGCCCGGGGCGTGTTTTTACGCGCGACCAGATTGTCTCCAAAGTCAAAGGCGACGACTATCCCGTGACCGACCGCGCTATCGACGTTCAAATTCTCAATCTTCGCCGCAAGCTCGGGACTTGGGGCACGCATATCGAAACGGTCCGCGGTGTCGGCTACCGAATGAAAGCTCCGTACTAAATGCCCGGCAAACACTCTCTCATGAAAGCTCAGGATAAAACACTCTTTGCCTTCCCGCTTTTACTGATTCTGCTCGTCGCTTCGGCCGCGGGAGCACTCTTTTTCTTCACGAAAAAATTCGAAGAATCCTACATTGCCGCCGCCAAGCGCGACGTCATGCTTGAAGCCCGATTCATCGCGGAACTGATTGAGCCGATGCTGAGCGTCGGCGACGTCGGTCGTGCCGCAGAATACTGCGACCGCGTTCAGGAAAAATCGCGCCGAATCACTCTCGTGGATGCCGAAGGCCGGGTGCTCGCCGATTCCGGTGCGGACAAAGAGATTTTGGACAATCACGCCGGACGCGAAGAAATTGCCGTCGCGATTGCCGGCGCACCGGGAAGCAGCACGCGCTTCAGCTCCACGCAAAACGAGCATATGATCTACAGCGCAATGCCGATTGACGCCACGCAGGACGGAAAAACCAATTACGTCTTGCGCGTAGCAATCTACAACAAAGACCTCGACGCCGTTATCTCCCGCGTAAAATGGCTCACGCTCCTGGGACTTGCCTTGGGCGGCATTTCGGTAATCGTGCTCGTCTGCTACATCGTTTTCCGCATCCGCATGCCGCTCCAGGAATTGCAGGAGAGCGCCAAACGTATCTCGCGCGGGAATCTCGACGTGCGCATTTCCATCCCCGAGAAAGGGATTGTACGCGACCTCGCCCTGCCCGTCAGCCGGATGAAAGAACAGCTCAAGGCGCAGCTCGATCGCATCACAGCGGACCGCAATGACCGCGAAAACCTCTTCTCCGCGCTTTCGGAAGCCGTCCTGCTAATCAACGAAGAAAGAAACGCCATCTACTTTAACAGTGCCGCTCGCAAGATTTTTAATATCGATGAATCAACGACGCAGTTCAGTTGGCGGCGTTGCGGCTCTGCGGAATTGCTGCGCATTTCAGATATGGCCTTTTCCGAAAACCGAAGTATTGAAACGGAAGTCACGCTCGACTGTTCCGGTACGCCGCGCAGTCTCTACGCTAAGGGCTGTATCGTCATCCACGACGGCGAACGTTGCCTCCTGCTGGCCATCACCGACATGACGAATCTGCGGCGCCTGGAATCTTTCCGTAGCGATTTCGTCGCCAATGTTTCTCATGAAATCAAGACACCGCTCACGAGCATTCTCAGTGCCGTCGAATCCCTGAGCGACGGCGCGCTTCACTCGCCGGAGCTCGCGGGAAAATTCCTGAAAATTCTCAATACGCAGGGCAAACGCCTCAACGCGCTGGTTCAGGACATCTTGAGCCTCGCCGCCCTCGAACGGCGGGAGCTGGCCGGCAAAGAGGAATTCGAGCTCTTCCAACTGGATGCGGCCCTTGAAAACGCCGTCAATGCCTGTACGGAAAACGCTGAAGCCTCCGGCATCGAGCTTTGCATTACCCGCAACGAGTCGCAGGAATGCGTCGGCGACGCGCGCCTTATCGAGCAGGCCGTCATCAATCTTGTCGGCAATGCCGTTAAATACAGCGGCGGCTCGCGTATCGAAGTCGCGCAGGAGCGTAAGGGCAAAAACATCGTCATCAGCGTCAGAGATTTCGGAGTCGGCATTCCCGCGGAACATCTTCCGCGTCTATTTGAGCGCTTCTACCGCGTGCACAAGGAGCGCTCGCAGAAGCTCGGCGGAACCGGCTTAGGTTTGGCAATCGTGAAGCATATCGCGCAACTCCACGGCGGTACGGCAACCGCGGAAAGCCGTCCGGCACAGGGCTGTTGCTTCCGCATCACGCTACCGTTTTCCGGATTCGGCGAAGCTTAGAAAAACGGATTATTTTCCCGTTCGGCCCGCAGAGTTGTCGCCGGACCGTGTCCCGGC
>JAFYWY010000015.1 GCA_017546455.1 Opitutales bacterium
AACGCTTCCGTGATCGACAAGAGCAACTTCACGCTGGGTAGCGGAGCGGCTCTCTCCGATCGCGCAGACATCAGTCTCGCCGACGACGGTTCCGTCACGATTGCTAACACGATTTACAACATGGTCTGGGTCGGCGGCAACGGCGTCTGGACGACCGGTGAAGCGGGAAGCGCTATGTGGACGCATGCCGCGAACCCGAACGATACGGCGTACATGAACTCCGACCGCGTTACCTTCGCTTCGGATTCGACGGTAAGCCTCGGTGCGAACGTCGCTCCGACCTCGATTACGGTCGATGCCGGCGTTGACTTCGCGGTTGCCGCCTCCGACAGCTACAAGATCACGGGCTCCGGAACGCTCGCTATCGGCGAAGACGCAAGCGTCGTTCTTAATTCGGCTCATGACTTCACGGGTACGACGACCCTGGCAGACGGCGCAAGCCTGCGCCTGAACCTGGCGGCCAACAACGCCGTCCAGTTCGCAAGCTCCCTCACGGCTACGGCGACGGGAACGCTCCTCCTCGACACGTCCAAGCTCGGCGCAAATGCCGAAACCGCTTTGGATACCGTCATGACGGGCAACATCGGTGCCGGAAACTGGATTGTCGAAAAGCTCGGCGAAGGCACGCTCTCGGTTAACGCCAAGATGAACGGTTTTGACGCGGACGATTACATCAACGTCGCCGCAGGCACCCTTAAGCTGACGGCTGTCGATGCTCTCGGCGCTGCAAGAACGACGATTGCCGACGGCGCGACGCTGGAACTTGCTTCGGAAACGGATGCCTCTTTCGGTCTCGTATTTTCCGGAAACGGAAACTTTAAGAAGTCGGGCGCCGGAACGGTTACGCTGACGGCGGCGAACACGATGTTCGGCGGCGAAGTAATCGTCGAAGGAGGCGTTCTCAAGTTGGCGAACTCGGCCGCTCTCGGCGACAGCCGTAAGAGTACGGAACTCGAAATCCGCGACGGTGCCGAATTCGAATTGGCCTTCGGCGGTAGCTTCGGTCGCGAACTCAAGGGCGAAGGAACTCTGGACTTCACCGCCGACCGCCTCATCCTGACGGCGGACAGCCGTGAATTCACGGGTACCTTTGCGTTGACGGCGGACAATGCTTTTGTCGCTGCTACGCAGGCAACGTCTTTCGGTAACGGAACCATTGCTTTCAAGGCTGACAACGGTGAAGTTTCGTTCGATCTGACGCCGGCTTCCGGCCAGGCTGTCGCTGATGTCTTCGCAGGTTCCTTTGAAGGTTCGGGTACGGTTTCCGTGGAAACGGGTCTCGGCATCACGATGACGCTCGCCGGTGCTTCCGAAAACTTCTCCGGTGTTATCAACCTGAAGGACGGCTCGAAGCTCGTCGCCGAAAAGGGTGAAGTCTTCGGCAACGACGCTGCGGTACTCACGCTCGGCAAGGATGCGGAAGTCCGGGTCGGTTCGGTTGCGGACTCCTCCTTGGTAGCCCGCGTGACCGGCTCCGGTTCTCTGACGAAGGTCGGCTCCGGCAAGCTTACGCTCGCCAACAGCGCCAATGATTTCTCGGGAACGGTGACCGTGAAGGACGGTACGCTCCGCGCGAACTCGCTCGTCGCTCTGGGCACGTCTTCTCAGGTGCTCCTCGACTCCAAGAGCGCTGTCCTCGAATTGGCGACGACGGCCGGCAAGACCGCAACGCTCAACAAGCTCGTTCGCGGTAGCGGTAGCCTCTCCGTCATCGGTGGCGGCACGCTCAACTGGACGAAGTCCGAAAAGCGTTTCAGCGGTGATTTGAACGTTTCGGAAAGCACGACGCTCAACAGCTCCGAATTCGTCAAGGTGGATTCCGGCTCCGTTGTTCTGAAGGACGGCGCGGTTTGGAACGCCAACGGCGGCTTCTCGGTTGAAGGTGCTTCGCAGGTGGCTCTCTTCGCTGCTTCGGCTTACGACATGCAGGCTCGCGCCTCGCAGTCCGTCGCTTCCGGAGCACAGGTGAACACGGGCAGCTTCTCCGCTTCCGCCAATAAGTCCGGAACCGTTCTCATCGAAGACATTGCCATTACGCCGACGAACGGCGGAACCGGCGCGTTGATTGCCTTCGACGTCGAATCCGTCGCCGATGCGGATAAAGCACGCATCACGCTGACGAATGACGCAAGCGTTTCCCTCGACAAGGCGGCGATCGAAGTTACCTTCGACGAATCCGTCCGCGATGCCTGGGATGTGCCGGAAATCGAATTCGTCCGCTGGGACGGCGAAGCGGCCAAGGTCTCCGGAGACGTTGAATCCGTCACGATCTTTATGGCGGACGGCACGGAAGTGAAGTACGTTTACGACTCCCGCACGGGCAATCTCTCCCTGAGCCCGATTTCGGCGGACATGAACCTCGCCTACGCGGCAATGGTGGCCATGCCGACTGAAGTTTACAATCAGGATGTGCAGAGCCTGCATCGCCGTTTGGAACAGCGCCGCTTTGAGGTGGCCAGCAACAGAGACGAATGGCAATTCTTCGCACAGGCCCAATCGATGTCTGTCGAAAACGGCTCGGATCGTGCGGATTCTGCCACCTTCGACTTCTCGACCTACGGAGCACTCATCGGCGGTGACGTCCGCCTGAGCCAAAACAGCGTCTTCGGTATGGCCCTCGGCTACGACCGCGGAACGGCTGACATCCACAACGCTCAGGGCGAAATCTCGATGGACAGCTATCGTGCTACGGTTTACGCGGGAACGGTCTTCAACGACTACTACTTCGCGGAAGGCGGAGCTCACTTCGGATTCTCCTCCTACGAAATCGAACGCAAGGGCGAATACGGCAACAACAAGGGTGAAACCGACGGCTGGAGCGCGGGTCTCTTCGCAAGCGCAGGCGGTCTGATTCCGACTGCCGTTAAGGACCTCTACCTCACACCGTACGTCGGATTCTCTTACCTTCACACGGCTGTCGATAAGGTTGAAGAAACGGGAACGCGCTCGATGGAATCCGATGCATTCAACGGAGACAGCCTCCGCGGTCGCGTCGGTATCGGAGCCAGCTACTCCTTCGCAATCGGCGAAACGCCGACCCGCGTCGGTTTGGATCTCGCGTACTCGCACGAATTCCTCGATGACGAAACGGAAGTCGATGTCGGTGCAACCGGCGTCGGATACTCTCGTACGATTACGGAAAAGGCATTCCCGGCGGATTCCGTTTCGGTCGGTGCTTCCTGTGACTTCACGCTCTCGGAAAATACGGGGCTCTTCCTGAATTACACGGTGGACATCGGAGCCAACTCCGATATGGCGCACCGTGCGAATGTCGGGTTCCGCTTCACTTATTAGTTTCGATAGTGTAAATTACCGGAAATCATGAAATCCATTATCGAACATTTGTCCGAGTTGCGGGTTATTCCCTTCGCAACGATTGATGATCCGGAAAAGGCGATTCCCCTTGCGCAGGCATTGCTTGCCGGGGGGAGCGACGTCGTTTCCGTGTCTTTCCAGTCGCCGACGGCAGCCGAGTCCATTCAGCAGATTGCTACGGCCTTCCCGGAAATGTGGGTGGGCGCCGGATCGGTGACCGGAGTCGACGAAATCAGCGCCGCGCACATCGCGGGAGCGCGTTTCGCCCTGGCGCCCGGATTTGACCCGATCGTCGTCGATGCCGCGTTTGCCGCGGGCTTGCCCGTCATTCCCGGTATGATGACGCCGTCGAACCTTTCCCGTTCGCTCTTGCAGGGATGCAAGATTCAGAACTTCTTCCCCGCGACCGTCCTCGGTCCGGAAATGCTCAAGGCTATCCTCTCCGCGTTCCGTCACAAGGGCGTTAAGGTGGTCGCAACGGGCGGAATTGACGCCGACAACATCGCGGACTGGCTCGCGATTCCGGATGTCATCGCCTGCGGGGCTTCGTGGATTTGCCCGGAAGAACTGATTGCGGCGGAAGCGTGGGACGAAATTACCGCGCGCATGCAGGAAACGCTTGCCAAGGTTCATTTTTAATCGAAAGCGATGCTTGGGGTAACACGCTCCAAGCATCGTGCATTAAGGGCAAACCTGAGGTACCGGCGTTTCCCGGTCGCCGGGCGAAGCCCTACATTCACATTAGACATTATTTCAAATTAAAGCACTATGCTGACTCAGCCTGAAGACCTGAAAAATCTTTCCATCGGGGCGACGCGCAATCTGCCGACGCGCAAACTTGAAGCCTTCCCGAATCACAATCGCCAACGTCCTTACATCGTTGAACTGCGCACGGAAGAATTCACCTGCGTATGCCCGGCGACGGGCCAACCGGATTTTGCGACGATCACGATCCGCTACATCCCGGCCGAAAAAATCGTCGAATCCAAGTCGCTCAAGCTTTATCTCTGGTCCTACCGCAACGAAGGAACCTTCCACGAACACCTGACGAATCAGATTTTGGACGACCTCGTCGCCGCTCTGGATCCGGTCTGGTGCGAAGTCGTCGGCGATTTCGGTGCCCGCGGCGGTATCACGATTAAGGTGACCGCGACGCACGGAACGAAAACGGTTTAATTGTTCCGGTAACCGTTAAGCGGCGGGAAACGTTTTCCGTCAAACAGCGCTTTCTTGCGTTTCGCGGGAAAGCTGCTTATTTTTTCACATTTATGTCTGCACTTTGCGAAGAAGTTTTTGATGCTATTCTGATGGCACGCCAACGCGTTTATGCGGTTGCGAATCCGACGCCGCTCGAAGAGCTCGTCGGCTCCGGCCTGCCGTTTCGTCTCTTTGTCAAACGCGAAGATCTCGGGCCGATTAAGGCCTACAAGTGGCGCGGTGCTTACAATCGCATGGCGTTGCTGACGCCGGAAGAGCGCGCACGCGGGATTGTCGCCGCCTCGGCGGGGAATCATGCCCAAGGGGTGGCGCTTGCGGCAAAACTGCTCGGCGTGCACGCAAAAATCTTTATGCCGCGTTCGACTCCGGACGTGAAGCAGGCGGCGGTCAGACGCTTCGGCGGAGAATTCGTCGAAATCGTTTTGCTCGGAGATTCTTATGATGTTGCGGGAGAAGCCGCCAAAAAAGCGGCGAAGGAGGAAAATCTGACCTTCATTCACCCGTACGATGATGTCGGAACGATGGGCGGGCAGGGTACGCTGGCCGACGAAGTCGTGATGTCCGGCAAGGGACCGTTTGATGTCGCATTTCTCCAAATCGGCGGCGGCGGGATGGCTGCGGCCTGTGCGGTTTGGTTGCGTCGCCAGTATCCGGGTATCCGGATTTACGGCGTTGAAGGCGTCAGTCAGGCTTCGATGAAGGCGGCTCTGGAAGCAGGGAAGCCGACGGATATCGGCAAGGTGGATATTTTCTGCGACGGTACGGCGGTGCGCAAGGCGGGTTCGCTGACTTTCGACGTCTGCAAGGAAGTGCTCGACGGCATTGTCACCGTTACGAACGAGGACGTTTGCTGGGCGATTCAGAAGCTTTGGGAAACCAATCGCATTATCCCCGAAACCTCGGGCGCGATGGGCGTTGCGGCGGCACTCAAGCTTGCGGATACGCTCGCGGGCAAGAAGGTTCTGACCGTGATTTCCGGCGCGAATGTCGATTTCGGCCGATTGGGCTTTGTTACGCGCAATTCGCAGGTGAACGGCGCCAAGCGGCATTGCTTGCGCGTGCGTATTCCGGAGCGCCCGGGAGCATTCCTGGAGGTTTTCGGCAAGGCTTTTTCCAAGAGCAGCATCACGGAGTTTCAGTACGGCAAAACGAGCGAGGCGGAGGCTTGTCCGATTATCGGCGTTGCCGTCTCCGACGAACAGCTCGCGGCAATCACGGGGACGCTCGATGCTTGCGGCGTGCCGTGGAGCGACGTTACGAGCGATGCCGATACGCTGTTCCGCGTTATTCCCTTCGAGCGCGGCCTGCTGCGGAATCCCCTGTTTATCCGCTTGGACTTCTACGAACGCCCGGGAGCTTTACACGACTTCCTTTCCCGCGACCTCGGCCCGAACGACAATATTTGCTACTTCAACTACCTGTACACCGGCGAACGCGTCGGGCGTGCGCTTTTGGGCTTTGAGTTTGCCGAAGAAGCCGACCGCGAAGCCTTTTTGACCAAACTCTCCGGTGAATTGAGCGGGGCCGTGCGCTCCTGCGAGATCATCAGCGGGGCGGTCGCCGAGCGCTTGGGAGCGGCGTAATAGTTTCTTGTTTTGGAAAGTTTTTGGGCTCTCTTCTGCGTGAATTGCGGAAGGGAGTCGCCGCGGCATTATTTTTTTGAGGGGAAGGCGAGCGCTTTTACATTGTCGAGTGGGGAAAAAGAGAGTATTTTCTTCGCAATTTCAGCTTTTTTCCCTTTCGTGACACATTCCTCTTCATACGCCCGTTCCTGGTCGTCCGTTTTTTTGGAGCAATTCGAAAAGACGTGGAGTTTTTTGTGTCGTACGGACAAGGTTGCGCCGTTGATTATCCTGATTTTGAGCCTTCTCGGCGTTTCGGGAATTTATTCGTCGGGGGCCTTGCGCGGGAGTGATGATTGGCTGAAGCAAATTTACTTCCTCCTTGCCGGCGGCTTCGTTTACTGCGTTGTGGCGTCGATTCCGTTCAAGTTTTACAGGGATTGGAGTAATCTGTTTTACATCCTCGGGGTCGCGTTGCTGATTCCGATTGCGGTTTGTGCCTTGCTCAAAATGAATTTGGGGCATTTCATCCATTCCGTAAACGGTTCGCGGCGTTGGTATTTTATCGGTTCGTTCGGCTTACAGCCTTCGGAATTCGCGAAAATCACGACACTGATTATGTTGGCGAAACTGCTTTCGCTGAAGCCCTTGGGCGCGTTTCGGGAATCCTGGAAATGGGTTCTGAAAGCGGCAATCGTGGCGGGGATTCCCTGGCTACTGATTGTCGTCGAACCGGATTTGGGCTCCAGCATCGTTTACGTGCCGTTGACCGCAGCGTTGCTTTGGCTTGCGGGACTGACGCGTCGGTTCTTTTGGAGCGCGGGGGCGGCGGCTTTGCTGTTCGTTTCCGTCGTTTCGGTGGACATTTATTTTTATCGGGAACGCATCGTCACCTACTACCAGGAACAGGGCGAGCGTCCCCGCGACCCGGCACGCGATATCCAGGGGCAATACGAGAAGGTCTCGTGGCTTCCGCTGAAGGACTATCAGCGGGCGCGCCTGCTCTCGTTCGTCGATCCGAATGCGATCGATCCGAAGGGCATCGGGGCGAGCTGGAACGTGCGTCAGGCAAAAATTTCCGTCGGCAACGGCGGTGTTACGGGAAAGGGATTCAACGAGGGGATGCAGGCAAAATTGGGGTACCTCCCCGAGCTGGCAGCTCACAACGACTTTCTCTTTTCGGTTTTAGCGGAGGAATACGGATTGGTCGGCTGTGCCGGCATTCTGTTGCTTTATCTGCTACTCGCGTTCCGCGCTTTGCAAATCGGTTTGCGGGTGCGGGACACATTCGGATCACTTTTAGCGGTCGGGATTAGTGTCGTACTGATGGTTCACGTCTTGATCAACGTGGGCATGAACATCGGCTTGATGCCGGTGACGGGACTGTCCCTGCCATTTATGAGCTACGGAGGCTCTTTTGTTTTGAGTTGCTTCATCCTTTTGGGGCTGTTGCAGAGTGTGCACAGTCATGCGCCTCGGGAAGGCGAACACAATAACGGCGTGCGTGTTCCCGATTCGCTGAATGCTTCTCAATCCTTGAGTTCTCCGGTTTAAACCTACACAAACAAAAACTATTATGCCGGATATCCCAGACAACGATAATTTAGTGCGTGACGAAAATGAGGACTTGCGCCACCCGCCCAAGCCGCATGAAGTCGAGCCCATCCCGCCGGAAAAAATCAAGCAGGATGCCGCTCAGCGCGCCAAAAAACTTCCCATCATTCAGCGTATCATCAAGCACTTCTCGAAAGACCGTGAACGCTTCCGCGAGCTCGTCATCAATTCCGAGCCGCTCGAAAAGCGTGCCGCGCTGCTCACCGACGGTGTGCTCGAAAAATACGAACTCGAACGCACGGACGAAAAACGCGTCGTCGGCGCGATTTACAAAGGCCGTATCCAAAATCTCGAAAAGGGCCTGAAGGCGGCATTCGTCGATATCGGCGAAGCCAAAAACGCCTTCCTGCACTATTGGGACATGCTGCCCGCCGCGAACGATTCCTCCGTCGAATTCATTCGCAATAACGAAAGCGAAGAGCAGAAAAACAAGCGGGAAAAGTATTCCATCAAGGACATTCCCGAGCTCTTCCCGATCGGTTCCGAAATCGTCATTCAGGTGACGAAGGGACAAATCGGTACCAAGGGACCGCGTACGACGACCAATATTGCGATTCCGGGCCGCTTCATCGTCCTCATGCCGTTCTCCGGACAATGCGGCGTTTCCCGCAAAATCGAAAACTCCGCCGAGCGCGACCGTCTCAAAAAGATGCTCCGTAAGCTGACGATTCCCGAAGGCATGGGCGTCATCATCCGTACGGCGGGGGAAGGCAAGAAGCTGCGCTATTTCGTCCGCGACCTCCACATGCTCCTCAAGCGCTGGGCCGCGATCTGCAATGTGATCAACACGACCTCCAAGCCCTGCATGCTTTACCAGGAGCCGGGCCTGATCGAACGCACCGTGCGCGACTTCCTCACGGAAGACATCGACCGCATCCTCGTCGATTCGGAGGAAGACTACAAGGCCATCCTCGCCCTCGTCGGCGAAATCTCGCCGCGCTCCCGTAGCAAGGTCGTCCTCTACAAGGATAACATTCCGATTTTCGAACGTTTTAACATCGAACGCCAGATCGAACAGACCTATATGCGCCGCGTGCCGTTGCCTTCGGGCGGCGAAATCGTCATCGACGAAACCGAAGCGCTGACGGCTATCGACGTCAACACGAGCGGCCACAAGGGCAAGGGCGACGCGAAGGACTTCATTGTCCAAGCCAACATCGAAGCCGTGAAGGAATCTGCCCGCCAGATTCGTCTGCGCAATCTCGGCGGTTTGATTATCATCGATACCGTCGATATGAAGAACCCGAAGGATCGCAAGGCCGTTTTCAATGCGCTCCGCGATGCGATGAGCATGGACCGCGCCAAGCACCAGATTCTTCCGATTTCGCAGTTGGGTATTTTGCAGATGACGCGTCAGCGCCAGCAGGAAAGTAATACGACGTCGCTCTACATGGGTTGCCCGTATTGCCAGGGCCGCGGCAGCGTTAAAAACGCCCGCGCGATCAGTGTCGAAATCCAACGCCGCATCGTCAGCGTAACGCGCCGCCTGCGTTCCCTCGAAAAGAACGTCGGCCGGGAACTCGCGTTCCGCGTCTTCCTCCACCCGATGAATCTCGATCGTCTCCGCGGGGACGACCGCAACAGCATCGCGGATTTGGAAACGGCGTACAATATTCGCCTCTCCTTCCGCGCCGATCCGTCCTTCCACGTTGAAAACTTCAAGCTCGTCAACATGGAAACCGGCGAAGAAATGCGATAGCGCATCACACGAAAAAGGCGTCTCCGCTTGGGGACGCCTTTTTTGCGCCCACTAATTTCGGCTCACTATTATCCAGTTACTGCTCACTGAACCTTCCGGAGCTTCTCTTTCTTTTCCTTATTTACCGAAAAAAAACTTACTGTTAGCATAGGACCATGTTCGAAAATCTACGTCTCTACTCGCTTCTGGCGCTTGCCGGGATTTGCCCGCAGCTCTTAGCTGTTCCCGCCGAAATCGCAGAATCCGATTTCGCCTGCGCCCGCCAGGAATACGGAGAAACCCGCAAGGGAAAATCGGTTGACGGTAATGCTCTGAGTCTCGCCGGGAAAGTGTATGCAAGCGGCATCGGTACGCATGCGACCTCGATGATTCCGATCGATGTGCCCGAGTTCGAAGACGGCGTCCGCGTTTTCACGGGTGTTGTCGGCGTCGATGACGAAGTCTCGGCGGGTATCGGCGACGGCGTGGAATGTCGCATTCTTTCCGGAACGGAGGTGCTGTGGACTTCGGGCGTGATTCGTCGCGGCGAGCCGAAGACTTTTCGCGTCGCGGTACCGCGGGGGGCGCGTAAGCTTTATTTGTTGGCGCTTGCCGGCGAGAACAATTGGAACGACCACGTCGATTGGGTGAATCTGAAATTTGAGACGGGCGCCAATGCCGCGCTCGGAGCGTCGGAGAGCAATCCGGTGTTCCGCGGAGAAGATTACGGGCTGGTTCCCGGAACGAAAGATGCCACGCCCGCGCTGCGCAAGCTTTTGAAGGCTGTCCATCAGGGCAACGGCGGCGGGAAGATCGTGTTGCCGAAGGGCGATTATCACTTTTATCCGGAAAGCGCTTTGGAAATGTCCTTCCACGTTTCCAATCACGAGCAGCCGACGATCCATCCGGTGCAGATTTCGCTTTCGGACTTGCGGAATCTGGAGTTGGATGGCAACGGATCGAATTTTATTTTCCACGGGAAGAGCCTCGCGCTTTTGCTCATGGACTGCGAAAACGTCCGCATTAAGAATTTGAAAATCGACTACGCGCGCGCGCCGTACTCGGAAGCCAAGGTCGTCGGATTCGAAGACGGCAAGACCGTTGTCACCATCGACGAAAAAGCATTTCCGTACATGATTCGCAACGGGCAACTGCGCTTTTTCGGCGAAGGCTGGCAATGCGGCGTCGGCTCGGTAATCGCGTTTCGTGCGGGGACGAAGGAAATCGTCGAACGCACCTCGGACATCGGCTACGGCGGGCGCGCCGAAGCGCGGCCGGACGGCAAGGTCAACCTGCTGTTCGATTTCTCGAAGGTCGGTGCCGGCGTTGCGGTCGGCGATACGCTGACGCTTCGCACCTGGTCGCGTCCGCATCCGGCTTGCGTGATTTACCGTGCGAAAAATACGCAGTTTAAAAATGTTTCGATTCACTCCGGTTGGGGCATGGCGTTGCTGGCTCAGCGCTCGCACAATATTCGCATCTCCGGCGGCGGAACGTTCCCGCGTCCGGAGACGGGTCGCGTTTACTCGGCGAGTGCCGACGCGTTTCACTTCTCGAATGTCGGCGGCAAAATTTGTATCGAAAACGCGTTTTTCGAAACGATGATGGACGACGCGCTGAACGTGCACTCGACCTGTCTGGGAATCGAAGACGTCCCTGCGCCGAATCAGATTCGTTGCCGCTACAAGCACCCGCAAGCAGTCGGTTTTGAAGTCTTTTTGCCCGGCGAAACCCTGCGCTTTATCCAGGGACCGACCTTGGAACAGAAGGACGAAATCAAGGTGAAGCAGGTGCGCAAGCTGAATACGAACGAGCTTTTGATTACGCTTGAGAAAAACATTCCCGCCGGTTTGGGCAAGGGCGATGCCGTGGAAAATGCGGATTTTCAACCGAGCGTTATTTTCCGCAACAACACCGTGCAAAACAATCGCGCACGCGGGATTTTGCTGACGACGCCGCGCAAAGTCGTCGTGAAAAATAACACCTTTAAGACGGTTGCGGGTGCAGCCATTTTGCTCGCGGGCGACGCCCAGGGCTGGTACGAAAGCGGCCCCTGCGAAGACGTCGAAATCAGCGGGAACCGTTTTCTGAACAATTTGACCTCGTACTTCCAGTTTACCGAAGCGATTATTGCGCTCTATCCGGAAGTCCGTAATTTGTCTGCGCAGAAGCAGTATTACCACCGCAACGTGCGCATTTTCGACAACGAGTTCGAGACCTTCGACGTGCCGTTGCTCTTCGCGATTTCGTCCGAAAAACTGAGTTTCACCGGCAACAAGATTCGCTACAACAACGATTACCGCGCGTGGAATAAAAAGCCCTTCATCTTCCGCCGCTGTAAAGACGTGCGCATCAGCGGGAATACCGTGGCGCCGCTCGGATCCGCCGGCTACGCCGCACAGACTTGGACGCTCGATGATGTGCGTCTCGAAAAGACGCCGGCGGACACGGTTAAGTTCCGAGCCAAGTAGTTTTCCGGCAATGAAAAGCTTCGCCGCATTGTCGCGCGCCTTTGCGGAAACGCCGCTTTTCTCCGGAAAAACCTGGAAAGTCGCTGCGGAGGCATGGCGATTTTCCGCCGAAGAGACACGCGAACTGAATTTAATCGGTGACGCGTGTCTCGCGTTTTATCGGGCCCACGAAAAGCTCTATCGGGCCTCCGTAACGGGAAAAAGCCTCTTGCGGAACGCGCCGCTTTACGCGCCTTGGGTTGCGGAAATTTTGGATCGCGGAAAACCTGCGCGCCTTGTCGCCCATCAGCGGGCGCGTGCCCTTGCGGGGACGATTCCCGACGTCATTCGTCCGGACCTGCTGATTACCGAAAACGGATTTGTGCTGACCGAGCTCGACAGCGTGCCCGGCGGCATCGGGCTGACGGCATTTCTCGAGGAGGCCTACCTGGGCTCGACGGAAATGCCGGAGCGCTTTTTCGCTTCGCTCGTCCGCGGAAAGAGTGCGTTGAACATTGCCGTCGCCGTCTCCGATGAATCGGCGGATTATCGTCCGGAATTCGAATATCTGGCGGCAAGGGTGTGCCGGACCTGCGGGGCGAAAATAAGTGTGTGCCATCCGAACGAACTGAGTTTTTCCGAAGACGGCGTTTGCTTGGCCGGTGAGCGCGTGGATGTCGTTTACCGCTTTTTCGAACTTTTTGACGGGGCTAATTTTCCGGCGCAGGAAAAACTCATGGAGGCCGTCGAGCGCGGCCAAGTGCGCGTCTCGCCGCCGATGCGTGCGTTTCAGGAAGAAAAAATGTCTCTGGCGCTTTTCCGCCATCCGGCGTTGGACGCCTTTTGGCGCGAGAATCTTGCGGACGCGCATCGGGAGCTGTTGCAAAAGATTATTCCCGCGACATGGATCCTTGAGCCCGTCGAGGCGCTTCCCGCGTCTGCGCTTCTTTGGGCACCGAAACCGATGCGGGATTGGGAGGCGCTGGTTGCATTGCCGCGGCGCGAGCGTAACTACGTTTTGAAGGCGAGCGGTTTTTGCGAGGAGGCTTGGGGCGCACGTAGCGTGACGGTCGGCGACGACGCATCTCAGAACGAGTGGAAGGCCGCCGTTGCCTGCGCTTTGGAGGCCGGGCGCCGGGATTCGCTTTACGTGTTGCAGGATTTCAAAAAACCGTCCCGCGTGAATTTCAGCGTTTTCGATGATGCCGGGACGCCGCTCTCCGTTGTCGGGCGCGTGCGCATTTGTCCGTACTATTTTACCGGCGGCGGGCAGGCTGCGCATTTGGCGGGGGCGCTGGCGACCGTTTGTCCCGCGGACAAGAAGATCATCCACGGGATGCGTGACGCCGCGCTTGCGCCTTGTGACTTCGAGTTTTAATTTCTCCGAAAATTGTTTTCACTCGCGGAAAAGAATTTGAGAACATGAACGTAAGATGTTTTCTCCGTTCCAGAAAAAAATCATTGCGGGCGCCCTCACGGGACTCGCAATTGTCGTGCTGATTGCGCTTGTCGTCGGCACCATCGGGATGTCACTCAAGTTTATTGCGGCGTTTAACACCGTGATTTGGCCGCTTGTCATTGCGTCCTTGCTGGCGGTGCTGTTGCAACCGGTTTGCGACTTTCTGGAAACCCGCCTCCGTTTTCCGCGTCCGCTTGCGATTTTTTCGCTCTTTGTTCTGTTGGCCTTGGGGTTGGCGGGCATTCTGTTTTGGCTCGTTCCCGTCATTTTCCGGCAGGCGGCCGAGTTTATCCAACACATCCCGACCCTGTGGGCGCAGTTGCTGGAAAATTGTCCGGACTTTGCGGAATGGATTGAGGAGCGTCTGGAAGACGGCGGACTGATTGAGCGAATCCGCGAAAATCAACAGCTCGGGGCTCACCTCAAGACTCTCGCGTCTGCGGCACTTCCGAAGATGCAGCAGCTTTGGATAAAGGCGGAAAGCTTTTTTGCCCAGACGGTCGCCGCCGCCGTCGTTCCGATTTATTTCTACTACTTCATCAGCGAGCGCCACGACTTAATCGGGAAATTCGAACGCGAGTTTTCGGCATTGATGCCCCGACGTATTGCGGCGGACGTCGCTTTCCTGATGCGTCAGTTCCGCGATATCGTCATCGCGTTTTTCCGCGGCCAATTTGTCGTCGTCACTTGCTACGGCATCATTCTCGCCGTCGGATTTTTCCTCTCCGGCTTGCCGGGTGCCATCCTCTTCGGGCTCGGACTCGGCTACCTCAATATGATTCCGTATTTCGGGACCGTCGTCGGACTGAGCCTGATTCTTCCCATCGCCTTCTTCTCCGGCGGGATCGGCATGCTCACGGCCGTTATCGCCGTTTTCTGCGTCGCCCAACTCGCCGAAGCCTATTGGCTGACCCCGAAAATCATGGAACGTCACACCGGCCTGCACCCGATGGTGATTATGATTTCCGTTTTCTTTTGGGCGATTGCCCTCGACGGCCTGCTCGGCATGATTTTGGCGGTGCCGCTGACCGCGTTTTTCGTCGTTTTCTGGCGCTTACTGAAAGACCGTTATTTGCCGAGAAAAAACCTCCAACTCCCGAAGGATTAGCCGCCGCGTATGCCCGATTTAGGATTTTCACAGTATCAGAAACTTTCGCAGGAGCAGACCCTTTCGCCGCAGATCATTCGTGCACTGAATCTGCTACAGACGCCTTCGCTGGATTTGGAACGTGAAATCTCCGAAGAACTCGCCAAAAATCCGCTCCTGGAATTGTCCGACGACGGCCGTTCACCCTTTGCAGACCGGCTTCCCGAAAATCCGGAGACCGCGCGAGCCAAACCGGCAGAAGAGGGCGCGGAAACCGGCGACGACAGCGCTTTGCGCCGCGACGATTGGCGCGAACGGGACGATTACAGCCCGAGAATTTGGACGCGGGAGGACGACGAACGCCGCGCGCATCTCTTCAATTCGCTCGTCGAAAAGGATTCGCTTTACGATGTTTTGGACGAGCAAATCGGGCTCGCCGATGTCG
This sequence comes from Opitutales bacterium, assembly GCA_017546455.1. GTDB lineage: Bacteria > Verrucomicrobiota > Verrucomicrobiia > Opitutales > UBA953 > Spyradosoma. The sequence continues at coordinate 14,829 of JAFYWY010000015.1, forward strand.
ATGCGGGTACCCGCGAGGCTTTGCGCGCGATTGCCGAACGGCTCGATGAAAAGGGCTTTCTCGAAGTGCCCGTCGAAACGATTGCTGCGGAAACCGGAGTGCCGACCGCTATCGTCGAACACGCGTTGGCGATTTTCCAAAGTTTCGATCCTCCGGGCATCGGGGCACGCAATCTGAGGGAGCTTTTTCAAATCCAACTGAAGCGGGAAGGGCGGGAGGATTCACTCGCGTTTCGCATCATTAACGAGGCTTATGAGCTGTTTCTCGGACGCAAATTTGCCGTTGTCGCAGACCGCTTCGGTGTCAGCGATTCGGCGTTGCGCGAGGCAATCGAGGAGATTTCCCGCATCAACCGCGTTCCGGCAAAGGATTTTATTGCCGACGACAATCGTGAGATTCTTCCCGACCTGAGTTTTTATTTTAACAAGGAAACGGGGGCTTGGGCGGTGAAGTCCAATTTCGATTATGTGCCGAAATTGAGAATTTCCCGCGAGTACAAGCAAATGCTTGCGACGGGCCGCATTCCCGAGAAAGAACGTGCGTATTTTACGGAAAAACTGCGGGACGGAAAGTCGCTGATCAATGCCTTGGAAGAGCGCTGCAAGACTGTCGAAAAAATCGGCAAGGTGCTTTTGGAAATTCAGGAGGATTTTCTTGAAAAGGGACCGACCGCGTTGCGTCCGTTGACAATGGCGGAGGTCGCCTCCCGCATCGAGATGCACGAAACGACCGTTTCTCGGGCTGTCGCCAACAAGTATGCCGAGACGCCCTGGGGCATGTGGGAGCTACGTAAGTTCTTTACGGCTTCAATTCCGACGCATTCCGGCGGCTCAATGTCGAACGCCGGTGTGCGAGAAGTCCTCAAGGAAATCCTTGCCGAAGAATCGCCGGCGTCGCCGCTGAGCGACGAAAAAATCGTCGATGAGCTTGCCGCGCGCGGGATTCGGGTGGCGCGCCGTACCGTCGCGAAATACCGCGGAATACTCAACATTCCTCCCGCTCACCTGCGCCGCAAGTTTTAGTATTACGCCGGCGTGCGGGGACACTTTGGGGCTTGCCTCTGATCGCAGTGATAAAAACTGTTTTGAAATGTTAAATCTACATTGCGAGCCACTAGAGTTATCGACTTTTCGCAACGGCAAGACGCAGAACGACAACTTCGGCTACGAGAAATTTGACTTGGAAGCGGGACTCCCTACGCTCCTGCGATGCCCCGTGGCTCCGTGAGAGATTCGAAAAGGCCTTGCACGGAGACCCTGAGCACGCAAGCAGCGCTCTCCGCAAATATTCCAAAACACTCCCCTCCGGCGAAATTTGCCTAGCGTTTGAGTCCGCAACTTCGTTGTCGCGTTCCGGCGGGAACGGTGGTTATAATCCGTGTAAACATTTTTATCCCGCTTCGACTCTGTGAAAATTCTTTCCCGCTACATGTTTGTTCAGCTCGCGACCGCCGTGGTGATGTCGCTCGGGCTTTTCATTTTCGTTTTGGTGACCGGCAATGTGTTGCGGCGTGTTGTCGGGGAATTGGTGAACGGGCGTATTTCCGTGTCGATGCTTTTTGAAATCATCGGTCTGATTTGCGTCAGCGTGGTGCCTTACGCCATGCCTCTGGGGATGCTTACGGGCGTGTTGCTGATTCTCGGCCGCATGTCGTCGTCCAACGAGATTCTCGCGATGAAGGCGGCGGGGATGAACCTCTGGCGCATCGTTTCTCCGATTTTCTTTATCGCGTTTATCGGGGTTTGCGTTTCCGCTTACATCAATTGCTTTTGGGCGCCGAGCGCGACGAACAAGTACCGGACCATTCTCAAGAGCACGTTCCGCGATTCGCCGACCAAGTTGATTGTGCCGGGAACGCTGTTTACCGAATTTCCCGGCTACTCGATTTATGCGGAGTCGCGTGAAGGCGACGAGCTGAAGAATTTTTGGATTTGGGAATTGGACAAAGCGTCGCGCCCGATTCGTACGACCCACGCCGAAAAGGCGACAATTCGTTTTGTCGAAGCCGAAAGCATCGATGACGAGGATTCGCTTTGCATTGAATTGGCCAACGCGGTTACGGAAGAGCGTTCCCGCAAGCATCCGGAGAAAATCGTCGATGACCATTTGAAGTTCTCGAATATCGAACGGGCGCCCAAAATTTCTATTCCGCTCGGCGAAATTTTGAACAAGGACGTCGTTTCCAAAAAGAAACGCAAACTACGCTGGTTTACGCTTCCCGAACTTTTTGAGTTACGGGAGGAAGGCTGGCGTTGTGACCCGAAGACCGCTACGCCGGAAGAGCTCTTTACCGAACGCGTTCAGATTCAATTCCAGATGCAGAATTATCTGACCTCGGCCGTCGCCTGTTTTTCGCTCGCCATTTTGGGGATTCCTCTCGGCATCCGCGTTTCCCGTTCCGAAACTTTCGTTAATATCGGAATCGCGCTGGCCCTGGCGCTGACTTTCTACATGCTGACGACTTTCATCTCCTGGCTGGAAGACCACCCGAGTCTGCGCCCGGACATTCTCGTCTGGATTCCGAATATTCTTTATCAGGTTGTCGGATTTATCCTGCTGAGAAAAGCCGCCAAGAACTAACCCTTTCTTTCGAAAACATGGACGCATCCGCATTAAAAGAACTTTTGAAAATCGCCGAAACGGCAGCGCGCGACACCGGCGCGATTCTGCGAGCCGGCGGCAATCGTAGCGTTTCGCTTAACTCGACGACGGACGTCAAGCTTGCGGCCGACGTGGATTCCGAAAAGCTCGTGCGGGAACGTCTCGAAGCGACCGGTTTGCCGATTATCGGCGAAGAACTCGGCGGCGATCCTGCGCTCTACGATACTCCCGGTGCCTTCTATTGGGTGGTCGATCCGCTGGACGGGACATTCAATTATCAGCGCGGCCAGCCGCTGACCTGCGTCAGCATCGGGCTGATGTGCGGCAGCGAACCCGTGCTCGGCGTCATTTACAATTTCAATGCCGACGAAATGTTTTCCGGATTTGTCGGCGAAGGCATTTTCCTCAATGGCGAAAAAATCGTGCCGGCATGGGCGACGGAAATTGCTCAGGCCTGCCTGATGACCGGCTTTCCCGCGCTCGCGGACAAGTCGCCCGAAGCGCTTGCTCCGTTTATCGCGGAAGTCGGCATGTTTAAGAAAATCCGCATGATCGGAACTGCCGCTTTGGCCGTTGCCTATGTCGCTGCCGGCCGCGCTGATGTTTACAGCGAAAAAGGCACGAATCTTTGGGATGTCGCGGCGGGCATGGCCTTGGTCAAGGCCGCCGGCGGATTCATCAAAATCGAAGCTACGGGCAAGCGCGCCCTGAACTTCAATCTCCGTTGCGCTGCTCGCGCGGAGTGGCTTTAAGCCCTTCGGGCGGTGCCAGGTGACAAGCATCAAGCACTAAGCCTGACTCGTTCGGGGAAGTATGGTTTGGAGGCTTGTTGCTTTGAGGCGCGGAGTATTGCGCGCGACCGTTTTCTTCGTTGGTTCGGTGTAAACGTTTGGCGCTCGAGGCTTGATGCTAAAAAATGGCGCCCCCGCTGAGAATCGAACTCAGATAACCTGCTTAGAAGGCAGGTGTTCTATCCGTTGAACTACGGGGACGCGCTAAATTAGCAGACCAGACTTTTGAAGTCCGTAAAACCGTGTGCGATGCCACCGGGTACGCCCTTGTTCAGCACGGCGACTGCGTCGTGCGAGTGGAGCGATTCGAGGTGGGCACAAGCGATTTGAAAATCGTAAATGCGGGAATCCTTATTGAATTCCGCGTAGAGCATGCGGGCGGCATCTTCGACGAACTTGTAGTAGGCGCCGTTGAGCTCCGCGAAAGCCTGCTCGTCTTCACGCTTAACCATGACCTGCGTTTCTGTGTGGAGCGCATTCAGGCAGTGTTGCTTGAAGTCTTCGATGTAAATTTCCGGCGTTCCTGCGAGCTCCGCAAAAATGCGTGCCTTCGAGCGCTGCGAGTGCGGGATGCCGAGGACGTTGCGTGACTGCCGCGCGTGCTCCGAAAGCTCCGCAGAGCAGGGACAGGCCGACGAGTAAACGAAGTCAAAGCCGACGAAAGAGCGGAAGCGTCCGTTTTCGAGAATGCCTTCAAACGCGCAGTTGTAATACTGGTAGCCGGCCAGCTCGCTGCGCAGGCTTTTTTGCAAAATCGGATAGTTGAATTCGAGGCGGATCTGTGCACGGGAAGAACCGATTTCCGAAAGGTATTGGCGCAAGACCTTCTCAAGTGTCGCAGGCGTGAAAATTTCGTCCAGAAAGGTGTAGAAAATGCGGACGATGCGCGACATGTTGATGCCTTTGTGGCGGCCGTCGAGCGAGACTGTTCCCGTGACATTCGTTTCGAGCTCGATCGGATCCTGACCGGGGCGCGCGAATTTGAGCGGAAGGCGGAAATTCGACATCCCGACCTGGAGAATCGGCACGGCGCCGCCTTCGATGCCGGTCGCATTTTCATTCTGCATATCCGGCAACGACGCACGGTATTCCGGAGTCATCTTAAACGTCCGGTCATAAAACTTTCGCGGTGATTCGTTGCTCATTTTAAAAAATCGGATTGCCAGTCTCTCACTTTTCCCGCTGCTTGTAAAATCATTTTATCCGCTCCGTAACGCGTACTTGAGCCGGCATTCAATTTCTGCGTTGAAAATATCCGATTATGGAATTTTGATAAAGACAGTATGAAATCGCTTAAAACCCTTGCTCTAAGTTCCTTACTCTTTGCCGGCAGCCTGTCGGCTTGGGCCGCCGCTCAGGCCTTTGAAATTTCCGCGACGGAATTGATTCGCGGAAAGCAGGATTTCGGTGAAACGCGCGTCGATAAGTCCGTGGACGGCAATATGCTCCGCATCGCCGGAAAGACCTACGCGAACGGCATCGGGACGCACGCTTGCTCGATGATTCCGCTTGATGTTCCCGTAGGCCCTGCAGCGTTTAGCGGGAAAGTCGGCCTCGACGACGAAGTTTCGGGCGGCGACGGTGTGGAATTCCGTATCCTTGACGGTGCCGAAGTCCTTTGGTCTTCCGGCGTGATGAAAAGCGGGGACGCCGCCAAAGAGTTTAAAGTCTTTTTGCCGGGACAGACTCGCAAGATTTACCTGTTGGCACTTGCGGGCGCTACGAATAACGCCGATCACGCCAATTGGGTGGACCTGAAATGGGAGAAGACTTTCGGTCCGCTTGTCGGAGTCGGAGGGAGTAAAATCTCCGGAAAAGACTTTGGCCTGACGCCGAATGTCGAAAAAGACCAGACGCAGGCATTCCGCAAACTCTTGAAACATGCCCGCGAACTTTATGCGGGGGAAATCGTCCTCGAGCCGGGAACCTACCACTTCTACGCCGAAAATGCGCTCGATATGTCGCTGTGGATTTCCAATCACGACCAGCAGCCGACACAACAGGTCATGCTACCGTTCGTCGATTTGCACAACCTGAAAATCCGCGGAAACGGCTCGACCTTCGTTTTTCACGGAAAGTGCCTGCCGGTGCTTTTCATGGACTCCCGAAACGTGACGCTCGAAGGCGTGCGCATCGACTTTGCACGCCCGCTCTACTCCGAAGCGAAGGTGTTGGGATTCAAAGACGGCAAAACTGTCGTTTCCATCGACAAAAAGGCCTTCCCGTATGAAATTCAAGGCGACAAGCTCTTTTTTGTCGGCGAAAACTACCAGCTCCAGCCTATTCACTCCGCCATCGCATTCCGCAAAGGCTCGAAGAACATCGTTTCCAATACTTCGGACATCGGCTGCGGGAATACGATTACCGTTATGCCCGACGGCAATATCGCGCTTCACCACGATTTCAGCAAGGACGGTGACGGCGTGGCAGTCGGCGACACGCTGACGCTGCGTACCTGGTGGCGCCCGGCTCCCGCTTGCGTGATTTACCGCGCGAAGGACACGACGCTGAGCGACGTTTCGATCCACTCGAGCTTCGGGATGACACTGCTTGCCCAACGTTCGGAAAACATCACGATCCGCGGAACGAAGACCGCCGAAGACAAAACGAGCGGCATGTTCCCGCGTCCCGAAACCGGCCGCGTGTACTCGGCAAGCGCCGACGCGACGCACTTCTCCAATGTGAAAGGGAAGGTCGTCGTCGAAAATTCTTTCTTCGAAACGATGATGGACGACGCGATCAATGTGCACTCGACCTGCTTGGATATCGCGGAAATCGTTGCTCCGGACACGATTCGTTGCCGCTACCGCCACGGCCAGGCAATCGGCTTTGAACTTTTTGAAGCCGGCGAAAACCTGCGTTTCATCGCGGGGAAGACGCTGGAAAATGCGACGACGAACGTGCCCGTGAAGGCGGCTCGCCGTATTTCTCCGACGGAAGTCCTGATTACGCTCGCGGAAAATGTTCCCGCTAACGTGAAGCCGGGTGATGCCGTTGAAAATGCCGATTACCAGCCGGAAGTGGTTTTCCGCGGCAACATCGTACAGAACAACCGTGCCCGCGGAGCCCTGTTTACGACACCGCGCAAGGTGCTCGTCGAAAACAACATTTTCCGGAACGTGGCCGGCTCGGCGATTCTGCTCGCGGGCGACGCGCAGGGTTGGTACGAAAGCGGTGCTTGCGAAGATATCGTCATCCGTGACAATATTTTCGAAAATAACCTGACTTCGCGTTTCCAATTCACGAACGCAATCATTTCGATTTATCCGGAAGTGCGCGACCTCGCTTCGCAAAAGCGCTTCTATCACCGCAATATCGACATTTCGAGCAACGTATTCTTCACTTTCGACGTCCCGTTGCTCTTTGCGATTTCCGCGGAAAAAATCAAATTCACGGATAATGAGATTCTCTACAACGATGATTTCAAGGCTTGGAAACAAAAGCCGTTCCAGTTCCGCCGTTGCTCGGATGTGCTGATTAGCGGGAACAAAGTGGAAAGCGTTGACGGTATCGGATCTCAGCCGCAAAGCTGGTCGCTGGAAGACTGCCGTCTCGAACTCACGGCTCCCGAAGAAATCAAGTTTAAGTAAGATTTCTTTAAGCGAAAAAAAAGCGTTCCCGAAAACTCGGGAACGCTTTTTTGCGACCGGACGTTTTAGTAAACGTCTTTTTGGTAACGGCCTTCGGCCTTGAGGGTCTTGAGCTTGGCGGCGGCGTCTTCCGGGGAGAGTCCGCCGTGCTGTTGGAAGATGTCGAGCAGGGCTGCTTCAACGTCCTTAGCCATGCGCTTGGCATCACCGCAGATGAAGAAGTATCCGCCGTCTTCGTTGAGCCACTTCCAGACTTCGGCACCGGCTTCGCGGATTTTGTCCTGGACGTAAATCTTGTATTCCTGGTCGCGGGACCATGCGCAGTCGAGGCGCGTCAGCAGACCGCTTGCAAGGGCGTCTTCCCATTCCTTTTGGTAGAGGAAGTCCGTCTTCACGCGCTGGTCGCCGAAGAAGAGCCAGTTCTTGCCCTTAGCGCCTTGTGCGGCGCGGTCTTGGACGAAGCTGCGGAAAGGTGCGATACCCGTTCCCGGACCGACCATGATCATCGGCGCGTTGAGGTCTGCCGGCGGCGCGAAGTGCGAGTTGGCGACGAAGACCGGCAGGGCGGCTTCACCGAGCGGCGCATATTCGCCGAGGAAGGTCGAGCAAACGCCGTCGCGGGCGCGGCCGTTGGTTTCGTAGCGGACGACGGCAACCGTCAGGTGCACCTTGTCGTTGCCGACGAAACGCGGGGACGAGGAAATCGAGTACAGGCGCGGAGCGAGCTTGCGGAGCTGTTCGACGAAAGCCTGTGCGGAGACGCTGACCGACGGGAATTCTTCGCCGAGGTCAACGACGTGGCGGTTGTCGATCCAAGCCTTCTGAGCGACGGGGTCGGCATTGCCGAGCACTTCGGCGAGCTTGGCTTTGTCGCAATCGCAAGCGGCGTTGTCGTGGACGAATTGGACAAATTTCTTCGTGATGGCGCCGAGGGAGAGCTCGGTCGTCAGTGCGGCGCGGAGCTTGATCGATTCGGTGGCTTTCGGGAGGGTGACGTCTTCGTCGCCGGAAAATTTGTAGGCTTTCAGGACGGCGTCGACGAGCTTTTCTGCGTTGCGCGGGAAGACGCCGAGGGAGTCACCGGATTTGTAAACGAGCCCGCTGTTGCCGAGGTCGATTTCAAGATGGACGGTTTCTTTTTGCGATTCCGGCGCATTGGCGCGGGCGCGGACGAGAAGCTTCGCCGGGTAGGGATTGGTTTTGGAGTAAGGGCAGGTGGTTACTTCAGACATAATCTTAATGGGTGGTTTAACTAAAATTGGAGTTTTTGAATTCTGTTCTAAAACGAATGTTCCCGCGAGGAAAAAGCGCGGGAACATTGCATAAAAGGCTTATGCGGCGCTGTTTGCCGGCGGCGTATAAACGCGTGCGGCGGCATCGTTGTCCAACATCAGCAGCCCTTGGCCTTCGCCGTTGACGAGTTTGAGGCGGTCGATGATGTTTTTCACGCTTTCTTCTTCCTCAACCTGTTCGGTGACGAACCATTGTAGGAAGACATCCGTCGCGAAGTCGTATTCCGCCTTGGCAAGGTGGACGAGTTCGTTGATGCGGCGGGTGACTTCGGCTTCGTGCGCGGCGGCGGCCTTGAAGGCTTCGAGTGCATTGGCCCATTGTGCGGGCGGTTCGTCAATCGCGGAGAGCTTGGCTGCGCCGCCGCGAGAGAGTACGAAATCGTAGAATTTCAGCGCGTGATCGGTTTCTTCCTGATACTGGATGCGCATCCAGTTGGCGAATCCGTGAAGCCCGACATCCGAGAAATAGGCGGACATCGCGAGATACAGATTTGCGGAATACATTTCCCATTTCATTTGCTCGTTGAGAGCCGAGGTAATTTTTTCGCTAAGCATAACGCCGGAAATTCTCTGAGGATTCGCGGACAAAATCAAGAATGCAAATGCGCGATGAAGCGGTCTCCGGCGACGGGAAGCGGGTTCGCGATGCCGTCGGAAACATAGTCGACGGCCCGGGCGACGGCTCCGGCGAGCGTTTCCTTGGCATCGGTATTTGCCGGTGCCGCTGCGAGATTGGCGGCGATGGCGGCGGAAAGCGTGCAACCGCTTCCGTGCGTATTGATGTTTGCGACGCGCGGGTGTTGGGCAAAGGACTTGAAGCCGCCTTGGGCCTTCGGGAAGGCGAGTGCGTCGAAAACCTTGTCGCCGTTGCCGTGTCCGCCCTTGAGCAAGACCGGGACACCGAGGGCGTCGGCGAGTTCTTCCGCGGAGGCGGCGAGATCTTCGACGGCCGTCTCTGCGTTTGCACGCCAGGCGAATTTTTCGCCGAGCAGGACTTCGGCTTCGTCGAGATTCGGCGTGACGACGCTCGCGAGCGGAATCAGGCGTTCCCGCAGCGTGGCGATAGCGTTGTCGTCGATGAGCTTGGCGCCGCTGGTCGCAATCATCACGGGATCGACGACGAGTTTAACGGTCGGATGGGCTTCGAAAAAGTCGGCGACGGCTGCGATGATTTCCGCCGTGGGGAGCATGCCGGTCTTGGCGGCGCTGATTTTGAAAAAGCGGGCCACCTGTTCCGCCTGTTCGCGGACGAAGCTTGCGGGGACGGGATGCACGGCGGAAACGCCGTCGGGATTTTGGGCCGTCAGGGCGCTGAGGGCCGTTGTTCCGAAGACTCCGTGCGCGGCAAAGCTCAGCAGGTCGGCTTGGATGCCGGCGCCGGCGCCGGAGTCGGATCCGGCAATCGAAAGGGCGACGGGAAGTTCGTTTTCTGACTGATTCATGGCGCCGAGCTTAGATTTTGTGTCTCTGCGGGAAAAGCCGAAAACGTTTTTCCGTTTGTAAAAATTGCCTCGAGGGCTTTTTGTGGTTTCATGGACAATACGGTTTCTTTCAAAGCACAAGCTTCGCTCAAATCGGAGCATCGCGTTTGGATTGATTGCGTGCGTTGGGTGGCGATGTTCCTCGTCGTCGTTTGCCACGCCTGCGATCCGTTCAATTGCTCCGTGGAATCGACGAGCAATCCGGAGTTTTTGCGTTGGGGCGCTATCTGGGGCTCGATGTTGCGGCCGAGTGTTCCGCTCTTCGTGATGATTACGGGCGCGCTTTTGTTGCCCGTGCGCGAAGAATCGCTCGGCGTCTTTTACAAAAAACGCATTCCGCGCGTGCTGATTCCGTTTTTGATTTGGTCGGTAATTTATACGCTGTTTCCGTGGCTTGTGTCTTGGGTAACAACAACGCCGGAAGCCGCCAAGGAATGCGTGCTTGCGTTCTTCCCGTATTCGAGCTTTATGAACGGCGGGACGGGGCCCGAAACCACGCTTTCCTCTGCGCTCGGCAATATCGCGACGATTCCGTTTTCCTTCAATTTCTTCTCCGTTCACATGTGGTATGTTTACATGCTGATCGGGCTTTATCTGTACCTTCCGGTTTTCTCCGCCTGGGTTGAAAAAGCTTCGCGAAAGGCGAAATGGACCTTCCTCGCGATTTGGGGCGTAACTCTTTTCATTCCTTATGCGGACGTTTTTCTCACGCCGCATTTGCCCTTCGGCGAGGGCTACCTTTTCGGGACTTGTTCGTGGAACGCCTTCGGGACGTTTTACGCCTTTGCCGGATTTAACGGCTACCTTTTGCTCGGCCATGTGCTCGCCGAGCTGTCTCGCGAAATCAGTGTGAAAAAAGCACTCGCCGTCGGTATTCCGATGCTGCTTGCGGGAACGTTTTTGACCTTCCTCGGATTCTTTTGGGTGCGCCTGACGGGAAGCCTCGACAACGCTCCGGTTTTCAATGCGCTTGCTTCCGGCGGCAGTCTTTCCCGCTACCTCGCCGATGCCGCCGTTGCGCTTGCGGGAAGTAGCCCGGAAGCACTTGCGGCGTCCGTAAAAATGTTCCAGGCCGAGCCGATGGTCGAGCTCTTTTGGACCTATTGCTCGTTTAATGTCGTGCTCTCGAGTGCCGCGCTTTTTCTCCTGCTTTCTAAAATCGAAATTGCGCCGGGCCGGTTTACGCGCCTGCTCGCAACGCTCGGAAAAATCGGCTTCGGCGTTTACCTCGTCCACTACTTTTTTGTCGGACCGAGCTACCTGCTTGCCGTCTGGCTCGGGGTGCCGCTCGAAGTGCAAATTCCCGTTTCCGCGCTTTTTGCCTTTATCGCGACCTATCTCGTCGTGCGCGCGCTGTACGCGGTTTTGCCCAAGCCGAAAATTTTCTTGGGATAATCGGAGCGAGCGGGCTTAGTCCTGCCGCAGTGCGGCGGCGAGGTAGGCCGGAAGCGAGGCGATGTCGGCGCAGCGCGGGCCTTCCGCTTCTTCCCAAAGCCGGGCGGCGTTGCCGTGCCAGCAGACGGCTTGGGTGAGCAGCTCCGTTGCGGAAACTTGCGGACGCTGTTTGCGCTCGGCGAACAGGGCGGCCGTGATGCCGGCGAGGACATCGCCGCTGCCGCCGCGGGCCAGCGCCGAAGTGCCGGCAAAGCAGTAGGTGCCGGTTTCGGCGGAAAGGACCTGCGTGTAGGCACCCTTGAGCGCGAGTGCCGCAATCGGGTGTTTTTTCAAAAGCGCTTTCGGAGCGGAAAGGTCGCCGCCGAGACGGAGAAATTCACCCGCGTGCGGCAGGAGCAGGTTTTCGCCGCGGCGTCTGAGGGCCGTCAGCGTTTCCGGACGCAGGGCGTCGGCATCCAAAATCAGGGCCGATTTTTCCGGCGTTTCCGCAGCGATTGCCTGGACGATTGCCCGGGCGTCGGGCGTATTCCCCATGCCGGAACCGCACAAAACCGAGTCGGCGCGGCTGACGTATTTTCTGAATTTTTCGAGCGTGTCGCGCAGGTCGAGCGAGCCGTCGGGCGCTTCTTTACAGGGAATCCACATGGCTCCCGGCGCGCGGGCGGCAAAGGCCGCGTGGACGCTTCCGGGACAGAGTACGCTGACGAGTCCCGCGCCCGCCCGAAGGCAAGCCAGTGTGTTGAGCATCAGCGCTCCCGGCATGTTGCGCGAGCCGCCGACGATGAGCGCGTGGCCGAAATCGCGTTTGTCGCAAAAAACGGGGCGCTTCTGCGGAATGGCGTTTAGAACGCTTGCGGTGTCCGCCGCACAGCATGCTTCGGATTCGACGGGGAAACCGACGGGAATCGGAACGACGCGACCGACGTATTTTTCGTTGGCGGGAAGGAGCAGGGGCGTTTTTACGATGCCCGTTGCGCAGGTGAAATCCGCCGAAAATGCGTAATAGGGAACGGGCGAATCACTCAGCCCGGAAGGCAAATCGACCGCGACGCAGAGATTGCCGTTGGCGCGGGCGTTGACGGTGGTGAGGGCGCGCAGAATATTTTCCTGCAGGGGTGGGCGGAATCCGTGTCCGTAAATCCCGTCGATGATGATGCCGCCGCGATGTTCCGGCAGGAAGTCTTCCGGGAAGGAGCCGGTATCCCGGGTGACGAAGCATGTCGGGGCGCTTCCGCAGTCGCGAAGGAAGTCTTCGTAGGCGTCCATGGTCAGCGGCGCGAGGGCGTCCCAATTTTCGGCGAAGAAGACGAGCTTGGCGGGGATGGTGTTTTGGGGGAAGGCCTTGAGGATTTTTCGGGCGGCGATGAGGGCGTCTCCGCCGTTGTGGCCTTTTCCGACGAGGACCAGCAGGTGGGACGGCACTTCGTAGTCGAATCGGCTCAGGATGAAATCGCCGATGCCGTTGCCGGCGCGCAACATGAAGTCGCGTTCCCGCGGCGGAATCCGGGTGCCGTCTTCGTTGGCCGGATTAAAAAAACGTTTCTCCCAGGATTTTGCCTGGGCACAACTCATTACCGGGATTTTAAAATCGGAAGCTCCCATCGTCGTGTCCGGATTAGGTTACGCGGAGGGCGACCAGCGTCAGGTCGTCGGAGAAGTTTTTCTTCCCCGAGAAAGCGGAGACTTTTTCGATAATCGTGTCGTTGATGCGGCGGGCGTTTTCGCCGTGCGATTCGAGGATGGCTTGCGCGAGCCGCTCGGATCCGAATTCTTCGCCTTGGGCATTGCATTCTTCCGTTAGCCCGTCGGTGTAGAGAATGAGGACGTCATTGCGGAAGCAGGGACGCGTGACTTCGGTAATCGTCGCGTCAAAAATTTCGGGTTTTGCCAAGCCGATGGCGAGGCCGGAGCTTTCGAGGAATTCGAGCTTCGGTTTGTCCAGCGGAAGACCGGTTTCGGGGTCGTTGTTGGACAGGAGGATGGGGCGTTCGTGCCCGCCGCGTGCTACGGAAATCGTGTTGCGCTGTGTATCCAAAAAGGCACAGACGATGGTCAGGAACTTGCCGCGTGAAAAGGACTTGGCCATGCTGCGGGCGAGGCGGCGCAGGAGGTCGGCCGCGCTGACGGAGTTGCGGGCAATCTGTTGGAAATTCGTGCGACAGATGGCCATGAGCAGGGCGGCGGAAACGCCGTGGCCGGAGACGTCGGCGACGATGGCTGCGATGCGTCCGCCGCCGAGGTCGAAGACGTCGTAGAGGTCGCCGCCGATGGTTTGTGCCGGGCGGTAAACCGTTGCGATGTCGATGGAATGGGCCTGCGGGATGTACTGCGGGAGGAGGAGCTTTTGGACGCTGGCGGCGATGCCGAGTTCCGAGTCGAGCCGCATTTTTTCCGCTTGGACGGCGAAGAGATTGCGCATCTGCATGGTCATGCCCGCCTGTTGCGCCAACATGTCCGCGAGCTTGATTTCGGACGGGGTGAAGTCCCCGCGGTGGCGCGGGTTGGCAATGGCGATGGCGGCGACCAGTTTACCGCTCAGATAGATGGGTACGGCGATGACGTCTTTCGGGAGCGTCGGGGCGTCGTCGGGAATAAAGTGGTCCGGTTTTAGCGGAAATTTTCGGGCGAGGGTGGCGTAGCCGTTTTTAATGGCTTCGGCGAAAACGGGGGAGTCCTTTTTGTAGGAATAGCCGGAGAAGTGGGCGCGGATGATATCCAGGCGCGAGGCATTTTTGTATTGCGGCGGATAGCCTTCGAGGAGCGGGAAGAGCCCGGAGCTGGCGATCGGTACGAAATACTCGTTTCGTTCCAAGCGGAAAATGCAACAGCTCATGGCGCGCGTGCCGCGGATGGCGGTGTGCAGGATACTTCTCAGGAGCGTGTCTTTGGAAATTTCACTTACCTTTTCTTCGTTCCCGTAAGAGGCTTCGAGCGCATGCATGAAGTCAACGACGAGTCGGCTGTTGTAGCGTTCGTGCTGAAGGCTGGAGTCGAGCCGGAAGTATTCGCTTTTGGAGTGGCGCAGGGAAAGGTAGGCCCATAGGGAAAATCCGCCTAAGAGGACAATCAGAGAGATGGGAATAAGCTCGCTCATGCGTGGACGATATTAAAGGCTAAAAAATCCCGTCGGACAATCCGAATTTGCCGCCTTCCGCCTCTTGCGGGAAAGCTTTTTTTGTGCGATAATGTGCCCACGATGAAAGAAAAATTCCAAAAGCTCGCACAACAGTACAAGTCGGAGTTGCTCGATAACGTGATTCCGTTTTGGCTCGAAAAATCCCTCGACAAAGAGTTCGGCGGCTACTTCACCTGCCTCGACCGCGACGGTTCCGTTTTCGATACGGATAAATTCGTCTGGTTGCAGGGACGCGAAGTTTGGATGTTCGCTTACCTCTACAACCACGTTGAAAAGAAACAGGAATGGCTGGATGCCGCGATTCTCGGCGCTGAATTCCTGAAAAAGCACGGCCACGACGGCGAGTACAATTTCTACTTCTCGCTTTCCCGCGACGGCACGCCGCAGGTCGAACCCTACAATATTTTCTCCAATACCTTCGCCGCGATGGCTTTCGGCCAGCTTTCCATTGCTACCGGAAGCGAAGAATACGCGGAAATTTCCAAGAAGGCTTTCGATCGTGTCGTCGCGCGCTTCGACAATCCGAAGGGTCGCTGGAGCAAGGCCTCGCCGAAAGCCCGCCCGATGAAGGCTTTTGCCCTTCCGATGATTGTCTGCAATCTCGCCCTTGAGATCGAGCCGCTCATCGAACCGAACTTCCTCAAGGATGCCATCGAAAAGAGCATTCACCTGGTGATGAATGAATTCTACCGTCCCGAAGTCGGACCGGGCCTCATCGTCGAACACCTCAACGCCGACGGCACGCTTGCCGACAATATGGACGGCCGCCTCCTCAACCCCGGTCACATGATTGAATCGACCTGGTTCATGATGGACCTCGGCGAACGCCTGAACCGTCCGGAGCTCATCGAAAAAGCGGTGAAAATCTGCCTCAACGCGCTCGAATACGGCTGGGACGAAAAATTCGGCGGGATCTTCTACTTTATGGACCGCCTCGGCCGCCCGACTCAGCAGCTCGAATGGGACCAGAAGCTCTGGTGGGTACACATCGAAACGCTGATTGCTTTGCTCAAGGGCTATCGCCTGACCAAGAACCCGAAGTGCTGGGAATGGTTCGAACGCGTTCACGATTACGCTTGGGCGCATTTCAAGGACACGGAACACCCGGAATGGTTCGGCTATCTGAACCGCCGCGGCGAACCCCTGCTCTCACTCAAGGGCGGAAAATGGAAGGGTTGCTTCCACGTGCCGCGCGGCCTCTACCAATGCTGGCAGCAGCTTGAAAAGCTCGCCGCCGAATAAGGCATTTTTCACAAGCCGGAGATCGTAAAAGGTCTCCGGCTTTTTCTCCGCCACCATTTACCGTTCACCGCTCCCCTTCAACATGCTCATCGACAGCCATTGCCATTTGGATACATTCGTGAAATCCGGAGAAGTCCGGGACGTGATTGCCCGCGCGCAACTCGCCGGCGTCACTCGCCTTGTGTGCGCGGGAACGGACGCCGGAGACTGGGATGTTTACCGGGAGCTCGCGCTGACTTTCCCGGAGAGCGTCGTTTATGCCGTCGGCTTGCATCCGGGTAATGTCGGCGAGGACTGGGAGGCGCAATTAAGCCGCCTGCCGCAGTATTTTTCCGGAGACACGCGTCCCGTCGCTGTCGGAGAAGTCGGACTCGACGAGCATTACATGCCGAAGGACGCGCAGGAAGCGGAGCGCATTCGTCGCCTGCAGCGTCTTGTATTTGAGCGTCAATTGGCTTTGGCGAAGGAAAAAGATCTTCCCGTAATCGTCCACGCACGGGACGCCTTTGCCGCTACCGTTGAGATGATTGACCGCAGCGGAGTTGATTGGAACAAGGTTGTTTTTCATTGCTTCGCCGAAGATGCCGCCGCCGTGCGCCTGCTGAATGAACGCGGCGGCCGGGCTTCGTTTACCGGAACGATTACCTACAAAAATGCGGATAATGTGCGCGAAGCGGCGCTGGCTCAGGGACTCGATCGCCTGATGCTTGAAACCGATTGCCCGTATTTGGCTCCCTGCAAATTGCGCGGGAAACGCAACGAGCCGGCCTTCATGCGAAAAACCGCCGAATACGTCGCCGATCTTTTCGGGCTGACAACGGAGGAAATCGAGGCGCGCACCTACGCCAATACCTGCGAATTTTTCGGGATTTAAACGTTTCCGCCGTACGCTTAGCGGAAGTAAAACACCTTTGACCAGTGCTTCCGGAGCTCGGCGTCGTGTTTGACGGCCTGCGGGTCCCAGGCGCAGAGGAGGTCCCAAAAATCGTCCGAGTGGTTCATGTGTCGGCGGTGGGCGAGTTCGTGCAAGAGGACGTGGTCGCGCATTGCCGGCGGCAATAGAACGAGGCGCCAGTTCAGCGAAAGATCGCCGTGTGTCGTGCAGGAACCCCAGCGGGATTGCTGGTTGCGAATCGAAATGCTACCGACCGAGACTCCGTAGCGTGCGGCGAGTTCACGCACCTGCACCGGGAGAATTTCTTTGGCGAGTGATGTCAGCAGTTGCTGCAAATCCGCGTCGGCGGACGCTTCGCGTATGTAAATCGGAAGGACGTTTTCCTGCGGGCGAAACACGTAAAACGGGCGCACCGCATTCGTCGAAATTTCGGTCCGAAGCGGGTGCTCGCCCGCAAAAATGTCGGGATTTTTTTGAAGGTATTCGAGGAGCGTTTCCGTTGTGCGGGCGGCCGGTGAGGCTTCGAACTTCGCGAGCTGACGGTCAATCCAGTCCAAATGCTTCAGTGCGAAGAGACGGGCTTGCTCGAGTACATTGCCGCGCATCCCGGCGGGAACGACGGCGGAGACGCTGCCGTCCGCTTTGATGCGTAGCGTCATGCGCGTCGATCGCCCCGAGCGTAAGAGGCGAATCTGCACGATACGCGTGCTTGCCGGAAGGCGAATCTCAAAGACGTTCTCCGGCTCCATGCGCGAAAAATTCGTTCCAAACCGTAATGAAAGAGGGTGCAAAGTCTTCGGGCGTCTCCCGCATCGCTTTGGCAAGCGAGTCCGGAGAAAACAGCTCAAGCACATCGATTTCCGCCGTGTTCGGACGGAGCGTCCCCGTGAAATGCCGCAACGCGTAAATGCGTACGAATTCGAATCCGTTTGCTGCCGACGGTTTTTGCATGCCGACGAATTCCAGATGCTTTTCCGCTTGGGCGTTGATGCCGAGCTCTTCCTCCAGCTCTCGCAAAGCGGCAAAACCGTAGCTTTCGCCCGCATCAACATGGCCGGCGCAGGACGACGAAAGCAGACCCGGGCAGGTATCTTTGGCAAGCGAGCGGCGTTGCAGAATCAGCGTGCCGCCCGGCGTAAAAATCAGGATGTGAACCGCTCGGTGAAAGAGTTTCCGCACATGAACTTCGGCACGCGTCGCTTGGCCGACAACGCGGTCGTCGGCATCGACAATGTCGAATATTTCATTCGGATCCTGAGCTTTCATGCCCGAAAGCCTAAAACTCCTGTGCCTAAAATTAAATTCAAAAAAGTAGGTTCCGATTCTTCGCGAATACAGGGGCTCGCTTGTGCCGGGCTTCAAACTCTTTCATTGATTCTTAGGCTTTTTTCTGCGAACCTTTTGGGGATTTCTTTTTCTACGGGCCTATAGCTCAATGGTTAGAGCAGGGGACTCATAATCCCTTGGTTGCAGGTTCGAATCCTGCTGGGCCCACCAATTTCTCAGTCCCGCTTGAAGCTAGTGCTCAAGCGGGATTCTTAGTGTTTATGCGCCTTCTGTTTAACTTTTAGGCGGGGCGGGGCTTTGATAAGCTTTGGGCTCAGAAAGCCAGCCTTAATCCGGGAGATGATATAGGCGCGTCTTTTTAGACTCTTGACACACTGGAATGGGAAAATACCCTTTCGCGTAGGCTTTGTTTCGTCTAACACCCTCTCGCACTCAATGTCTTCCGTTCAATTCCATGCTGCCAGTATTTTGGATTGTGTTGACCGCGCAATAAGGTCTCTTCCGGATGAGCGGCAGGAGCAAGCTCAAGCGATGCTTCGTCATCTCTCGGATTTTGAAGTGATTGCGGCATTTAATAATATTGAGGTAAAAGTACATAATGACATTCATCCACTTCTTGCTGTTCTAAATAATATCGTAGTTAGAGGTTTGCCGACGAGGGCAAGTCCGTTTGTTGAGGATTGCTTTAGAGAGTTTGGAAATAAAAAGGTGGAAGACTGGCTTGGAGGGGTCGCATATGAGGCGGTATCGTGCAGGAGCGATGACATTTTCATGGCTTTGCATGCATTAGACAATAGATTGAATCTCGATCAATACTCCTACAATACGAGTATTCTAGGTAGTGATTTCGAGAAATCATTCATACTGAGCAAAACTCCGGCTTGGCTACGACATCTCCTGTTGCCACAGCGTGAAATAGAATCCATCGTTGGTAAAGATCAGGGGTACTATGGGCAGCGGGTTGATTTTGCGTGTGAATTCCCATACTGTGACGCAGGAAAGGCGGAGCCTAATGGAATCGTATGTGAAATAGATGGTCCGTCCCATAAAGATGTGGCAGTAAAAAGGCAGGATGAGAAGAGAGATGCCGCATTGAATGGAGAAGGGTGGTCGTGTACTCGCATTAAAAGCTTGGAAGATTCAGGCGAAGCTGTTGATCGGATTAGAGAGATTTCATTCCTTCGTAATGTAGATTTTGCGTATCGGAAAACGCTAAATGACTCGAATTGGATAAAACATTTGCAACTGGCATTGTCTCCTATAGGAGTTTCGAGAATTCAAAAAATAATCATTGAGGCGATTCTTGCTGGAAAGCTTGATGTTTTTTCTGTGCACGAGCTAAAAATTCTAGTTGTAGAGCAGGATGTCCCCTGTGCAGTTATGGCATTTGAGGAATTCTCTCGAATGTTTGATACGCTTGCTTCGCTTAGCCGGAAGTACGAATTTCTAAAGTTTCCCAAAGTTTATTTGGATGTGGTAAGTTCAGAGCCTTTTTCTCGCTCACCACTTCACAGGATTGCGCTCCGATCCACGGATGCGAGGATTTATACGAGTGTTGATGATGGTATCCGGGGCACTGATTATGATTTGGTTATAGATATCGCCACAATGAGGCGCTCGGGCATAGAGAATATCTCACTTAGCGAATTTAGATGTCCAAGTAGATGTTATTTCAATATTCGTTCCGCTCATTATCGGCGTTCTGAGAGATTTATTTATACTTCTGGCTCAATTGAATACAAACCGTTGGTAGATAAGACGGCGCAGGGAGAGTATATTGATCGGACGGATGAGAAAGAGCTGTTGTGCTATTTTCTCCGAATGCTGTTTAGGAAGGAGAACTTCCGAAGTGGGCAACTCCCAATCATGAGCAGGGCGTTGCAGAATAAGTGCGTTATTGGGTTGCTTCCTACGGGAGGTGGCAAATCGATTACTTATCAGCTGGCAGCAATGCTTCAGCCGGGAGTTACCATTGTCGTTGATCCTCTTCTTGCCCTTATGAAGGATCAGTATGATGGGCTCGTTCGATTAGGGATAGATACCTGTACATTCATTAATTCCACGCTCGAATCTAGCGAAAGAGAAGCTAGAGAGCGCCAGATGGAGGCCTCCCAAAAACAGTTCGTATTTCTTGCTCCGGAGAGATTGTGTATTCATGGCTTCAGAGAGAAGTTGAAGAATATGCATGAATTGGGGGTTTACTTTGCGTATGGTGTAATCGATGAAGTTCATTGTGTTTCGGAATGGGGACACGACTTTAGATTTTCATACTTGCATCTGGGTAAAAACATGTATCGGTATCTATTGCCCAAACAAGGAGATGCCGGGCGCCGACTAACGCTATTGGGACTTACGGCAACAGCATCGTTTGACGTTTTGGCGGACGTAGAGCGAGAATTATCCGGAGATGGCGCATTTGAATTGGATTCGGATACAACCGTACGTGATGAAAATACAAATCGCCTAGAGTTGCAGTATAAAATTGAACGTGTTTCGGTGAATTTCCCGCGTAGGAGCGTTATTGGGACTGGAGCCAACCTTCCGCATCCCGTTAATCCTGACATCAATAAACAGGAATTTTACAATATAAAAAGCGCTTCTCTTTTAAGCTATCTGCCTACTATTCCGGATTTATTGAACCAACTGCAAACAGATGAGTCTATTGAGAGAATAAAAACGAGATTTGCAGAGCGGCAGAATTTGTCTGACATTCCTGATGCTAATTTAGATGTCTGTTTGCCGGAAGATTTTTTTGGCGCCGCAGAAACATATTCGCATGGAGGTATTGTTTTTTGTCCTCATAGGGCTAACACAGGGCTTTCTGTTGATACGATCGCGACGAACCTTCAGGAGACTGTTCGCGACGTCGGGACTTTTGTCGGACGTGACAACCGTTCCGGGCCTCTGAGTTCATTTGGGAATTTGGAAAAATTTAAAGCAGGTAAATTTCCTATCATGGTAGCAACAAAGGCATTCGGGATGGGGATAGACAAACCGAATGTTCGGTTTACTGTTAACATGAACCATTCAAGTTCGCTTGAGAGCTTTGTACAGGAGGCTGGGCGTGCCGGCCGAGATAGAAGAATCGCTCTTGCCACAATTTTATTTGCGGACTATCACCTTGTGCGCGTGAGCGGGGATTGTCCAATATCGAAGCGTCCGATTCCGCATATCAAACGACAGTGGTTTTATAATGGAGAGCTGCAAAAGATTCTGAACTACTACGGTGTTAGAGTCGGAGACGAGTACATCGAACATCTTACACCCGAAAACATAACGGCTTTGGGTGTATTTTCTGATCCGGACTACGAAACGGTTGAATATTTTTATAATGAGAATTTCAAAGGCGTGAATTCGGAAAAACGTACGATGTATGAAATTCTTAGCAGACTTCCAACACCGCTCTTCCGGGGTAACAGGGTGGAAGAAGAGACTGTTTCAGGGTTTTTAGAACGAGTTTTAACTGACTCCGTTGACGGAGAGTTGATTGCGTTCATCCCATTTACATATGAACTTGAGGGACGTGATGGGGTAGTGAGGAAAGTTGGGGAGGCTGATGTTGAGAAGGCAATATACAGAATGTGCTGTATTGGATTGATTGACGATGTTACTCGAGATTATCAGAGAAAGTGCTATAGAATCGTGGCCAAGAGGAAGCCTGACGGGGGATATTACCGTTTCTTACAGAAATTTTTGGAGAGATATTATACTAGGGAGCGGGCCGAGTTAGAGATTGCAAAAGTTCCTAGCCGTAAGGGTGAGAATGAAGTTTACCGTTGTTTGGGGTATCTCACGGAATTCGTATACGAAAAAATTGCAACTAAGCGTAAGAGGGCAATTGATGACATGCGAATGTTTTGTGTGACAGGGTTGGAGGATGAGGATTGGTTGAGAGCGAATGAAGATCTTAAAGATTTTATCTATTACTACTTTAATTCGAAGTATGCCCGTGAAGGCTATAGGACAGAGGATAGCAATTTACCGTTTTCCTTAGTTGACGATACGGAAAACGGAAAGAAATGTTCGTATGACGTCTTGTTTAAATATTTGAGAGTTGTTGACGATGATGTCACTGGGACGAGCTCTCCCAAGGATAATATCAAACATTTACAAGGAGCTGTTCGTTTGATTCGGAGGTCGTTGACCGATTCAAACCCGGCATTAGATTTTCTTAATGTCTTTTGTTTGCTTTATCTTAAGGTAGGAAAGAACGAAAAGCTTCAGCAGGAACTCAAGAGAAGTTATATCAACGGCTATGTTGAATTTTGTGCCAGAGCGGAAGACTGGAGTGATTTTCGTCAAAGAATGGCGGCTTACAAAAAGGAACTTACAAGGGACAGCCGAAAAGTTGCTACTGAATCTGAAATAAAGCTCTTAAATGAATGGGATTTGGAAAGTGAACTTATGATTCATTCGAAGTGGCTGACAGATTTTACGAAAAGATACGTGGAACGATGAAGGAATAAATTACAATGAATGAAGACAATATCTTGAAATCACTTGTGGAGCTTGAGAAGGCTCTCAAAGAAATTGATTCTGCCAAGCGGCAAGTAGAGTCGACGATTGAGTCGTATAAAAACGTTGGTGTGGCTGTCTGTAAATATTCCGAGGGAATGTCTCAGGTATCCAAGAGCTTGGCAGAGGTTGCGAGTAGTCTTAAGGGCAAACAGGATTCCCTCGCCCGAGATTTGAATCAAATTCTAAACGACGCCAAATCGGAGCTTAAAAATCAAGCAAGCAATCTCAATGCTGAGATTGCACGGGTGAGGTCTTTAGACGCGCTAATTACAACGGCTTCCAGAGATGTGTCTTGCCTTAAAAACGACGTAGATGTAATTGCGAAAATAGTGCGTGATGATGTTAAACGTGATCTAACATTCATTACCGGTAATACCGGAACCGTCTTAAATGAAGTTAGACGCTCAAAAACAATCCTGAGAGTCGTGATGTCTCTGCACCTCATTGCGATCATCGGTATTGTTGCGGTAATTGTTTTGTCGTTTGTGAGGTGATCTTAAAGAACACGTTTAATTATGATGTGT
>JAFYWY010000016.1 GCA_017546455.1 Opitutales bacterium
GGAAAGCCGATTAGCGGGAGCGGCGGCGACGCGCACCGACGAGCGCCAAGGCTCCCAAGCCGGCCAACAGACCGAAAGCCGACGGTTCCGGAATCGCGGAGATTCCGTACTGAATCAAATCTTCCGTAGTCGCAACAGCACCAACGGTGTAAGCGGCAGCAATCAATGAGAATGCTTCAGCTTCAGCATTGCTGGGCATGACATTGTTGACATTCCCGGTATAGGATGTTCCCGTCGTTCCACCAAAATCCAAGCTGACCCAATTCTTATCACGGAAGGACTGGTTCTGCTTACCCGTCAGCGTTGCTGCAACACTCTCAAAGTTTCCGTCTGCATAGATGGAAAGCGTCTCATTGTTAGAGGCGTCACGCGAAAAAACAAAGGTCAAATTCTGCTCAGCTGTAATATTGGCCAAAGCATACGTCGCGGTGGCTGCGGGGTCGTCCCAATTTTCGAAAAGAATATTGCCGCCTTCAATGCCAATAGCAGTCAGGCCGTTGTAGGTAACATCCTTTACGGAGAAAAGTACATAGCTTTTGCTTGTGTCGATCGAAGTATAGTCAATGGTGAAAATAACGCTTTCCGCAACACCGGAAGTCCAGGTCAGACCAGTACCGGTAACGTTCCACGTTGCGACGTTTTCGCCGCTCACGGTTTGGGAGGCATTATCCCACGTATGAATCTCCGCGCAAGCGAGGGCGCTGCCTGCTGCGAGGAGGGTGGCAGTTGTGATGATGTTTTTCATTTTGGGTTTTAGTTAAACTTGGGTTACTTGGGTAAACTGCCCCGCCGAAATCGATTCAGCGACAAGAGCAATTTAGGGAGCGGATTTTTTCAAAAATTTATAAAAAGACAAGCAAATATTACCTATGTAGTAGGTTAGAATTAAGCAATTTATAGAAAACCGATGTATTTAGCATTATCTCCGAAAACGAAAAACGCGGAGCGCCCCTGTTTTTAAGCGGTTTTCACCGCCATCAGCACCTCATCCCATTCGACATTCGGAACGATTTTCCTGCGAAATTCTCCCCTCGCCTCGCCGGGAATCCGACATTTTCCCGGGGAAATCCTATCCCGCGCGGCTCGCCATACGCCCCGAAATTGTCTGCGGGGACAGGTCGCCACTATAATCTGCGCTTCACTTTTTGACGGGACGTGTGTTTAATCGGCTTTCATGAAAGTCAGCCTTTTTATCCCTTGTTTTGTTGACCAGTATTTTCCTGATGCCGGCATGGCGTGCGTTAAGATTTTGGAACGCCTCGGGCATAAAGTCGTTTTTCCGGAACGCCAGACCTGCTGCGGCCAGCCGCCGCACAACACCGGGTACTGGAAAGAAGCCCGCAAATCGGCACTGCGCGCGCTCGATATTTTCGAAGACGCGGAAGTCATCGTCGGTCCCTCCGGTTCCTGCATCGCAATGATGAAGGACGGCTACGGGGACCTTTTCAAGGGGACGGAACACGAAACGCGCGCCAAGGCGCTTGCGGCAAAGACCTTTGAATTCACGCAGTTCCTCGTCAACAAACTCGGCGTCACGGATCTCGGAGCCGCGTTCCCGCACAAGGTGACGTTCCACGACGGTTGCCACGGTCTGCGCATGCTCAAGGCGAAGCACGAATCGCGCGCGCTCCTGGCCAAGGTCAAAGGCTTGGAGCTCGTCGAAATGAGCGAAGCGGAATCCTGTTGCGGTTTCGGCGGCACGTTTTCCGTCAAATTCCCGAAGATTTCGACGGCGATGGTCGAAAAGAAGGTCGCTTCGATTTTGGAAACCGGAGCGGAATACGTGACTTCGCTCGATGCGTCCTGCCTGATGAACATCGGCGGCTATGCGGCGCGCGAAGGTCTTCCCTTCAAGACGATTCACATTGCGGAAATCCTCGCCTCTCAAGAAGCCTAAACTCTATTTATTTTCCGATATGAGCTCTCCACTGACACGCTTTAAAGCAGCCGTCGCCGACGCTACGTCCAACGAAGCCCGCCGCGACTTCATCTACAAGGCTCTCGGCGGTTATTACGTTTCCCGCGACAAAAACAAAAACAATTTCCGCGATTGGCAAAAGGCCCGCGAATGCGCGGCGCAGACGAAGTACGAATCGCTGAACAATCTCGCCGAAGAACTCGAAATCTTTTCGAAAAAAATCGAAGGCCGCGGCGGCCATGTTTTCTTTGCTTCGACGCCGAGTGAAGCACGGGAGTACATCCTGAAGGTCGCTCGCGACAACGGTGTCAAAAAAATCATCAAGTCGAAGTGCATGACCTCGGAGGAAATCCACCTCAACGACGCTTTGGAAGCGGCGGGCACGGAGGTTGTCGAAAGCGACTTGGGCGAGTTCATCCAGCAGCTGCGCAAGGAACCGCCGTTCCACTTTGTTTTCCCGTGCATGCACGTCAAGCGCGACGAAATCAATACGCTTTTCCAGGAAAACATCCACTCCCGCGACACGAATAATCCGGCGGAGCTGACGATGATTGCCCGCGAATACCTGCGCCAGAAATACATCGACGCCGACATGGGCATCACGGGCGCAAACTTCATCGTCGCCCGCGACGGGATGATTTCGGTGACGGAAAACGAAGGCAACTCCCGCCTCTCCGCCGCCATGCCGAAGATTCACCTCGTGCTCGTCGGCATCGAAAAGGTCGTCCCGCGCCTCGAAGACCTCGCGCTTTTCCTGCCGATGCTCGCGACTGCGGGAGCCGGCCAGCCGCTCACGGGCTACAACACGCAGTACGCAGGCCCGCGCACGGCGGAAAATCCCGACGGGCCGGAACAATTCCACGTCGTGCTTTTGGACAACAACCGCACGCAATTGCTTGCGGATGCGGAACACCGCGATGCGCTCCACTGCATGCGTTGCGGCGCCTGTCTGAATGTTTGCCCCGTCTTCAAAAACATCGGCGGCCTCAGCTACGGCACGACCTACCAAGGCCCGATCGGCTCGCTCATTACGCCGCACCTGCGCGGAACGAAAAACTGGCAGCACCTGTCCTATTCGTCGTCGCTTTGCGGGGCGTGTACGCAAGCCTGCCCGGTCAAGATCGACATCCACGACCACCTGCTCGAAAACCGCCGCAATGCCGCGACGCTGGCGCCGAGCATTCTTTGGAAAATGATTTTCTTCGGATTCAACTTCATCTTCGCACACCCGAAGCTGTACGCATTGACCTTTAAGATCGCAAAAAAAATCAATCCGCTCACGAAACTGGCCGGCAAGGTTCCGGGCACCCTGCTCTACGGCTGGACCGGAACGCGCAAGCTCCCCGAACCGCCGAAAAGCTCTTTCCGCGAACGTTTCGCCGAGCATAAAAAACAAGACCTAAGCGTCCGTTAACCCTTCGCAGACAACGACCATGAACAATCCTTCCAAAGAAAAAGTACTCGCACGTATCCGCGAAGCCCTGCGCCTGCGCGCTCCCTCGCCCGCACAAATCCACGGGCGCCACGCGAACGCCCCCGTCGCGGAATACACCCGCGACTTCCGCGATGCCATGCCGCCCGCCGGCAGCAATGACGCCGAACGCCGCGCCATTTTCGAAGCCAACCTCGACGCGCTCAAAGGCCAATTCGTCGCCTGCAAAACAGCTGCGGACGCCCGCGCCAAGCTCGAAGCCCTCTGCGCCGAACGCGGCTGGGCCAAGCTCGCCACGCACCGCGCGCCGCTCTGTGAAGCCGTCGTTCCCGCAGAAAAATCGCCGATTATCACGGATGACGGCTACGACAAAAACGCGCTCGCTGCCGTCGATGCCGGAATCACCGAATGCGAATGCCTCGTCGCCCAAACCGGCAGCGTCATGTTCTCGACGCGTGCCTGCGGCGGCCGCGCCCTATCGGTACTTCCGCCGGTCCACATCGTCCTCGCCAAGCGCTCGCAGCTCGTCGGCGACCTCAGCGACGCCTACGCGCTCATCCGCGCTAAGTACGGCGAAAATCTTCCGGACTGCCTCGGTTTCATCACCGGGCCTTCCCGCACGGGCGACATCGAACGCATCCTCGTCCTCGGCGCCCACGGGCCGAAAGAACTCTTCGTCTTCTTCATCGAAGAATAAGAACTAAAATCCTGAGAAAGCGGGAGGTGCCTACGGGTGCTTCCCGCTTTTTAATGGGAAGAAGTCTAAGATTGCCATGAATAGGCACATTCTTTAGGATTTTGCCTTTAATACTATCCCACCACATGAAAATGCATGCTTATTCTGCCGCGATTGCGGCAATTGCCGTTGCCGGATTTGCCGGCCTTGACGTTCCGTTTGCAAGTGTGTCGGCCTATGCTCAAGAGGCCGTTGTCATCGCTGAAGTGGCGAAACAATTCACGCCCGACAAGAATCTTGACCTTACGGGAGAACGCCTTGTTTATAAAAACCTTCCCGCAGGCGTAACCGCCAAAATCGTCGGTACGACCTACGAACAGCTGATCAGCTTTGAAGGCGACATCCGGAACCCGATTGCGCCGAAGACGACGAAGATCACCTTCGAACTGACCGACGCTTCGGGCAACAAGGCCCTCACGCCGACCTTTGAAGTCAGCGTTCCGATGAACGGAGCCATCGTGCGAGAACTGATGCGCGACAAGCCGCGCAATCCGAAGCCGACGGTCGTTCCTGCGCTTCAGGAATGGCTCGGAGACGAAGGTTCCTATGTTCCGGACGAAGACTTTGCAATTTTGCTTTCCGAACGCTACGCCGACGTCGGCGACCCCACCTTGCGCGAACGCGTCGAGCTTTTCGCACGTGAACTCTCGGAAATTTTCGGCCGCGAAATTCAGATCCTCCCGAAGAAACGTCCGGGCAAGAAGGATATCACCATCGGCCTCGGCTCGCCCGAAGGTCTCGGCAACCTCGGCGACGAAGGGTACATGATTTTCTCCCGCGAAAGCGGACTCAGCGTTCTCGCCTCCGATCCGCTCGGCGCTTTCTGGGGCACACGCACCATCCTTCAGGTCTTCAAGCAGCACAACAACACCTTCCCGTGCGGACAGGCTGTTGACTACCCGCAGTACCCGTTGCGCGGCTTCATGTACGACCTCGGACGTAAGCCGGCCTCGCTCAAGGCTGTCAAGGACGTCCTCAAGACGATGGCGTACTACAAGATGAACGACTACCATCTGCATCTGAATGACAATTACATTTGGATGTACAACTACACGAACATCCCGAACGGACATAACGCAACGGCCGCACAGAAAAAGGCCGCCTGCGAAGAAGTGCTCAAAGCGGCTCCGACGGCTTTCCGCCTCGAATCCGACGTTCCGGGCCTCTCCGCCACCGATCTCCGCTACACGAAGCGCGAATTCGGCGCCCTCATCGACCAGGCTAAACTTTACGGCGTGACGATCGTCCCCGAATTCGACGTTCCGGGCCACGCCATGAGCTTTGTCCGTGTCCGCCCCGACCTGATGTACCGCGGCAAGGTCACGAAGGCGCACGACGTCGAACGCACCGCGATGCTCGACGCTTCCGACGACATTTACGACGCAAAAACGGGTAAGACCTACCGCGAAGAAACGCTCGATTTCGTGAAATCCGTCTTCGACGAATACCTCGTGGGCAAGAACGGCGAAGAGCCCGTCTTCCGCACGCCGGTCATCCACTTCGGCACGGACGAATACTACGGCGACCCCGAAGATTACCGCGCCTTTGCCGATGCGATGATCAAGTATATCAAGGATCGCGGCTACACCCCGCGCCTCTGGGGCAGCCTCTCCGTCAAGCGCGGCAAGACGCCCGTGGACGGCACCGGAGCCCAGATCAACATCTGGAATCACGGCTGGCAGAATCCGCGCCTCGCTCTCGAGCACAACTTCGACCTCGTCAACATCATCGACGTTTGGTCCTACATCGTGCCGAACGGCAAGGGCAATCGCGGCGGCTACGGCGACCTGCTCGACCTCAAATTCCTCTATTCCCAGAACTGGCACCCGCACAAAATGTCCAATGCGGAAGAAATCATCCCGGGTCTCCCGAAGATGCTCGGCGCCTCCTGGGCCGTTTGGAACGACAACTCCTTCCGCGGCGACACGGGCCTGACGGACTACGATCTGTTCGACCGCATCCGCCAAAGCTGCGCCGTCTTTGCAGAAAAGACCTGGAACACCGGTGAAGACATCGAATTCCGCGATTTCCAGAAGCTCGTTAAGGCCGTTTCCTACGCTCCGCTCTCGGATCCGGAATACGTCGTTCCCGCCATTCGCAGCAGCGAAGAAGGCGATGTCCTCTTCGAAATGAATGACACGGTCAAGGGCAAGGCCGTCAAGACGGCCATCAAGGGCATTGCTCCGGACTACGTCGCGACGGTTCGCGTCACGCGCACGACCGACAGCAAGAAGCCGAAAGTGCTCTTCAGCGGTCCGTCCGGCAAGATCTACGCCGTCCAGAAGGAAACCGGCAAGGTCGGTATCACCTGCGACACTTGGGATTATTCCTTTGATTACACGCTTCCGGTCGGCCGCCAGGTCGAATTGACCTTCGTCGCCGAAAAGCGCGCGCTCACGCTCTACGCCGACGGCAAGAAGATCGGTACGCCGGTCCGCCA
Source organism: Opitutales bacterium (assembly GCA_017546455.1). GTDB lineage: Bacteria > Verrucomicrobiota > Verrucomicrobiia > Opitutales > UBA953 > Spyradosoma. The sequence goes on from JAFYWY010000016.1 coordinate 6,527, forward strand.
CAAGCACCCGGAAACGCACAAGTACTCGAACTTCGTCTTCCCGCTCGCCGTTGTCGGCGGCGCCGGTCTCGAAGTCAACTCCGTGAAGCTCGTCCGCCCGTACAAACCGGGCTTGGCCAATGTTGTTGCCGAAGACCAGATTGCCAACGTCACCGCCAGCAGCGAACACGGCAAGGGTGCCGACGGCGACGCCTCCGCTCTTTGCGACCGCGACGAAACAACGTATTGGCACAGCAAATACTCGCCGGCGAAGGACAATCCGCCCTTTGAACTCGTTGTTACGCTGAAGAAGCCGCTCACGCTCGAAGCCCTTGCGTTTCTCCCGCGCCCGAACGGCGGCAACGGCAACGTCAAGCACGCGAAGCTCTACGCCCGCGTCAACGGCGAATGGCAGCAGGTCGGCGACGAGTTCAAGAGCGACGGCGCTTCCGACGAACTCCAGACCATCACCTTCCCGGCTTGCACGACGGACGCTCTCAAGCTCGTCATTCTCGACGGTGTCGGCGGTTTCGGTTCCGTCGCGGAACTCTATCCGCTGATGAAAAAATAAGCCCGCACAACGGCTTTACGACAAAGCGTTCCCGCATTTTTACGCGGGAACGCTTTTTTATTGGTTTTTCGCATAAAATCAGGGATGTTTTGTTTTCGGCGCTTGCGTTCCCGCCGCTTTTGTCAAAGATTTTCCGCATGAAAACTGAACTCATTCTCGCGGTCGATCTCGAAGACAAAGACATTGCCAAAAAATTTCTCACGCCGCTCGCCGGTAAGCTCCCCTGGGTCAAGCTCGGACTCCAGCTCTTCACGAAATACGGCCCGTCCATCGTCGACGAATTCGCGGACATGGGCTTCAAGGTTTTCCTTGATTTGAAGCTGCACGACATTCCGAATACGGTTGCCAGCGCGATTAAGAGCCTGAAAGGCCGCCCCTGCGACCTGCTCACGATTCACACGCTCGGCGGAAACGCCATGATGGCACGCGCCGTCGAAACGGCCGCAGAAGTCCTCCCGCAAACGCGCCTGCTCGGCGTGACCGTCCTCACCTCGATGGACGAAGCTCAGCTCGGCGGCATCGGCATCGCGCGTTCGCCCTTGGAACAGGTGGAAACGCTCGCCAAGCTTGCCGTCGCCTCCGGAATGAAGGGCCTCGTCTGCTCTCCGCTGGAGCTGCCGCGCCTGCGCAGCTTCCTCGGTGAAGAAATCGCCTTGGTGACGCCGGGAATCCGCCCTGCAACCGCCAGCCTGGACGACCAAAGCCGTATCATGACGCCGGCGGACGCCGCCCGCGCGGGTGCCAGCTACATCGTCGTCGGACGCCCGATTCTGAAGGCCGAAGACCCTGCCGCCGCCGCAATCGCTATCGAGGCGGAACTGCGCAGCGTCAACTAAGCCCTTTTCGCACAACGCCTTCCCCGCCGCTCCCGACATGTTTCCGAACAGCACACGCACCGACCGGCAATTGAAGCCCACCGATTTGCGCGGAATTCTGAAGTATGTTCCGATGTTCCGCGACCATACTTTCGTCATCGCCATCGACGGAAGCATCGTCGAGCATGAGAATTTCCAAAATCTGATTTTGGACATTGCGGTTCTGCGCAGCCTGAACATCAACGTCGTCATCGTACACGGCATCGGCAAACAGCTTCGCGACATGGCAAAATCCATGCGAAAGCCGATCAGCGACGTTTACGGCGAAGGCGTGACGGATGCCGCGACAATGGCGCTTGCCCGCGAAGCCGTCGGCCTCGTTTCGCAATCCATCATCGAAGGCCTCACGCACGCCAATCTCAAATGCGCGATTACGAACGCGATTCGCGCCACGCAAGTCGGCGTTCTCGACGGCATCGATCAGGTGCTGACGGGGAAAGTGGACAAGATTGATGCCGGCCTGATCAAGAGCCTGCTTGCCCAAGGAATTATTCCGCTCGTGACGCCGATTCTCTGCGATCGCGACGGCATTTCGCTGCGAGCCAACAGCGATTCCGTCGCCGCCGATTTGGCCGTTGCGCTCGGAGCCTCGAAGCTCATTTATCTGACGCCCTTCCCGGGCCTCGTCATCGACGGCGAACTGAAGGTGAACCTCAATCTTCAGGATCTGGTTGCCGTTCTCAAAAACAAATCGGTTTCAATCGAAGAACGCCTGCGCGGGAAAGCACTTTTTGCAATCCGCGCCCTCGAGAACGGCACGCAACGCGCCCACATTCTCGACGGTCGCACCAACGGCGGTCTGCTCGCGGAAATCTTCGACAAGGTCGGTACCGGCTCGATGATTCACGCCAACGATTACGACTCGATTCGTCCGGCGAAGAAAAAAGACGCGCCCGCGATTTACGCCATCACGAAAAACGCCGTTCAGAAAAAGAGCCTCGTCCAACGCACGCACGCCCACATCGAGGCGCATACGGAAGATTATTTTGTTTACGAAATCGACGGCAGCATCATCGGCTGCGCCTGCCTGCGCAAATTCGACGATGCCCCGGGCGTCCTCGAAGTGTGTAGCGTTTACGTTCAGCCCTTCTATCAGAACCGCGGCGTCGGGCAAAAACTCATCGCTTACGCAGAATTCATGGCGCGGGAACGCAAGGCAAAGTCGTTAATTACCTTTACGACGCAGACCTACGGCTTTTTCAAGAGCGTCTGCGGTTTTGCCGACGCCGAAGCCAAGGACCTTCCGCCTTCCCGCTTGGCGGAAACGCATGCCAGCGGAAGAAATTCCAAGGCGCTCGTGAAGCAGTTTTAAGCAGTCCGTTTGCCGAGCCCGTTAAGCGCCCGGCAAACAGCACAAAAAAACTCCGCTCAATTTCGGGCGGAGTTTTTTTTACGCGAGTCTTAGGCGAATTATCCCTTGATTTCCTTGTGGAGCGTGCGGCGACGAAGGCTCGGATTGTACTTCATCTTTTCGACTTTCGCCTGCATCGTCTTCTTATTGCGCGTGGTCATGTAGCGCGAAGGATTTTTGCCTTCTTTGCGTGCTTCAGTGCATTCGATAATAACGGTTTCTCGTGGCATGATGTTATGTTTCCTAAAAAGTTTTTAAATGAGTTTCTGATAATGGATTTTTAAATCGGGAGGCGCAAGCGTAAATTTCACTTACATTTTGAAGTCTTCGCCGAGATAGAATTTACGTGCGTCTTCGTCGTTGAGAATGACGTCCGAAGCGCCTTCGATCAAGACGGTACCGCGGTGAATCAGATAAGCACGGTCCACGATCGAGAGCGTTTCGCGCACATTGTGGTCGGTGATCAGCACGCCGATGCCCTTGTTCTTGAGGTCGATAACAATTTTTTGAACTTCGGCGACGGAAATCGGGTCAACCCCGCTAAAAGGCTCGTCCAAAAGCATGAAGCGCGGTTTCGTGGCCAAGGCACGGGCAATTTCCAAGCGGCGGCGTTCCCCGCCGGAGAGCGTGTAAGCGGGCTGCTTGGCAAGGCGCATCAGGCCGAGGTCTTCGAGCTGAGCTTCGCAATACGCTTTGCGCTCGCGCGCGGGCATGCGCATGGTTTCGACGACGCCCATGACGTTGTCCCAAACGGAGAGTTTACGGAAAATCGAGGCATCCTGCGGGAGATAGCCCAAGCCGCAACGGGCGCGCTGCCACATCGGCATCGCCGTGATGTCGTGTCCGTCAAGCAAGACCTTCCCGCGCGTTGCCGGCACCAATCCGACGACCATGTAAAACGTCGTTGTCTTCCCTGCGCCGTTCGGACCGAGCAAGCCGACGACTTCACCGGACTTGAGGCTCAGGCTGACGTCGTGCACCACTTCGCGCTTCCCGTAAACCTTCGCCAAGCCGCGCGTTTCGACAATACCGGGCGGCGGGGTGTTTACGTTCTTGGAGGACGGGGTCGTTTTTTCTTCGGTCTCGCTTGTCATGATGTTTGCAATAATTTACCGCGCAGCCCGCCCTCGAGCAAGGAAAGAAACGGGGGCTTCTCCGGCGAACTAACACAAAAACCCGGGGCGCGCGGGCACGGCCTTCAGAAGGGCGTTGGCCTCGGGGTCGTTTTTAAACAAGCCGCGGGCTCCGTCCCATTCGAGTCGCCGATTGAGTTGCTGAGCGATTACGCCGAGCAAGACGATTTCGGTGAGCGGTGCCGCATAATCGAATCCGGAAACGGCGGTCTTCCCCGCCTGAATCGATTCGACCCAATTGCGGTAAATATTGCCGCGGATGCGCGGGTACTTTTTGGGCGGCGGATTGGCGCGAATAGTATCGTAGTCGCGCAGCAAACGCATGGTTTCGCCGGAAGAGCCGAGCATCATCGTATTTTTTTCGCCGTAAATAATGCTCCCGCCGATGCCGTTCGGGAAAGGAACGTTTGCGGGCAAATCTTCCGGCCGCGGAGGCATACGGTTGCCGTCGTACCAAACCAATTTAATCGGCCCGCGTCGTTCGTTGCCGGGGAAATGGTAGGTGACCTTGGACGCGATGGGGAATGCCAGCGGCGTAACGGTCGGAGCTTCGGCCTCGACGGATTCCGGGGCGCCCAAATCAAAGATAAAATACGCCGGATTCAAAATATGCTGCGCCATATCGCCGAGCGCGCCGGTACCGTATTCGATCCAACCGCGCCAATTAGTCGGCGCAATGGCCTTGGAATAGGGGCGCTCCCGCGAAGCTCCGAGCCAAACATTCCAATCCAAGGTCGTCGGACACGGATCCGCCACGGCCGGCTCGGTCATGCCCTGCGGCCAGGTCGGACGATTCGTCCACGCGTGAATTTCCCGCACTTCGCCGAGAATCCCCGCTTCGTACCATTCCTTTGCGCTTCGAATATGCTGGGAAGCCGCACCCTGATTGCCCGCCTGCGTCACGATTCCGGCTTCGGCGGCGGCGCGTGCCAAACGGCGCATTTGGTCGATTGTACGGCAGACCGGTTTTTCGACAAAGATATGTTTTTTCCGCATCACGGCTTCCATCGCCACGGCAAAGTGCGAATGGTCCGGCGTCGCGACCACAGCCCCGTCAATGCGTTCGCGCGTGTTATCAAAGACCTTGCGGTAATCGGAAAAGATTTCCGCTTCCGGGAAATTCAACTTCTTAAGCAAGCGCTGAGCCCGCACGCAACGGCGCGAATCCGGATCACACAAAGCAACGACGCGTACGCCTTTAACGTGGAGCAGCGCTTCGAGGTCGGCCATACCCATGACGCCCAAGCCGAAAAACGCCAGATTGAGTGTCTTTTTCTTCGGCGGCTCCGGAGTTTTTTTCTCTTCGGGTACCGGCAACCAATGACTGCATCCGCCGGCCAGGAGCGTTCCCGCCGTCAATGCGGCACCGATTTTCAAAAATTCGCGTCGAGTCTGCATGGGGTGATTTAATTTAAATTCCGGAGTTTAAGGCAAGCTTATCGTTTTACAATGCCCGCCCACCAAGGCTCAACGGGGTTGTGAGCACCGCAGGTGAAAATATCCGCGCAATCACGCAGGCCGTCGAGCCAAGTATCGACTCGCTCGGATTCCGCGAAGCCGCCGGGATGGCGCGTATAAACGGTCAGCGAAATAAAACCGCCGGGAGCAAGCAAGCCCCAGGCCGCATCGAGCGCAGGCAAGGTCGTTGCCGCGGAAGTCGTCACGGCATGGTCGCTTTTGGGAAGATAGCCGAGATTGAAAAAGACGGCGCGGGTTTTTCCGGCCCAAGCTTCGCCGAGGAGCTCCGCCATCTTCTCGTGCCCGCAGAGATGCAATTCGACTTGCGCGGCACAGGCGTTTTTTTCGAGGCGCGCTCGTGTCGCTTCGATGGCTTCCGCCTGCACGTCAAAGGCTGCCACCCGGCCGTTCGTTCCCGCAAGCCGAGCAAGAAAAAGCGTGTCGTGCCCGTTCCCGGCAGTCGCATCCACCGCCAAGAAAGGCGTCTCGCCCAGGCGTTCCCGGGCGAAATCATGTGCTCGCGCGACGAGATTAATCTTCATCGGGAAGCCCCGCGGTCCTACTCTTTCGGAGCGCGGGCGCTGCGATCCTGCTTGGGTTTGCCGACGAAATCGAATTTCACGGGCACGCCGCCGAGATCGAAGGCCGCGTAGAACTTCGAAATCAGATAGCGCTCGTAAGCATCGTCGAGCTTTTCTTCCGAGTTGCAGAAAAGGCGGATACGCAACGGCTTGTTGCCTGTCTGTACCGCGTAATAACATTTGAAGCGGCGACCGCTGACCATGCGCGGCGGCTGAACTTCCATCGCATCGTGAATCGCGCGGTTGATTTGCCCCGTCGGCAACTGAACATTCATGCGGGCGTACAACTCAATCGCTTCCGCCAGCATCGTCTGGACGCGGTAGCCTTCCTTTGCGGAAGTAAAGAGAATCTTGGAGCCGGGAAGGAAGAAGAGCTCCTTGTTGATTGCCGCAACGAAGGCACGACGGAAATCCTCTTCCGTATCGTAACCGCCGACGGGCGTTCCCGCCGCAAAGTGCTTACGCGCCAAGTCCCATTTATTGACGACCACAACCAAACCCGTTCCGAGCTTAACGAGTTGCCCGGCAAGCTGCTTGTCGAGGCGCGTTACCCCCGTCTCTGCATCAATCACCAGGAAGCAGACATCGGCACGCTGCATCGCATCGTCCGTGCGCAAAGCCGAAAAATATTCCAGCGTATCAAATTTGTTCTTCGCACGCTTCCCCGCCGTATCGACGAGTTCAAAATGCGTGACGTTGCCGTTTTTATCCGTGTAATCCAAGCGCGTCTTAATCGGATCGCGCGTCGTACCCGCAACATCACTGACGATGAGGCGCGATTCCTTCAGCAGGCAGTTGCCGAGCGAGCTCTTCCCGACGTTCGGGCGACCGGCAAGGCAGATACGAATCGGTTCCGGCTCGCGTTGCGCGGGGGCGGCCTCTTCCGCCGGCTCGGGCTTGCCGAGCTTTTCGATGATGGCCTGACGCAAAAAGTCCAAGCCGCGATTGTGCTCGGCGGAAATCAGAATCGGCGTTCCGAAGCCGAGCTTGAAGAAATCGCCCTGCTCCATCTTGCGTTCGTCGTTGTCCACCTTATTGACCACGAGCAGCACCTGCTTGTCATAGCGGCGCAAGCGGGCGGCAACTTCAAGGTCGAGCGGCGTGCAACCCTGAGAAACGTCGGTGACGAGCAAAATCACTTCCGCAGCCTGAATCGCAAAGGAAACCTGTTCCTCCACGGCATCGGCAATGACCTTCGGCGTCGCTTTTTCCGTAAAAAGCCCGATCCCGCCGGTGTCCATCAGCAGATAATCATCCGCGGGGACGCGTTCGGTAATCAAATCGCGCGTCACGCCGGGCATATCGTGCACGATGGAAACACGCCGTCCGACAAGACGGTTAAACAAACGGCTTTTGCCGACATTGGGGCGCCCGACAATGGCGACACTCCGCGAAATTTCATTCTGTTTTGCCATGTGAATTAAATCTTCGGCCTAGTCTCGCAAATTATTCCGCGGGAATCAACCCTGCGAAAAAATTAAGCAAAAAGCCCCGCAGGCCGAATCCGGCGGAAAATGCGTGCAAAAATCATACAAAACCGTAAACTCCGACGCCGATATATAAAGCAGAAAACAACGCTCCGGAAATCGCCCGCTAATTTTATCGCGAAACAAACTTGACGAATTACAAACCGAAGCGTATCGTTTCACTTTAAATTTTTTAACAACCTTTTTTATTCAAAGTCATGGGACAACCGAAACGCAAACAGTCCAAACGCCGCAGCGCCCTCCGCCGCGGAGCCAATCAATACAAAGCACCGCTCCTTTCCAAGGATCCGGTGGACGGAACGGCTTGCCTTCCGCACCGCGTGAACCCGACCACGGGTATGTACCGCGGACGTAAGGTCGTCGACGTCGAAATCTAAATTTGTCCTTAGGGACAATTTTTGTCTGTCTTAGTTTCCGCAAAAAGGGTAAGCTTTTTCCCAACGATGGACGCTGAGACACATTCATATCGCATTGCCGTTGACTGCATGGGCGGGGACAAGGGTCCCGCAGAAGTCGTCCATGCCGTCGCCTTGGCATTAGAAAAGCTTGAAGCATCGGATAAACTGATTCTCGTAGGTCAGGAGCCGGTGCTCTCGCCGTTGTTGCGCTTGGCGGGTCTGCACACCAACCCGCATATTGAAGTACGCCACGCTCCGGACGCCATTACAATGACCGACAAGCCGATGCAGGCACTCAAGTCGAAGAAAAACGCTTCGATGATTGTCGCATTCGAGATGCTTAAGGCCGGAGAAGTCGATGCCGTCGTTTCCACCGGGAACACGAAGGTGCTCGTCGGCGCCGGAACGATTAAAGTCCGCATGATGCCCGGTTGCCAACGCCCGGCACTGACGGCGATTCTTCCGCGCAAATCGGGATTCACGATTATGGTGGACGTGGGCGCAAACCCGGAAACAACGCCGGAACAGCTCGTCCACAACTCCGTGCTCGGCGCGCTTTACTCGATCGCCATGCTTTCCACGAAGAAGCCGCGCGTCGGCCTGCTCACCGTCGGCACGGAAGAAGGCAAAGGCGGAGAACGCATCAACAAGACCAACGCCTACCTGAAAGAACTGACCAAGCGACTGGACTGGTTCGAGTACGCAGGCCCGGTGGAAGGCTTTGACGTTTTCCAAGGCGATGTGGATGTGATTGTCACCGACGGTTTTACGGGCAACATCGTTCTGAAGTCCGTCGAAGGTCTCGTTCACATGATCAAGGAACTGCTCTCCGGCAAGGTGAAGCAGAATCCGATTTACATCTTCGGCATCCTTTTGCTCTATCCGCTTCTCAAAGCGGTCAAAGGCCAGCTGCGTCCGGAAAAATTCGGCGGAGCGCCTCTGCTCGGCCTGAACGGCATGGTCATCAAGGGCCACGGCTCCAGCAACCGCTACGGCACCAGCGCCGCCATCCTCATGGCGCGCAACGCTCTGAAGAGCGGCGTCAGCTCCCGCGCCCCGGAAGCTCTCTCCGAGGTCAATATGATGCTCGAAGAAATCAAAGAGGAAATGGCTCAATAAGTGCTTTCACAGCGATAAAAACCCGACAGGTTCGCCTTGTCGGGTTTTATTTTACCCCGATTTATGCGGTCTCGGCGCCGTTTTCAAAATTGACTGTGACACGGGAACATGGGAGAATTTTGCAACACTATGGGCAACACAAACACCACCCCTCCCCTCCCCGTCGTACCCAGGAAATTCATGACCGCATTTGTTATGCTCGTCTCCTGCTTTGCGCTCTGGGGCCTACTTAACAACATGACGGACAATTTGGTGCCGGCATTTAAAAACATCTTTTCCATCCCGCAGGAAAAGTCCGCGCTCGTGCAAGTCGCGTTCTACGGAGCCTATGCCGTGTTGGCGATTTTTGCGTCGATTCTGATTGAGGAATTTTCCTACAAGAAAGGCGTTTTGATCGGCTTGGGCGTCTATATTCTCGGCGCATTGATGTATATTCCCGCGTGTATCGCGCAGAGCTTCGATATTTATTTTATCGCGATTTTCGTCGTAGCCGGCGGTTGCTCGCTTTTGGAAACCACCTGCAATCCCTACGTGCTTTCGATGGGCCCGCAGGAAACGGCCGTACGCCGCCTGAATTTCGCGCAGGCCTTTAATCCGGTCGGCTCGATTGCCGGGATTTTGCTCGCTCAGCAGTTCATTCTCTCGAACCTCAATCCGGCAACGGCGGATGAACGCGCCCTCATGCCCGCCGAGCAGCTCAAGGAAATCGTCCACCACGAATTGTTCTGGGTTTGCGCCCCGTACGTCGGACTTTGCGGAATCGCATTCCTGATTTGGCTCTTCTTCCTGTTCCTCAAGGATGACAAAAAGCCGGCAACGGTCGAAGCTCCCGCCACGGCAACGCAGGGCGGCGGTATGCGCGTTTTTGTTGCACTGCTCTTCAGCGTTGTTCCGCTGACGGTCCTCTACTTCCTTTTCCCGGAAATGAACAAGGTCGCGTGGGTACTCTGCGGTACACTCGGGCCGGTTGTTTACATCTGCCTCGTGAAGAACTACCGCGAAATGCTGCTCGCGCTTCTCTCGAAGCCGCGCTACTGGTGCGGCGTCATCGCGCAGTTCTTCTACGTCGGCGTCCAAATTGCGGCATGGACCTACCTCAACGTTTATTGTTGCAAGGAACTCGGCGTTACCCCGGCAACGGCGGCTTCGTACTACCTGATTTCGCTCGTGCTCTTCATCGCCTGCCGCTGGGTCGCAACCTACTTCATGAAGCAATTTAATCCGGCAATGATGATGGCACTCTTTGCCGCCGCGGCAATCGCCTGCTGCGCGGGCGTGATGTATCTGCCCTCGAACGTCCTGTTCTCGATCGGCGGACTGGATTTCACGGCGAACGTCCTCTGCCTCATTGCCATGTCCGGCTGCATGTCGCTGATGTTCCCGACGATTTACGGGATTGCCCTCGGCGGCCTGAACGAAAAAATCGTCAAGCTCGGCGCGGCCGGCCTCATCATGGCGATTCTCGGCGGCGCACTGATTACGCCGTGGATGGCAGGCGTGCTCGGCGACGCGGACTCCATGTGGATCTCCCTCGTCTCCTGCTACGATAACACCTGGGACACGAACCTCGGCACCTCCTCCGCCGCAGTTCGCGCCTCGTTTATCGTTCCCGCAATCTGCTTCGCTGTCGTTCTCGCTTACAGCCTGATTTTCCGCAAAAAGAAAGATTAGAGCTTAAAGCTTAATGCTTAAAGATGTTTGAAGTTTAAAGAAGATGTAAAAAACTCCCTTTAAGCTTTAAGCATTAAGCTCTCACCTTTTACCGACTCACCTTTTCACCAATTACCAATTATGAAATACGACACATTACCCACCATCGGAATTCGTCCGACGATCGACGGCCGCCGCCTCGGCGTTCGTGAGTCGCTCGAAGACCAAACCATGAACATGGCGAAAGCCGCCGCCGCGCTCATCGAAGCCAACGTCACGCACGCCAACGGCCAGCCGGTCAAGTGCGTCATCGCCGACACCTGCATCGGCGGTCCGGCCGAAGCTGCCGCCGCGAACCAGAAGTTCCGCGAAAACAACGTCGGCTGCTCGCTCACCGTTACCCCATGCTGGTGCTATATCACGGAAACCTTTGAAACGGACGCGACGATCCCGAAGGCCATTTGGGGCTTCAACGGCACGGAACGCCCGGGCGCCGTTTACCTCGCCGCCGCGCTCGCCGGCTACGCTCAGAAGGGTGTTCCCGCGTTCTCGATCTACGGCCACGACGTTCAGGACGCAGACGACACCTCGATTCCGGAAGACGTCGCCGAAAAGATTCTCCGCTTTGCACGCGCCGGTTTGGCCGTTGCCACGCTCCGCGGCAAGGGCTACCTCTCCATCGGCGGCTGCTCGATGGGTATCGCCGGCTCGATTCTCGACCACTCGTTCTGGGAAAGCTACCTCGGCATGCGCGTTCAAACCGTCGACATGACGGAAGTCCGCCGCCGCATGGACCTCGAAATCTACGACAAAAAGGAATTCGAGCTCGCCATGGAATGGGCTAAGAAATACGTCAAGATCGGCCCGGACCGCAACCGCCCCGACCTGGTTCTCTCCCCGGAAGAAAAGGAACGCACGCTGCGCGAATCGATCCTCATGACGATTATCTTCCGCGACATGATGCACGGCAATCCGCACCTGAAGACCATCAACTGCGAAGAAGAAGGTCTCGGCTTCAACGCTATCTGCGGCGGTTTCCAAGGCCAACGCCACTGGACGGACTACTACCCGAACGGCGACATGGCGGAATCCATCCTGAACAGCACCTTCGACTGGAACGGACCGCGCGAAGCCATCCCGTTTGCCACGGAAAATGATGCGATGAACGGCATCTGCCAGCTCCTCCTCCACCAGCTCACGGGCCGCGCCGCCTGCTTCTCCGACATCCGCACCTACTGGTCGCCCGTCGCCGTTAAGCGCGTTTCCGGCTACACGATGGAAGGCCTCGCCAAGAACGGCATCATCCACCTCATCAACTCCGGTTCGACCGCTCTCGACGGCAACATGCACGCCACCGACGTTGACGGCAAGCCGATTATGAAGAAGACCGGCGAAACGACCTGGCAGGACATCGACGCCATGATGGCTGCCGCCGAATGGTGCCCGGCCAACCGCGAATACTTCCGCGGCGGAGGATACTCGCTCCACTTCGTTTCCAAGGGCGACGTGCCGATCACGATGATCCGCATGAACCTCGTCAAGGGCCAAGGCCCGGTCCTCGTCGTCGTTGAAGGCCACACCTGCACGCTGCCGGAAAACGTGAACAAGATTCTCGACGACCGCACCGACCCGGGATGGCCGACGACCTGGTTCGCCCCGATCCTCACGGGAAAAGGCGCGTTCACGGACGTCTATTCCGTCATGGCCAACATGGGCGCCAACCACGGCGCATGGACCTACGGCCACATCGGCGCGGACATCCTCACACTCGCTTCGATGCTCCGTATCCCGGTTTACGCGCACAACGTTGCCGAAGACAAGATCTACCGCCCGGCGGCTTGGAATCTCTTCGGCACGGCCGACTCCGAAGGCGCCGACTTCCGCGCTTGCGCGAACTTCGGCCCGATTTATGGCAAGTACTAATCGGCAACGACGAGGTAAATCCGACACCGACAGAAATCAACCAACAGTAAAAATCCGTTAGTCCGGATTTACCTTATTACTGAGGCGGGAATTATTGTTCCCGCCTCAATTATTTTGGCATAATATCTGCATTAATCACACAACGATGAATAATGCAGACAATTTTACTCCCCGAGCCAAGAAAGTGATGGAACTGGCAGTCGCCGAAGCACGCCGTTTCCGTCACAATTACATCGGGACAGAACACATTCTGCTGGGTTTGCTGACCCTCGGCCAGGGCGTCGCCATCAACGTCCTCGTCCACCTCGGAGCCAACGCCGACAATATCCGTAAATTTATTGAAGAACACATCGGCATGGGGCCGGAAGACATCCCGTTCCCGGAACAGGTCCCGCTGACCGCACGCGCCAAGAATGTCCTCGATTTGGCTCAAAAACAGGCTAAATCGCTCGGGCATAACTACCTTGGCACGGAACACATTTTATTGGGGCTACTGGCTGAAGGCGCTTCCGTCGCCGCTCAGATGCTACAAAAACAAGGCATCAGCCTGGAAAAAGCCCGCAATCAGATTTTATCCGAACTCAATGCGCCCGACTCCGGGAAGCAGGCAGGCACGCCGAAAAAGCCGTCCGCCCAGGAAAACACAGAGCTCCCGGACTTCGACGAAATTTTCGGAAAAATGGAAGGCCATGAATCCGACGAAGCACACCCGGGCAAAGACCCGATGGAAAGCGGCAATCGACGCCAGGAAAAAATGACGGCGCTCAAGGCCTTCGGACGTGATCTCACGGAGATTGCGCGCAAGGGAGAAGTCGATCCCGTTATCGGCCGCGCCGCGGAAATTCGCCGCGTCATCCAGATTCTTTGCCGCCGCACGAAGAACAATCCCGTCTTGCTCGGGGAAGCCGGTGTCGGGAAAACCGCCATCGTCGAAGGGCTCGCTCAGGCCATCGCCTCGGGAACCGTCCCCGAAATTCTCGCCGGGAAGCGCCTGATTGCGCTCGACCTCGCCCTGATGATTGCGGGCACGAAGTACCGCGGTCAATTCGAAGAGCGCATCAAGCTCGTCATGGACGAGATCAAACGCGCGAAGAACGTCATTCTGTTCATCGACGAACTCCACACGATTATCGGAGCCGGCGGAGCGGAGGGCTCGATGGATGCGGCGAACATTCTCAAGCCTGCCCTTTCGCGCGGTGAAGTGCAATGCATCGGCGCCACCACGCTTTCCGAATACCGCAAATCCGTTGAAAAGGATCCGGCTCTCGAACGCCGCTTCCAAAGCGTTAAGGTCGAACCGCCGTCCGTCGAAGATTCCGTACGCATCCTGCAAGGCATTGCCTCGAAGTACGAAGCGCACCACCGCTGCCGCTACACGCCGGAAGCCATCGTTTCCGCCGTGCGTTATTCCGATCGCTACGTGACGGAGCGCAATCTGCCGGACAAAGCCATCGACATTCTCGACGAAGCCGGTTCCCGCGTGCGCATTGACTCATTCGATCCGCCCGCACAAATCGAAGCCATCGAAGCGCAGATTCGCGATGTCGTCGCCGAGAAAAAAGCAGCCTCGGACGCCCAGCGCTACGAAGATGCCGCGACCCTTTACGAAAAAGAAAAGCTGCTTTGTGCCAAGCGCGACAACGCCATTGAAGATTGGCGCGAACAGCGCGAAAAGCTCTGCACGCCCGTCACCGAAGAACACATTCTTCGCGTCGTTTCCGATTGGACGGGGATTCCGCTCTCGCGCATGGAAAAATCCGAAGCGCAAAAATTGCTGGAGCTCGAAAAGGATTTGCAACGCTCCGTCATCGCACAGGACGAAGCCTGCACGGTCATCGCTCGCGCCCTGCGCCGCTCCCGTGCCGACCTGAAAGATCCGCGACGCCCGATCGGCTCCTTCCTCTTCCTCGGACCGACCGGTGTCGGAAAAACGCTTTTGGCCAAAACCCTCGCCGAGAAAATGTTCGGCCAACAGGACGCCCTCATCCAAATCGACATGTCCGAGTACATGGAAAAGCACACGGTTTCCCGCCTCGTCGGCTCGCCGCCCGGCTACGTCGGCTACGAAGAAGGCGGTATGCTCACCGAAGCCGTGCGCCGCAAACCCTATTCCGTCGTTCTCTTCGACGAAATCGAAAAAGCGCACCCGGACGTCATTCAATTGCTGCTGCAGGTACTGGAAGACGGCCGCCTCACCGATTCGCTCGGACGTACCGTCAATTTCCGCAATACGATTTTGATCATGACATCGAATGTCGGTGCGGACGTTCTTCAGAAGAACACGGCGATGGGCTTCGATACCGGACTCGATGCGGACGCGGATTTTGAAAAAACGAAATCTCGCCTCGGCGACGAACTGAAGCGCGCCTTCAAGCCGGAATTCCTAAACCGCCTTACGGAAACCGTTTTCTTCCGCCCGCTCTCGAAACAAAATATGCGCGCGATTCTTGACTTGGAAATTGCCAAAGTTTCCAAGCGCCTCGCCGCACGCGGCATCCGTCTCACGCTCACGAACAAAGCCGCCGACTACCTTATCGATGTCGGCTACGACGAAAAATTCGGAGCACGTCCGCTGCGCCGTAGCGTCGAACGCCACTTGGAAGATCCGCTTGCCGAAGAAATTCTCCGTAACGGGGAAGGTTTCTCCGGAGCGTTGCACATCGATTCCGACGGAAAATCACTCGCATTCACGTATCCGAAAAGCAACGATACGCCTGCGACTCCGGAAAAATCCGCCGCACCGCGTACACGCAAACAGGTGACTCCGCGTTCCCGCAGCAAAAGCCCGGAACGAACACCGCGTACCAAGCGTAAAGCGTCCGCACCAACTTCGCGCCGTTCCCGCAAATCCGAATAATTTCCGGCAATGAATCCTATCCTTCCCGTCGCCCCCGAAAAGGCTTACCGCCTCCTGAACCTCGGCGCAACAACGCTCGTAGCCGCCTCCGCAGACGGCGTCGCAGATGTCATGCCGGCCGCGTGGTCCATGCCCTTGGACTTTGCACCGTTTAAGGCAGGCGTTGTCGTGGATTCCTCACACTTCACGCGTAAGCTGATCGATGCGAGCGGCTATTTCTCTCTGCAAATTCCGACGGCGGGCATCGTCAAAGAGACACTCGCGCTCGGCTCCGTCAGCAAAAACGATGTCCCGGACAAGCTCGAAAAAAGCGGTGCCGAGTTTTTCCGCATGGAAGGCTACGAGCTTCCGCTGGTCAAAGGCTGCGCGGCTTGGATGATTTTCAAAGTCATTCCCGAAACGCACAACGAAAAGAATTACGATTTGATTTTCGGAGAGTGCGTCGCCGCTTGGGCAGACAAGCGCGTTTTCGAAAACGGTCACTGGCAATTTGAAAAAGCTCCCGCCGAGCTGCGTACGCTCCACTACGTTGCGGGCGGTCATTTCTACGCCATCGGCGATATCCTTCGCGTCGCCGCCGAGTAAATTTTAACGGTAATAAAACGAAATCGTGGTCGTTTGTTCTTCTCCGAAGAGCGCGACCATTTCTTCCCGCCAAGCTTCGTAAGGCGCACGCGACTCAATCGCATCGCGGCAGGCATAGGTCGCCAACTCCGAAGCAGAGGAATGCAAAACCTCCGTACTCTTGATTGTTCCGTCCGAGCAAAGCGTGAAGCGTACGACGACACTTCCGCGCGAATGTACGGACGAACGTTCGCACGTCACATACCATGCCGCCTGGATCGCCTCCAACATCCGCTGCGTGTATTCTCCGAATTCGCTGAATTTCGCATCGAGCGAAACGGCTCCGATTTCATTCGTCGCCGTGTTGGACTTCATCGTCAGCGTTTTCAGGCCCGGCGGTGTAGCGATACGCGGGCGCGCCTGCGGCTCCGGAATGTTTGTCTTTTTCGTTTGCGTACGATCCGGCGTTTTCCCGAGAGCAATCGTTCCCGTAGCATTTTCCGGGGCGGAAACTCCTTGAGGCGCGCGGACCGTTTCCTCCTGCTCCGCCTTCTCGCGTGCATCGCTTTCCGACTTCGCTTGCTCGGCAACACGCGTCACGCGCATTTCCTCCGGAAGCAGTTCCCGGGGAACCACCTGCTCCGCAATGCCGCGCGAATCCTCCAATTCGCCATCGTTGGTCGGCTTACGGGAACGCGTCGTCGGATCCGGATTTTCTTGAGCCGCACGCTGATCGACAGCCGAATGATTATTCGTCGCCTCCGGAACTTGCTCGGGGGCATTCGGATTCACGGGCACGAATTCGGACGTTTTCTTTTTACGAAACTCCTCCGGAAGCAATTCCTCAGGAATG
Organism: Opitutales bacterium; assembly: GCA_017546455.1. Taxonomy (GTDB): domain Bacteria; phylum Verrucomicrobiota; class Verrucomicrobiia; order Opitutales; family UBA953; genus Spyradosoma. The sequence goes on from JAFYWY010000016.1 coordinate 23,326, forward strand.
AGCACATTCTCGGGCTGCGTAAGAACGACCTTTTCCTGCGGCACCGGAGCATATTCCGCAAAAAGGCGAAAAGCTTCGGGCGCCGAGCAATAGAAGACCACGTGCAAGGCCACCGCCAACAACGCCGCCAGCAAAAGGCGCTTGCGGGAAATACGCCGGTACGCCACGCGAAAGAGCGTATTCCAAACCGGCGTTTTCTTCGAAAAAGTCATTATGCAAAAAGTGTGTTCCGCGCTTCCGTTCCCGCAAGAAAATTCCCGAAGTCCCGATTTTTTCAACATTGCCAAAAAGGCTCCCCGCGCTCATGATTTCCGCAGTTCACACGAACATTTTGAATCTGAAACACAATAACCATTAACTCCATTATTTTCATATCCCGATGAAAGTTTTAATGATTTCCCCTGAAGTAACCCCGTACTCCAAGACCGGCGGTCTCGGCGATGCCGTCGCGGCGCTTTCCAAGTACATGGCGGCTCACGGCCACGAAGTGCGCATCGTCACCCCGGCATACGGCTCGGTCAAGCGCGACGCTTCCTGGCAACGCTACCCCGATCCGGTGCGCGTCGAACTCGGCTTCGGCATGTACGCCGACTGCGCAATCTGGAACGTTCCCTTCGGAGGCGCGGAAATCTCTTTCGTCGAATACAACCATTTCTTCGGCGGCAACGAAATCTACTCCAAGCGCGCAGACGACGCTCACCGCTTCGCCTTCTTCTGCAAGGCGGCAATTGACTTCTGCGAACAATCCAACTGGATCCCCGATATCGTCCACTGCCACGACTGGACGACCGGCCTCGTCCCCGCAATTTTGAATACACGCGATAACTGGCGCCGAACCGCACGCGCAGGCACCGTCTTCACCATTCACAATTTGCAACACCAAGGCTACGCGCCCAAAAGCGTCATCGACTACCTCGGACTCCCGTGGGGCCTTTTCACCTCAGACAATTACGAGTCTCTCGGCGGCATCAGCATGATGAAGGGCGCGCTTTATCACGCAACCAAAATTACGACCGTTTCGCCGACCTACGCTTACGAAATCCAGACGCCGGAATACGGCTTCGGCCTCGACCACGTGTTGCGCCACCGCACGCGCGACCTCACCGGCATCATCAACGGAATCGACTACGGCGAATGGTCCCCGCTCATCGACAATCTCGTTCCCGCACACTTCAACGCAGACGATTTCACCGGCAAAGATATTTGTAAGGCAGAATTGCAACGCCGTTGCGGCCTCGACGTCCGCCGTGACGTTCCCGTATTCGGCGTCGTTTCCCGCCTCGCTGACCAAAAAGGTCTCGACCTGCTTGCCGCCGTGCTTCCGGATTTGCTCAGCCGCGCAGACATGCAAGTCGTCCTGCTCGGCAGCGGCGACCCGCAGCTCGAAAGCGCATTCTCCCGCCTCGCAGCAATGTTCCCGACGAAAATGTCGGCAACCATCGGATACAACAACCAGCTCGCACACCTTATCGAAGCCGGATCGGACTTCTTCGTCATGCCGAGCCGTTTCGAACCCTGCGGCCTGAACCAAATGTACTCCATGGCCTACGGCACGCCGCCGATCGTCCGCACGACGGGCGGTCTCGTCGATACCGTCGCCGCTTGGGATCCGCAAGTTCCGGGTGCCGGAACGGGGATTAATTTCCGCGACGCCGTACCGGATGCTCTGCGCTGGGCCCTCGAACGTGCACTCCAACTTTATTACGATTACCCGCAGGACTACTACGCCGTCCGCTCGAACGGCATGCGCAGAGATTTCAGCTGGGATCGCTCCGTCGAAAAGTACGAAGAGGTTTACCGCTCGGCCATCGAAATGCGCAAGGGCATGTTCCCGCCGAAACCGCCGGCCAAGAAAAAAGCCGCCACAAAAAAGGCAGAACCCGCCCCGGAACCGGCACCGACACCTGCTCCGGCTCCCGCCCCCGTTGCCGCTAAAGCTCCGGAAGCACCGAAGGCCAAAGCTCCCGCCAAGGCAGCCAAAGCAGCGCCGAAGGCCAAAAAATCCGCCAAGAAAAAATAGGCGTCTCCCCGCATGAGTGATCAATCGCAAAGAATCGCGGCCGCGCGTAGCGTTATTCGTGAACAAATTAATTTTTTCCGAACGCATTTCTCGAAAGTCGAAAGCCATTGGAAAAAAGATAATTCGCGTGTAACCGAAGCCGACCTGAATCTTTCGCGTGCGATCACTGATGCGATACTGACGAAGTTCCCGAACGACGATTTCTGCTCGGAAGAAGCGCTACCGCCGTCGGGAACGACTCAGTATTTCAATGCCGAATTCGCTTGGGTACTCGATCCGATCGACGGCACCAATAATTTCGCAAGGGGAATTCCGCTCTGCGCTATTTCCCTCGCATTACTCCGCAACGGCGTCCCCGTTTACGGAATCATTTACGATCACGCACAGAATTGCATCCTCGAAGGCGGAGACAGCGTCCCGCTTTCCAAAGACGGTGTCCCCGTGGTCCTTCCTCCGGAATTGCCCTACAACGAGCACAGCCTCATCAGCCTGCATTTCCCGCTCAAACAGCACGAACTGCTCGAACTGACGCCGCTTACC